>CALWSW010000019.1 GCA_944384305.1 uncultured Christensenellaceae bacterium
TCTTACCCCCAGCCCGCTCATCCCCCAATTTATGATTTGACCCGGCGGCCAACAGGCCGCCGGGTCAAAATCCACCCCAATATTTCCTCTTCAAGGAAATATCGGGGGCCCCGCAGGACCCCCGGAGGGCATCAGATCCCCATCAGGGCATCAAACCCCATATCCAATCAAAAATCCGCTTCTCACGTTCGAACGAATATTCCCCATCCCCAGCGCATCGCCGGCCTTCACCACGTCGTAGCCGCGCGCGCACAGCGCGTCAAACAGCTCGCCGCCGGCCGGCCGCTGCCCGGTGCAGGTGATCACCACGTCGCAGACTTCGGTGCGGGTCACGCCTTCGGCGTCGGTAAACACCACCCCTTCGCCGGTCACTTCCTGTACCTTCGCCTGGGTGTACAAGGGCGACCCCGAGGCCTTCAAAATGCCCAGGTCGCGGGTGCGGTGGGTGGCTTCCTGCCCGTTCGAGAGCGTGGGCAGCATTTCGATGATGGCGGCTTTTGCGCCCCGTTCCAGCAGGAAAAGCGCCGTTTCGCACCCCACGTTGCCCCCGCCAATGATCACGGCCTTCTGCCCGGGGGCCACGGCGGCCTTGCCCGAAAGCACGTCCCACGCGCCCACGGCCCGCTCAATGCCGGGAATGGGCGGCACAAAGGGCGTGCTGCCGGTGGCAAGAATGACCTTGTCGATCTTTCGCGCCTCGATCTCTTTCAGGGCGTCGGCGTTCAGCACCACCTCTGCGCCCAGCGAACGCAAGCGCCGCTCGTAATAGGGCACGATGGTGTTAAGGTCCTGCTTGTGCGGCGGCAGGCAGGCCAGGTTCAGCTGCCCGCCCAGCTGGCCGCTTTGTTCCAGAAGCACCACCTTGTGCCCCCGCTCGGCGGCGGTCACCGCGGCCTGCAGGCCGGTCACGCCGCCGCCCACCACTGCCACGGCCTTGGGGGTTCTGGCAAGCGGCAGTTCGTTTTCGTCGTAGCGGTCTTCGTAGCCCACCGTGGGGTTCAGCGCGCAGCGCACGCCGCCCTTTTGGCCCAGCGCGGCGTAGCAGCCTTCCATGCAGTTGATGCAGGTGCGGATCTCTTCCTCCCGCCCGGTGCGCATTTTGTTCGGCCACTCCGGGTCGCAAATGAGCGGGCGGCCGAGCAGCACCAAGTCGGCCGTGCCGTCGGCGATCACCGCGTCGCACATCGCGCCGGTGCGCAGCTTGCCCACAATGGCCACCGCGTGCTTCACCTGCGGGCGCACGGCGCGGGCAAGGTCCAGGCGGTTGCCGTCCGGGCGGTCCTGGGTCTCTACCGCGCCAAAGTACCCGCTCTTTAGGCCGCTGGTGCAGTTGATGAGGTCGATGTCTTCTTGGTCGATCAATCCGGCGAGCTTCACGCCTTCTTCCACCGTAATGCCGCCTTCGGCCCAGTCCCTTACGGCCAGGCGCACGCTCAAAAGGAAGGGCCGCGGGCAGGCGGCGCGCACCGCCCGCAAGATCTCGATCAAAAAGCGCGCGCGGTTTTCGGTGCTGCCGCCGTACTCGTCGGCGCGCTGGTTGGTCAGGGGCGAAAGGAACTGGTTCACCAAATACCCGTGCCCGGCGTGGATCTCTACGCCGTCCAGCCCGGCGGTTTTGGCGCGCTTGGCGGCTTCGGCGTAACGGGCGGCAAGGGCGGCCAAGTCTTCTTTGGTCAAAGCGCGGCACTTGCCGGGGTGGTCCATCGGCCCCACGTTCAGCTCGCCCGGCAGGCTCACCGAGCGCTCGCCGGCGTGGTGCAGCTGCGCCAGCACCTTTGCGCCGTAGGGGCGGATGCACTCAGCGAGCTTCTTAAAGCCGGGAATGACGCTGTCGTCGGAAAGCGAAAGCTGGTTTACCGAGCCCCGCCCGCGGGGAAAGTCTACCGAGGTGTACTCCAAAAGGATCATGCCCACGCCGCCGGCGGCGCGTTTTTGGTAGTAGGCCACCATCTGGTCGGAAACCGAGCCGTCCGGCTCGCAGAACAGGGTGCCCATGGGCGACATGACAACGCGGTTCTTGAGCGTCACGCTGCCCAGGCGGAAGGGGGAAAAGAGGTGTTGGTAAGCGCCCATAGAAAAAAACCTCCTGCAAATAAATAAAATCGAAAGGAACTGGCGGTATACTCAGTTTGCTCCATGATAGCATACTTGTAATACAAGTTCAAGTATCGAGTATACAACTTTTTGCTGTGCAGGGAAAACACTTTGTTATTTTGCCGCTCACTTTCATAATTTACTTGACTAAATCAATAAAGCACTGTATGATGATAGGGCAATAAGACCGGGGGCGGCAGCAAAAAGCGCCCGCCGGCAGGAGGCAACATGAAGGAAACCAATGTGCTCAGGCGAGCCGAGCAGGTCAGCCTGACGCTTCGCGGCATTTACGAGCAGTTCGGCTACCGGCGCTTTCGGGTCAGCAAGTTTGAGGAGTACGATTTTTACGCCACTTACCGCAGCTTTTTGCAGACCGAAAGCATTTTGACCTTTCACGACCTCAACGGAAAGCTCATGGCCCTAAAGCCGGACGTCACGCTCTCCATCATCAAAAACGCGCCCCAAGCGCCCAAGCGCCCCGAGCGCGTGTATTACAGCGAGGCGGTTTACCGCGCCGCCAAGGGCGCGCGCACCTTTGCCGAAATGCAGCAGCTCGGCCTGGAATTCGTGGGCGAGGTGGACCGTTACGCCCTGGTCGAGGTGCTGCTGCTGGCCGACAAAAGCATGGCCGCCATGGGCGGGCCCTATACGTTGGACCTCTCCCACGTCGGCCTGCTCGAATGTTTGCTCGGCGAGGCCGGCCTGTCGGGCCGCGCGCGCGAAGGCTGCTACGAGGCGGTGTTTTCCAAAAATTTGCAGCGCTTGGAAGAGCTGCTCGCATCCTCCCCGGCGGCGGTGCGGCAGGCGCTCCTTGCGTTGGTCTCGGCCTACGGCCCGGCAAACGAGGTGTTAAAAAGCCTCCAGGGCCTGTGCTTTGCCGGGGCCGCCCAGGCCGAGTTTGAGGCGCTGTGCGGCCTGTGCGCGGCGCTGGGGGCAGCGGGCGTGGGGCTGCACCTCGACTTTACCCTGCGCTACGACCCCAGCTACTACAGCGGCGTCATCTTCCAGGGGTATTTGCCCCGGGTGCAGGGCTGCGTGCTCTCCGGCGGGCAGTACGACGGCCTGCTCCAGCGCTTCGGCAAGTCCGGCGGGGCGGTGGGGTTTGCGGTGTATTTGGGCCTGCTGGAAGAACAGTACGCCGAAGAGCGCCCCTACGATGTGGATACCCTGCTGCTCTACAGCGAATCGACCGGCATGGCAGAGCTGCTCTCCGCCGTGCGCGTGCTCACCGCCGAGGGCAAGAGCGTGTGTGTGCAAAAGACCGACGACGGCACGGTGCGCTGCCGGCAGGTGGCCACCATCAGCGAAGGGAGGCTGACGAGCGTTGTGCGAGTGGATTAGCGTTGCGCTGCCCAAGGGGCGGCTGGGCGAAAAGGCCGCCGGCCTGCTGGAAACCATCGGCTACGGCTGCGGCGCGCTCGCCAAGGGCAGCCGCGCCCTCATTTTTGAAAACCCCAAAAACAGGGTGCGCTGCTTTTGGGCCAAGCCCTCCGACGTGGCCATTTACGTGGAGCGCGGCGCGGCCGACGTGGGCATTGTGGGGAAGGACATTTTATTGGAAGAGCAGCCCGACGTCTACGAGCTGTGCGATTTGAAAATGGGCGTTTGCCGCATGATGGTGGCGGGCAAAAAGGGGGCGGACTTAAACCCCGACCGGCCGCTGCGCGTGGCCACCAAGTTCCCCCGCATCGCGGCGGAATACTTCGCCTCCCGCAGCCGCGAGATCGACGTCATCAAGCTCAACGGCTCCATCGAGATCGCGCCCCTTTTGGGCCTTTCCGACGTCATCGTCGACATTGTGGAGACCGGCACGACCTTAAAGGAAAACGACCTGGTGGTGCTCGAGGAGATCCTGCCCATCAGCACCCGCCTTGTGGCCAACAAGGTCAGCTACAAATTCAAGAACGACCGCGTGCTCGAACTCTTAAGCCGCGTCCGGGCCGCGCTGGAGGAACAGGCATGATCCGCATCATTCAGGGCTTTTCAGAAGAAAAGATCTTTGCGCGCGAAGAGGAAACGGCAGACGTTTCCGCCGCCGTGCGCGCCATTTTGGAAGAGGTAAAGGCGAGGGGCGACGCGGCCGTTAAAGAGTACTGCGCGCGCTTCGACGGCGCGGCCCCCGCCGCGCTGGAACTGACGAAAGAAGAGTGGGAGGAGGGCGCGGCGGCCGCCGGCCCGGCGCTTTTTGCGGTCATGGAAGAGGCCAAAGAGCACATTGCCGCCTTCCACCAAAAGCAGGTGCGCACCAGTTTTGTTTTGACCCCGCGCGAAGGCGTGGTGCTGGGGCAAAAGGTCATGCCCCTGGCCCGCGCCGGCATCTACGTGCCGGGCGGCACCGCCAGCTACCCTTCCACCGTGCTCATGGACTGCCTGCCCGCCAAGATCGCCGGGGTCAAAGAGGTCGTCATGGTCACGCCGGCCAAGGGCGGGGCCATCGCCCCCGCCATCCTCGCCGCGGCGAAGATCGCCGGGGTGGACCGCATCTTCAAAATGGGCGGCGCGCAGGCCGTGGCGGCGCTGGCCTACGGCACCGAGAGCGTGCCGCGGGTGGACAAGATCGTCGGCCCCGGCAACGTCTACGTGGCCGAGGCCAAGCGCCAGGTGTACGGTTTGGTGGACATCGACATGATCGCCGGGCCGTCCGAGATCCTCATCGTGGCGGACGGCAAGTCGGACCCCCGCGTGCTGGCGGCCGACATGCTCTCCCAGGCCGAGCACGACGTCATGGCCTCGGCCGTGCTGGTCACCGAAAGCGCGGCGCTCGCCGCGGCGGTCGCGCAGGAGCTCGAAGCGCAGCTCGCCGTCCTCCCGCGCGAGGCCATCGCCCGCGCCTCCATCGAACAAAACGGCAAGATCATCGTGGCCGACTCCATCGCCCAGGCCATCCAGGTGGCCAACCGCATCGCGCCGGAACACCTGGAAGTGTGCGTGGACGACCCCTTTGCCTACCTCGGGCAAATAGAAAACGCCGGCTCCATCTTTTTGGGCCGCCATTGCCCCGAAGCGCTGGGCGACTACTTTGCCGGCCCCAACCACACCCTGCCCACCGGCGGCACGGCGCGCTTTTCCAGCCCGCTTTCGGTGGATGACTTTGTCAAGAAGTCCTCGTTTACCTACTACACAGAAGAAGCCCTGGCGCGCGAGGCGCAGAAAGTGGCGCGCTTTGCCCGCAGCGAAGGGTTGGAAGCCCACGCCCGCAGCGCCCTGGTGCGCGGCGAAACAGGAGGCAGAGCATGAGCAGGTTTTTAAGCAAACGGCTTTTTGCGCTTTCGCCCTACGTGGCGGGCGAACAGCCGCAGGATATGCAGTACGTCAAGCTCAACACCAACGAGTCGCCCTTCCCGCCCTCGCCCGGCGTGATCCGGCGGCTCAGCGAAGCCGAAGCCGGCAAACTCAACCTCTACCCCGACCCGGAAGGCCGGGCGCTCCGGCAAAAGCTGGCCGAATACTACGGGCTCAAGAGCGAAAACGTCGTGCTGGGCAACGGCTCCGACGAGATCCTGTCCTTCGCCTTCTCGGCTTTTTGCGACGGGGAAAACCCCGTGACCTACCCCGCCACCAGCTACGGGTTTTACCCGGTGTTTGCCGCCCTTTACGGCCTGCGCGCGCGCGAGGTGCCGCTCAGGGAAGATTTTTCCATCGACCCTGAGGATTACAAGCAAAACGACGCCATGGTGGTGCTCGCAAACCCCAACGCCCCCACCGGGCTGGCGCTCGATCTAGACGAGATTGAGGGCATTTTGCAGGCCAACCCCGACCGCGTGGTGGTGGTGGACGAAGCCTACGTGGACTTCGGCGCACAGTCTGCCGTGGCGCTCATTCCCCGCTACGAAAACCTGCTGGTGGTGCAGACCTTCTCCAAGGCCCGCTCCATGGCAGGCGCGCGCCTGGGTTACGGCTTGGGCAGCGAAGCGCTCATTTGCGACCTGCAGACCATCCGCAACTCCACCAACCCCTACAACGTCAACCGTCTGACGCTTTTGGCCGGCGAAGCGGCTTTGGATGACGCCGCCTACTACGAGGAAAACTGCCGCACCATTCAAAAGACCCGCGCCTTTGCGGCCGAAGAACTCAAAAAGCGGGGCTTTGTGCTCACCAACTCGCTGGCAAACTTTTTGTTTGCCAAGTGCCCTGGGCTCCCCGGCAAGCGGTATTACCAGCTGCTCAAGGAGCGGGGGGTGCTGGTGAGGCACTTCGATAAGCCGGTTACCACCGACTACGTCCGCATTACGGTGGGCTCTTTGGCGCAAATGCAGCGCCTGCTAGAAGCCACAGACGAGATCTTGGCCCGCCCGGAAGACTGAGCGGCCCTAGCGACGAAACGAGAAAGGAGCGCCACATGACGCGCACGGCAAGCGTAGAACGCACCACCAAAGAAACCAGCATTTCCCTTGCCTTGAACCTGGACGGCAGGGGGGAAAGCAGCATCCAGACCGGCTGCGGGTTTTTAGACCATATGCTCACCCTGTTTGCGGGGCACGGCCGCTTCGACCTCACGCTCACCTGCGCGGGCGACTGCGAGGTGGACTACCACCACACCACCGAAGACGCGGCCATTTGCCTGGGCACGGCCTTTGCGCAGGCCCTGGGCGACAAGCGGGGCATCACCCGCTACGGCAGCATGCTGCTGCCCATGGACGAAGCGCTCATCCTCTGCGCGGCAGATATTTCCGGCCGCGGGCTGTACGTGGGCGAGCTGAACATCCCCACCCAGAAGGTCGGCGATTTCGACACCGAGCTGTTCGACGAGTTCATGGTCGCGCTCTGCCGCACCATGGGGCTCAACCTGCACATCCGCCAGCTCGCCGGCAAAAATTCCCACCACATCATCGAAGGGGCCTTTAAGGCGCTGGGCAGGGCGCTCAGGGCCGCCGTGGCCATCGATTTGGCCGCGGCAAACGAGATCCCCTCCACCAAAGGGGTGCTGTGATGATCGCCATTGTGGATTACGGCGTGGGCAATCTGTTTTCGCTCAAAAGTTCCTTTGCCTGCGTGGGCGCGCAGGCCGAGGTCACCCGCGAGGCTTCCGCCCTCCGCCGCGCCAGCAAGATCGTGCTGCCCGGCGTGGGGGCCTTTGCCGACGCCGCCAAAAAGCTCAAGGAAAGCGGCCTGCAGGAGGCCTTCTGCGAGGAAGCCCGCGCCGGCAAGCCCGTGCTGGGCATCTGCCTGGGAATGCAGCTGTTGTTTGAAGAAAGCCTGGAATACGGCGTCCACCCCGGGCTCGGGCTGCTCAAGGGCCGGGTGGAACCCATTGCCCCGGCGGTGGGGAAGGGCTATAAGGTGCCGCACATTGGCTGGAATGTGCTGAACTTTCCCAAAGAGCGCCCCAAGGCCCCCATTTTTGCCGATGTTTCAGAAGGCGACTACGTGTACTTTGTGCACTCCTACTACGCCGCGCACTGTGAGGACTCGCTGGCCGCCACCACCGATTACGGCGCGCCCCTCACCGCCGCCGTGTGGCAGGGCAGCCTGTTTGCCACGCAGTTCCACCCCGAAAAGAGCGGCGAAGTGGGGCTGAAAATTCTGCGGGCCTTTGCCCGGCTGTAAAAAGGAGGGAGCAGCATGGAACTGTTTCCAGCCATCGACCTCATCGAAGGCTGCGCGGTGCGGCTGGTGCGCGGCGACTACGCGCAAAAAACGGTGTACAGCACCGACCCGCTCGCCGTTGCCCAGGGCTTTTTGGCCGCGGGCGCAAAATACCTGCACGTGGTGGACCTCGAAGGCGCCAAGTCCGGCGGCACCCCCAATTTCAAAACCATCGAACAGCTCGTTTCCTGCGGCTTGCAGGCCGAAGTGGGCGGCGGCGTGCGGGAAGAGGAGGTCGTGCGGCGCTACCTCGACGCCGGGGCCTGCCGCGTCATTCTGGGCACGGCGGCCGTAAACGCCCCGGACTTTCTCGCCCGCATGATCGCGCGCTTCGGCTCGCGCATCGCCGTGGGGGTGGACGTCAAGGACGGCATGGTGGCCGTCAAGGGCTGGACGGAACTGAGCGACTGGACGGCCTTCGGCTTCTGCGCCCGCCTTCAGGAACTGGGCGCAAAGACCGTTATCTGTACCGACATTTCAACAGACGGATTGTTGAGCGGCGCCAACCACGCGCTGTACGAAGAACTCACCCGCCGCTTTTCCATGGACTTCATCGCCTCGGGCGGGGTCAGCACCCTCGAGGATGTGCGCGCCCTGAAGGCCCTGGGGCTTGCGGGCGCCATTTTGGGCAAAGCCCTGTACACCGGCGGGCTGGACCTCGCCGAAGCCCTGCAAGCGGCAAAGGAGGAAGCATGATCACCAAGCGCATCATCCCCTGCCTGGACGTCAAAAACGGCCGGGTGGTCAAGGGCGTCAACTTCCAGGGGCTGTCCGACGTCTCCTCGCCCGTCGAGCTGGCTTCCTATTACAGCTCCTGCGGGGCCGACGAGCTGGTGTTTTACGACATCACCGCCTCGGCCGAAGGCCGCCGGCTCTTTACCGACGTGCTCATCGAGACCGCTTCCACGGTGTTCATCCCCCTTACGGTGGGGGGCGGCATCAACGGCGTAGAGGACTTCGACCGCGTGCTCAAGTGCGGGGCCGACAAGGTCAGCGTCAACTCCGGCGCGCTCAAGGACCCGGGCATCATCCGCGCCGCCGCGCAAAAGTACGGCGACCAGTGCGTGGTGCTCTCGGTGGACGCCAAGCGGGTAAACGGCGCCTTCCGCGTGTTCGCCAAAGGCGGGCGGGAGGATACCGGGCTTGACGCCATCGAGTGGATCAAGCGGGGCGTCTCCCTGGGCGCGGGCGAGATCGTGCTCAACAGCATCGACACCGACGGCGTCAAGCAGGGCTTCGACCTCGAGATGCTCGAAGCGGTGTGCAGCGTGGTGAACGTGCCGGTCATCGCCTCGGGCGGGGCGGGCTGCGCGCGGCACTTTGTGGAGCTTTTTACCGCCCTGCCGGGGGTGGACGCCGGGCTTGCCGCCTCCATCTTCCACTTCGGCGAGGTAAAGATCGCCGGCCTCAAGCGCGAGCTGAGTGAAGCGGGCATCCCCGTGCGGCAGCTGCACAAAGCCCCCTGAGCGCGGCCAAGCGAACGGTAAAAAAACTCGCAAAACAGGCGGCCGCCTGTTTCACAACAGCTCCCAGCGCCTTTGGGGCGAAAACCGATTTTTGGGAAGGGAATGAAAACATTGCCATGGAAGTGAACGAGAGCCTGCTGGGCAAACTGAAATTCGACGAAAAGGGCCTCATCCCCGCCGTTGTGGTGGACCACACCACCAAACAGGTGCTGACGCTGGCCTACATGAACCGCGAGAGCTTAGAGATCAGCCTAACAGAGGGCCGCACCTGCTTTTACTCCCGCTCCCGCCAGACGCTGTGGCGCAAGGGAGAAACCTCGGGCAATGTGCAGCGCATCGTCAGCATCATTGCCGACTGCGACGCCGACGCCCTGGTGGTAGAGGTGGAAAAGGCCGGCCCGGCCTGCCACACCGGCGCGGAATCCTGCTTTTTCCAGGACCTGGCCCGCGACCCCGATGCGCCCGAACCCTTTACGCTCGACGGCCTCATGACCCTCATCGAGGGCCGCAGGACCGAAAAAAAGGAGGGCTCCTACACCACCTATCTGTTCGAAAAGGGCATCGACAAGATCCTCAAAAAAGTGGGCGAGGAATCCACCGAGGTCATCGTGGCCGGCAAGGGGGGCGACAAGCGCGAGACTGTGTACGAGATCGCCGACCTCGCCTACCACGTGCTGGTGCTCATGGCCGAGATGGGCATCTCCTTGGAGGAGGTGCGCGCCGAGCTCGCCTCCCGCCACGTCATCGACAAAAAGGTCAAGCAGGAAAAAATGGTGTGACCGCCGCCTGCTCGCCTTTGCCTGCGCCCCGGCTTTTTCCAAGAATTTCTGGAGAAGGGCCGGGGCGCCGCCGCGTTTTGGGGGCGCTTGCCCGCTCTGCTGCCAGCCGCCCGGCAGACCCTTGGCCGCCCCGCCGCCCGGCGGGGCAGCTCCTCCCGCCTGGCGGGTTTCGCCGGGCAAAGTCTTTCTCGCGCCGCTTGGTTCCGTGACTTTTTCACGGAACAAAGGGCAAACATGGGGTATCATCAAACCAGAAAGAACAAGAAAAAGAACGGCGGAAAGAACGATGGAGTGAACGGGGGCGCGGCGCAGGGCGCACCGCCCAAAGCGCCCGCGGCGCGGCCAAAAAACGGAAAACCGCCCGCGCCCGGCCGCGCGAAAAAATCGCGCGCAGCACTTGATATTGGGTTTGTACAGTGGTAAACTATACTACATCTTGAGAATTTGAAAGCCGCACCGGCCGGCCGCGCGCCGGCGGTGAACAAAGGAGGGTTTCCCATGACCGTGACCGTAAACGGCGGCGCAATGCCCCAGCAGGAGATCGACGCCTACGTGGCGCTCATCAAAAAAGACAACCCCGAGCGCACCCTCAAATCCCTGGACCTCACCGTAGACGGCGAGTTCGTGGACATGAAATACGAGTTCGAACCCCAGCCCTTCCAGCGCATCCGCCGCATCACCGGCTATCTGGTGGGCACCTTGGACCGCTTCAACGACGCCAAGCGCGCCGAGGAGCACGACCGCGTGAAGCACATGTGACCGCGCAGGGAACGCAGCAAAAGCCAACGCAAAAAACCAGCCTGGTTTGGGCTGGTTTTTTGCTGCGTTAAAAGGGCGCACAGGGCAGAGCCTGCACAAAAAGGAGCTGTCGCCTATTTTGCGGCAGCCTCCTTTTGCAGCGAACCATTGTTACAGTTGAAAGGGCTCTTCCTTCATCTTCTCCAGCCCGGCGTGGTCGGTCAGATCGACGGTGATGGGGGTCAAAGTCACATACCCCGCCTCGATGAACTCGCGGTCGGTCCTGGGCGCGCCCTCAAAGGGCCAGGGGTCGTAGTAGCGGCAGTCCGGCCAGTAGTAGTCCAGGCCAAAGGGGCTTCTGCCCTCCACGTAGCTGTAACGGTAGCCGTTTTTGTCCAGCGGGGGGAAGGCCACGCCCTTCATTTCGGCAAGGGGAATGTTGGGCACGTTCAGGTTCCACACCGTGCGCGGCGGAATGGGGTGGGTCTTTACGTATTCCACCAGCTTGGCCGTTACCTTCACGGCGGGCAGGTAGTCCTTGCTGTTGTGGGCGCAAAGAGAGGAGGAGATGGCCGGCACCCCCCGCAGCGCCGCGGCGATGGCGACGTTTACCGTGCCCGAAAGGAAGATGTCGTTCCCCAGGTTGTGGCCGTTGTTGATGCCGGCAATGACCAGGTCGGGCTGGGGGAAAAGCCTGTCGAGCGCCAGCCACAGGCACTCCACCGGCGTGCCGGAAAGGCCGTAGGCGCGGCCGGTGAAGCCTTCGAGCGCCGGGTTGGTCAGCTCGAGGAAGATGGGGTCGATGAAGGTGACGCTGTGGCTGGCGCCGCTGCGCTGCGAGGCGGGCGTCACGATGCACACCTCGTGTTCGCCGCAGAGCTCGGCCGCGAGCAGCCGGATGCCGGGGTAGCTGATGCCGTCGTCGTTGGTCAGTAGGATGCGCATAAAAACCTCCATTTCATTGACGCAGCAAAGGCGCGCCTTTGCTGCGGATTTTGCGGCTGCGGCCTGATCGCGCAAGCGCTTCCGGCCGGCCGCCGCCGCAAAGTGCGCTTTCCATAAGAAAGCGTGGCGGATCTGACGATTTGATTGTCAGATTCGATGGAAGTAGGGGGATTCCTGCCTTTATAGGGAAAAATGCTCCGTTTGGCCCTTGTTTTGCCGCTTGGCCGCTTTTGGTTTCGCACCGCGCGCCTTCGCCCGCAGCCCCCGCGCTGGAGTTTGTACAACAAAACTTAGCACTACACCCGGGGCCCCCGCACAATCGAGCGCAGTGAGATTGTGTGGGGTGGGCTTTGGGCCCCCGCGAGAGAGACTGCACCCATGAAGCAGAGCGCTAGGCCCGGGCCCCCGCGATGGAGTTTTTTCCACGAAGCTGAGAAGCTCGCCCGGGGTCCCCGCGATAGAGCCTGCACCCATGAAGCTGAGAAGCTCGCCCGGGGTCCCCAGGCTTTCGAGCGCAGCGAGAAAGTCTGGGGTGGGCTGTCTGGGGTGGGCTGTCTGGGGTGGGCTGTCTGGGGTGGGCTGTCTGGGGTGGGCTGTCTGGGGTGGGCTTTGGGGTGGGTCAGCCGGCAGTTCCCTCCAGCCGTTCGAGCAGGGCGGGCAGCAGCTCGTACATATCGCCCACAATGTACTCGTGCGCGGCCGAAAAAATGGGGGCGTTGGGGTCGCTGTTGATGGCGATGATGCGCTTGGCCCCGCCGATGCCGGCGCAGAACTGCACCGAGCCGGAAATGCCGCAGGCGATCAGCAGCTCGGGCGCCACCGCCTTGCCGCTCAGCCCGATCTGTTCGCTCAGGGGCATCAGCCCCTTTTCCACCAGTGCGCGCGAGGAGGCAAGGGCCGCCCCCAGCCGCTCGGCGTACCCCCGAAACAGCGCCACCTGCTCCTTGGAAGCCGCGCCGTTGCCAATGGCCAAAAGGAACTTTGCGCCGGCAATGTCGCCCGTTTGCTCCTGGGGCGCAAAGCCCAGCGGGCGCAGGGCGGTGGGGTAGGGGGCGGCCCTGCGCAGGATGCGGGGGGGCCTTGCCGAAGGTTTGGCGGGGTAATGGAGCACGCCGGGGCGCACCGTTACCATCTGCGGCCGGGCGGTGCGGGTGAGGATCTCGGCCATGACGTTGCCGCCAAAGGCCGGGCGCACCTGCACCAGCAGCCCGCCGTCCAAATAGAGCGAGGTGCAGTCGGCCGTCAGGCCGGTCTCAAAGGCTACGGCTACAAGGGGGGCAATGCTGCGGCCCTCCGGCGTGGCGCCAAAGAGCAGCGCCGCCGGCGAAAGGGCGCGCACACAGTCGCACACCGCCGCGGCGGCGGCGTCCGGGCAAAAGCTGGCAAACACCGGGTCGTCGTACACCCACGCCTGGGAGATCCCCAAGCCTGTAAAGGCCCCGTCCGGCAGGCCGTGCCCCACCGCCACGCCCCACACCGGCTCGCCGCTGGGGGCGGCCAGCGCCTGGGCGGCGTGCAGCAGCTCCAAAGAAACCGGCAAAAGCTTTGTGCCTTCAAACTGCAAAAACACCAAAAAACCCGCGGCTTTTTTGGCGGGCGCGGCTTTTTTGGGCAGCTCGAGCGCGCCGTGGGGGCAGGCGCGCACACAGGCTCCGCAGGCCCGGCAGCCCTCGCCTTCCACGGCGTGGCCGCCGGCAAGCGAGAGCACCCCAAAGGGGCAGGCGCGCACACAGGCTCCGCAGCCCGTGCAGCGCGCGGCGTCGAAGATCAGAGCCATGGTTGACCCTCCTTTGCTGTTTCGCGCACCGCCGCGGCCAAATAGGCGGCCTGTTCTGCGAGCGTGCCGCCAATGCTTTGCCCCCGCTGGGGGCGCTCGGGCGGGAAGATGCGCTTGACCGAAGTGGCCGAGCCCAAAAGGCCGTAGTGCGCCGGGTCGCAGTCCGGCAGGGAAGAAAGGGTCAGCGTTTCAAGCGCCGCCTTCCCCGCGGCCAGCTTGCGCTTCAACGAGGGCGCGCGGGGCACGCAGGCGGTCTTGTCCACCGCCAGCACGCAGGGCAGGGGGTAATGGGCCTTTCCCACCCCGCCCGTCAGGGCCTGCTCCACCGTTATGCCGCCGTCCTCGCGCGCAAAGCTCTGCACCCAGCAGGCGCAGGGCCGGCCCAAAAAGGCCGCCAGCGCCGGGCCGACCTGGGCGGTGTCGCCGTCGGTGGTCTGCCGGCCGCAAACAACGAGTTCCGCGCCCCCCAGCGCCAATATGGCCTGCGAAAGCGCCCGCGCGGTAGAGAGCACATCCGCCCCCGCAAAGGCGCGGTCACACAAAAGCGCCGCGCGGTCGGCGCCCATGGCCCAGGCAAAGCGCAGCACCTTTTCGGCGGCGGCGGGGCCCATGGCAAGCGCCGTCAGGGTGTCGCCCTCTTCGCGCAGGCGCAGCGCCGCTTCAATGGCCACGGCGTCGTAGGGGTTCAGGCGCCCTTCGGCAGAATCGCGCAGCAGCACGCCGGTCTCGGGGTCCATGCGCACCTCCGCGCTCGCCGGCACCTGCTTGATGCACACCACAATGTTCATGCCCGCTCCTTTCGCGCCGGCACAGGGCGTCAACAAAGCCCGTGCCCGCAAGGGTCGTTGAAGGAAAAGCCAAATGGCAAAAGAGAAAAGCCGCAAGCCCCGCGTTCCTGATTTGGGGCCAGATCTTCCCCTCTGTGCAAAAATATCCGGCCGGGTCTTAGAAGAAATTGCCGGGGTTCAGCACGCCCTGCGGGTCAAAGGCCTGTTTCACGGCCCGCATGGCCGCCAAAACATCCGCAGGAAGCAGGCGGGCAAGCAGAGCGCGCTTGGTTTTGCCCACGCCGTTTTCGGCGGCGGGCGAGCCCCCGCGCGCAAGCGAGCGGCGGCAGACCTCCTCGCACAGCGCCTCGGCCCGCTCCAGTCCGGCGCGGTCGCGGGGCAGCAGGTTCAGGTGGAAGTGCCGCCCGCCCAGGTGGCCAAACAGCGCGCCGTCCAGCCCGCTTTCCTCCACCAGGCCCAAAAGCTCCGGCAGCAGGCCGCAAAGCGGCGCGTTGGGGAAGGAGACGTCGGCGGTCAGCTTGTGCAGGGCGGGTTCCTTTTGCCGGTTCTGGTCCACAACGGCGTTGGCCCCTTCGGGCACGGCGTGGCGCAGCAGCTGGAATTTTTCAATTTCGTCGGGCGTGTCGGCTGCCCAGGTGTCCTCTTCCTGCCCGCCGGCTTCCACAAAGCACTCGAGCAAAGCGCCCAGCGCTTCCTCCACGCTGCTCTCTTCCGCCCCGCCCAGGCCGGCCATCACGGCGGCGCGGGCCCCTTCGGGCAGGTCGGGCAGCACCTGCAGGCGGCTCTGAGTGCGGCGCAGGCTGCAAAACAGCCCAAGCGAGCGTTCGTCCAGGTATTCCAGGGAAAGCAGATCGCACCCTTCCCAGGCCGGGCGCATGGCCAGCGCACCGTCGGCAAAGGCGGCCGCCCCCTGGGGGCCGTCAAAGAAGAACACCACGCTCCAGCGCACTTTCGGCCGGGCCGAAAGCCGCAGCCTGAGCGAGGTAACTGCCGCCAGCATGCCCTCGCTGCCCGAAAGAAGGTCCACAAGGTCCTGCCCCGGCGCGGGGCAAAGGGGCAGCAAAAGCCCCGGGCAGGCGGGAAGCTGAAGGGTTTGCCCGCCCGGCAGCGCGCAGCGGCCGGCGCCGTCTATCTGGCACTGCCCGCGCGCGAGCGCAAAGCTCTCGCCCGAGGCGAACAGGCCGCCCACTGCGAGCACGTGCTCGGCCGTCCGCCCGCAGGAAAGCGAGGACGGCCCGCCGGCGTTGGTCATGAACATGCCGCCCAGGCTCGCCGTTTCCTCGGTGGGGTCGGGCAAAAAGTCCAGCCCGGCGGGAAGGCTTTTGAGCGCCGCTTTGGAGGCATCGCTCCAGCGCGCGGTGTCAAACTCCCTGCGGCGCAGGGCGGCCCGCAGGTCGCACAGCAGCGTGCCGGGCAGCACGTCGATCCAAAATCCCTTTTCGTCCTGCCCCAGGGCGGTCGCGCCCGAAAGCGCGGTCAGGTTCACCGCCCGCCCGGCCGTGGGCACGGCCGCGCCCATAATGCCGGTGCGCGCGCCCTGGAAGGTCACGGGGCGGCCTTCCTTCAAAAGCGCCGCCAGTTCTTCGGCGCTTTGGGGAAAGAGCACGGCCTCTGCCGCGCCGCTCAGGCGGGATTCGTCTTTGAGGTATTCCGCGTGGTCGATCATGTCGGTTCCTTTCTGTTTGGCAGCGGTTCAAAGCGGAAAAACGGCGGTTCAGCCGTTGCCCTGTTCGCGAAGCAGGTCGCAGAGCGCCCGGGCAAATTCCGCGGCGTCGGCAACGACCCCGGCGTGGCACAGGCGAAAGAGCGGGGCCGTGGGGTCGTTGTTCACCCCGATGAGCAGCTTGCTCTTTTGCACCCCGGCGGCAAAGGCCTGCGCGCCCGAAGCGCCCAGCGCCAGGCACAGCTTGGGGTGCAGCAGCGTGCCCGAAATGCCGATGAGCCGGCTGTGCGGCAGATCGCCGTCAATGGCGGTGGGGCGGGTGCCGCCCAGCTCGGCGCCCAAGAGCTGCGCAAGCTCCGCGTACACCGGCAGGTTCTTTTTGAGCGCGGCGCCCTTGCCGCAGGCCACCACCCGCTCGGCGCCGGCTAGGGCGAGGGGGTCTTCGGCGGGCGGCAGGCGCTCCACCAGCTCGTTCCAGGGCTCGGCCTGGGGTCCTACCGCTTCGGCGGCGGGCAGTTCGCCCCCGGCCGGCGCAAAAGCAGACACCGTTACGGTGGCCACAAAGCGCGCCGGCAGCGCGAACCACGCCGTGAGGTTGGCGTTGTAGGCCGCGCGCGCGGCCCGGTCTTTTGTAAGGGCGGTCAGTTCGGTCAAAATGGGCAGGCCCAGCCGGGCGGCAAGCTGCGCCGCCGCGCTCAGCCCCGCCTTCCCGGCGGGAAAGAGCAGGGCCTCGGCCCCCTGGGCCTGCGCGCGCCCGGCAAGGGGCGCAAGGTAGCCCTCGGCACAGCTGTCGTCGGTCAGTTCCCACCACAGCGGCGGTTCGTCCGCAAGCGCGCGCGCCGCGGCGAGCAGGGCGCGGGCCTCTTCCGGCCGGGCGGCAAAGGTCACGAGCACGGTCTTCATGACAGCGCCTCCTTCAAATAAGCGTCGTACAGGGCGCGGGCCTGCTCTTCTGCCGTCCCGCCTTCGATCATTTCGCAGCTGCGCTCCACGCTCTCGCGCTCCAAGGCGCAGGGCGCAAGCGCCGGCGCGCCGGCCTCTGCCGCCCTGCGCTCGGGCGCGAACCCCTTGGTGGCCAGCTTTTCCCGCAAAGTGGGCACCCGCAAGTACGAGCGCTCGGCATTCCCCACCACGAACAGCAGCGGGAGCTCTGCCCGGCGGCGCAGCGTGCCGCCGCCGTCGGCCTCCTGCAATACCGTTACGCCCCCGCCTTCCGGCGCGAGCACGCGCACGTTCGCCAGGCAGTGCAGCCCCAGCCGGGCGGCCAGAAAATAGGGCACCAGGCCGCTGTTGTAGGGCGGCGCCTGCTGCCCGGCAAACACCGCGTCGTACGGCCCGTTTTCCTTTATAAATTCGGAAAGTAGCCGGGCGGTCTCCTCGGGGGCAAAGCGCAAATCGGCGCCCGATTCCAGGCACACCACGCGCGCAAAACCAATGGCCGGCAGGTTTTTTACAATGTGGTCGGAATACCCCGGGTCCAGGGTCAGGGCGGTCAGTTCGACCTCTTCGCCCAGCGCCCGCAAAGCGTCGCCAAACAGCAGCGCGTTTTCCAGCGCCGCCTCGTCAAAGCAGCCCAGCAGGCGCTTGACGTAGCTGGTGTCCGGCGCGCCGGTGCCAAGGTTTTCCCATTCGGCGGGCATGAGGCTGTCGAAATCGTCGGTGACTTTAAAACAGGCAAGGATGCGTTTCATAAACAGGGCACCTCCGCGGGGGAGAAGATGATGGGGGGCTGCCGCAGAACCGGCCAGGGGCGCTTGTGCTTTGGCGCTGGCGCTGCGGCGCCTCATAACTTACGGAATAAAGTACTTTAAGAGAGGCGCTTTTAGTATACCATACTTTTTTAATAAAAACGAGAAAAATATTTTCACGCCGGGCGTTTTGCCCGGCCAGCCGCGCAAAGAGCGCGCAGGGTTTGCACCCTACTTTTCGCGGTTGTGATAAAAATATTTAGCTCTGTGTTATTGACAATCTTCCCCGAAAGAACTATATTGGTTACAAAGAGCAGAAGCGCTCCTTTTTACTGGCATCTTTTGTAATGAATTCCGTACCTTATCCGCCGTCTTTTCCGCTTTTTCCCCCTTTTTCTGCAGGCTGGCGCAGCAGTGGCCAGGGCCCGCGCAGCGGCGCGAAGGCAGCGGCGTATGACCGTAAAGTATGGAATAAATTATTTTAGCGTGCCGGGCAACCGGAACCGTCATGTGTGAAACCGTAGGAGAACCACAACAGAGAAGGTGAGAACATGCTGGAAAAAACCGTGAATGAAATGCTGGCCAAGACCTTCCCCGACGAAAAGGTCACGGCGACGGTGGATGAGCGGCGCATCGTGCACTTGGCAGGCGAGTGCAGCACCTATCAAACGCTCATCGACGTCGGCCACGCCGTGGCCCACGTGGAAGGCGTGCGCAACGTGGTCAGCGACATGACCGCGCGCGGCGTCGTCATGAAGAAGAAGGACTATACCCCCTTTGTGGAAGCCGGCGAAAAGAAGGGCGTGGTGGAAGAGTGCGACGTGCTCATCGTGGGCGCGGGCATCATCGGCTGCGGCATCGCCCGCGAGATCGCAAAGTACAACCTGAAGGTGCTGGTGGCCGAAATGGGCGACGACGTCTCCACCGGCTGCTCCAAGGCCAACAACGGCTGTATCCACCACGGCATGGCCGTAAAGCCCGGCACCCTCAAGTCCGAGATGAACCGCATCGGCAACAAGCGCTACGACGATTGGGAGCGCGAGCTGCACGTGGGCATGATCCGGCCGGGGTATTTGGAAGTCGTCACCAAAATGGAGGATTTGCCCAAAGTTTACGCCCGCTTTGAACTGGGGCTTAAAAACAAAGTACCGGGCATGAAGATCCTCACCCCCGAGCAGATCAACGAGATCGAGCCGGCGTACGAACAAAACGGCATCCACCCCGTGGCGGCCCTGTACCTGCCCAACTTCGGCCTGGTCGAGACCCCCTACGTGTGCGTGGCTTTGGCCGAAAACGCCGCCACCAACGGCGTCAGGTTCCTGTTCAACACCACCGTGGGCAAGGTGCTCACCGAAGACCACAAGATCGTGGGCGTTGTGACCAACAAGGGCATCATCAAGTGCCGCTATTTGGTCAACGCCGCCGGCATGTACGCCGACGACATCGCCGAAATGGCCGGCGACAGGCTGTTCACCATCCACAACCGCCGCGGCACCATCGCCATTTTCGACAAAGCCACCCCGCCCACCTTCCACATCCCCACCGCCATTTTGAGCGGCCTGGTCAAAAAGGGCAAGAACGTCGAGTCCAAGGGCGGCGGCATGCACCCCACCCCCGAAAACAACCTGCTCATCGGCCCCTCGGCCGAAGAAGTGCCCGACAAGGAAGACACCGAGACCTACGAGTGGGGCGTGGATTACTGCATGGAATGCTGCTTCCAGGATCCGCTGCTGCACAAGGGCGACATCATCAAGATCTTCGCCGGCGCGCGGCCTGCCGACTTCATGGAGGACTTCACCATCGAAATGTCCGACGTGACCGACGGCCTGGTCCACGCCTGCTGCACCCAGTCGCCCGGCGTGGCCTCTTCCCCCGGCGTGGCCGACCGCACGGTGGGCATCATCGTGGACGACCTTCTCAAAAAGGGCGAAGACGTGCACGTAAAGCCCGACTACAACCCCTACCGCGAAAAGCCGGTGGAATTCAGGCACATGACCCGCGAGGAGCAGGACGCCCTCATCGCCAAGGACCCGCGCTACGGCCGCATCGTCTGCCGCTGCGAGCAGGTGACCGAAGGCGAGATCTTGGACGTGCTGCATTCCCCGGTGGTGCCGCACTCCATCACGGCCATCAAGAACCGCACGCGCGCCGGCATGGGCCGCTGCCAGGGCGGGTTCTGCCAGCCCAGGGTGCTGGAGATCATCGCCCGCGAACTGGGCGAGGACTGGATCAAGGTCAACCTCAACGGCGAGGGCTCCAACATCCTCGTTTCTGCCAACCGCGAAGAGGGGGATGAACAATGAAAAACATCAGCGTTGACATCGCCGTCATCGGCGGCGGCCCGGCGGGCTTGGCAGCCGCGCTGGAAGCAAAGGAACAGGGCGCCGGCCGCGTGCTCCTGCTGGAGCGCGACGGCGACTTGGGCGGCATTTTGCAGCAGTGCATCCACGACGGGTTCGGCCTGCACCGCTTTGGGGCGCGCCTTTCGGGCACCGAATACGCCCAGCGCTACGCCGACATGGTGCGCGCCACCGACATCGAGATCAAGCTCGACACCATGGTCATCGAGCTCACCAAAGACCGCGTCATTTACGCCATGAACCCCACAGACGGCATGATGCGCATCGAGTGCGGCGCGGTGGTGCTGGCCATGGGCTGCCGCGAGCGCACGGCCAGCCAGGTGTTTTTGTACGGCTTCCGCCCGGCGGGCGTGCTCACGGCCGGCAGCGTACAGCGCTACATCAATATGGAAGGGTATTTGCCCGGCAAAACCGCCGTCATCCTCGGCTCGGGCGATATCGGCCTCATCATGGCCCGCCGCATGACCCTTGAGGGCATCACCGTCAAGGGCGTGTACGAAGCGGCGCCGCACCTGGGCGGCCTCATGCGCAACAAGGTGCAGTGCCTGGACGACTACAACATCCCCCTGCACGTGGGCATGTCGGTGGTGCGGGTCCACGGCAAAAAGCGCGTGGAAGGCGTTACGGTCGCCAAAGTGGGGCCGGATTTCCGGGCCATTCCCGGCACCGAGGAATTCATCCCCTGCGACCTTCTGGTGCTGGCCGTCGGCCTCATTCCCGAAAACGAGCTCTCGCGCGGGGCGCAGGTGGAAATGGACAACAAGACCCGCGGCCCTGTTCTGGACAACAACTTCATGACCAGCGTGCCGGGCATTTTTGCGGCGGGTAACGTCGCGGTGGTGTTCGACCTGGTCGATTACGTTTCGGCCTCGGGCGCAGCCGCCGCGCGCGGCGCAGTGCGCTTCTTAAAGGGCGAACTGGGCGGGGCCTGCGAGTACCGCCCGGTCACAGCGGGCGAAAACGTCAACTTCGTGGTGCCCCAGCGGGTGCGCACCGACGCAGAAGGCCCCACCAGCTTCTACCTGCGCGTCAGGCAGCCCTTAAAGAAGGTGCGGCTGGTGTGCGAGGAAGAGGGCAAAGAGATCGCCTCGGTCCGCGCCACCCACGCCGCCCCGCCCGAGATGATGTCCTTTGAAGCGAAGCTTTCGGGCGGCGCTTTGACAGTGAGCGTGACGGAGGTGTAACCATGGCACAGTATACCTGCATCGTTTGCCCCAACAGCTGCCTCATTACGGTGGAAGAGGGCGAAAACGGCCTGAAGATCACCGGCAACCAGTGCAAGCGGGGCGAGGCCTTTGCAAAATCCGAGCACGAGCACCCCCTGCGCATGTTCACCTCGACCGTCAAGATCGAGGGCGCCCGGCTGCCGCGGCTCTCGGTGGTCACCTCGGGCGAGATCCCCAAGGAAAAGCTCTTCGAGTGCCAAAAGGCGCTCAACCACGTGGTGGCCCACGCGCCGGTCTCCTGCGGCGACGTGCTGGTCAAGGACTTCTGTCACACCGGGGTCGATCTGCTGGCTTCCCGCTCCATGAAGTGAGCGGCTCTCCCAATGCATGGCCTGGGCTTTTGCCGCCTGGGGCGGCAAAAGCCCAGGCCGGGTTTGAAACTCCGGCTGTGATCTGATAAAATCGTCCCGTCCACCACTTCTTTACTTCACACAGCGGGGGAAGGGGCGCAGGCGCCCGAGGCCCCGCCGGAGGCTCTATGAACGACGCGACGATCTTTTACCAGAAAAACGGCATCGTTATTATGATGCTCTCGCGCGACCTTTTGAATCTCGCGCCGGGCGACAGGATGCCCCCCATTGCCGAGTACGAAAAGCGCTGCGGGTACTCCCGCTGGACCATTCAGACCGCCATCCGCTTCCTGCTGGAAAACGGCTGCATGACCATCGAAAAGCGGGGCCCCAAGGGCACCTTTGTGTACGAACTGAACTACAAAAAGCTTTGGCGGTTCGCCGGGTGGGACCCGCTTTTGGGGGTCATGCCCGCGCCCACCAGCTTCATCCACGACGGCCTGCTCACCGGCATTACCGACGCGCTCAACCGCGCGCAGGCCCCCTTCAACACCAGCTTCATGGTGCCGGCCAGCCGCAGGTTCTACGCGCTCAGCCAAAAGCAGTGCCATTTTATCCTCACCTCCAAGCTCGCTGCCCGCGTCAAGCGCGAGGAGTTCCCCAAGCTGGAAACGGCGGTAGAGCTCAAAGGCGCCCGCTATTGCGGCGGCTACTGCGTGTACTTCCGCGACACCGCAAAAACCGCCGTCACCAACGGTATGCGCGTGGCGGTCAACAGCGCCGCCATCGAGCAGAGCTATTTGGTAGAGCTGGTCTGCCGGGGCAAGGAGGTCGAGCGGCGGTACGGCAACTACCACGACTGCTACAACATGTTCTGCTCGGGCGCGGCAGACGCGCTGGTCTACCGCACCGACAGCCCAGCCCCCGCCGTGCCCACCAGCTGCGTCAGCCTCTCGTACCTGGGGCTGGACGACGAGATCGTGACCCCTGTGCTGCTCGTGCACACCGAAAACTACGGCATGGACCGCCTGCTCGCAAGGAGCGTGGACGTTTCGGTCGTGGCGGCCGCGCAGAACGAAGTGCTTTCCCACGAGCGAATGCCCCGTTACTACTGAGCAACAAAAAAACACCGCTTCCCATTCCCCCATCCATTTTACTTTAGGAGGACGCTATGACACACAAAGAAGAAGTTGTAAAGAACCTGGTCGCCCTGCTCGGCGAAGAGAACGTCGTTTCTTCCGACGAGGCCATTTTCGCTTCGGACGCCGTTCTGCTCAGGGGCTTTGAAAAGGCCTTCGGCTACAAGCCC
>CALWSW010000020.1 GCA_944384305.1 uncultured Christensenellaceae bacterium
CCTGCGGCTCCATGGCCGCCGCCAAGGAGAAGGGCCTGGTGCGCAGCGAGGGGAAGGACTACGTCATGAAGGACGGCGACGTCGTGCTCTTCCGCTTCAATGTGTAAAGAGTCGCTAATAAAAAAACAACGCTGCAAAGCCATGGCTTTGCAGCGCTGTTTTTTTGTGGTTTACCCGCGGTAAACGATCTCGCCCTTGTGGACGGTCAAAAGGACCTTGATGTCCTTGATGTGATCGGGCACGGTCATGGGGTCTTCGGCGAGCAGCACCAGGTCGCCCTGCTTGCCCACTTCCAGCGTGCCCTTGCGGTCGCCCTGGAAGGAGCACCTGGCGGCGTCGGCAGTGAACATGCGCACCGCTTCATAGGGCGTCAGGGCGTTTTCGGGGTAGGGCGGGTTGACCGCGGCGTGGATGCCCAAGAGAGAGTCCATGGGCGTGATGTCCGAGTCCGAACCGCCGCCCAGCAGCAGGCCGCCGTCGAGGAAGCGGCGCATGGAGTAGCCCTTGCGCTCCCGCTCTTCGCCCAAGCGGCTGCGGTAGACCGAGTGCGGGCCGCCGCGCAGGTAGGTGAAGGAGGGCTGGGTCGAGACCGGGATGTGCAGCCTGGCGCAGCGCTCGATGTCCTCGGGGCGGGGGTAGCCGAAGTGTTCCAGGCGCAGGCGGTGGCAGTCCTTCTTTTCGGGGTTGGCTTTTAGCGCTTTTTCCATCTGTTCCAGCGCCTGCAGGATGCCCAGCTCGCCGATGACGTGGAAGGATATGCACAGGTCGTTCTTGAGCGCCGTGTCGACGACGTTGTAGACGTATTCGTCGGTGTGGTTGAGGTAGCCGCAGGTGTCGCCGTCGGAGAACTTGTCGCGGAAGGCCGCCGTGCGCGAACCGATGGTGCCGTCGATCAGCAGATCGCCCACCCAGTGGTCCATGCCCAGGCCCATGGCGTCCTCTACCTTATCGGCCAGCCAGAACACGTTGATGTCGAAGGGCAGCTCGTCCTTCATGTCCAAAATCATGCGCACATCGTCGATGCCGCCGTCGAAGCCCTCCATGGCGTCAATGGTGGTGATGCCCTTGCTCACCGCCATTTGGGCCGTGAGCTTGATGGCCTCTTTGCGCTGGCTGCGGGGCCACATATCAAAGAAAATGCCGCGCGCTACCTTGTTCGCTTCGTCCTGCAGGCGGCCGTTGGGCTGGCCCTGTTCGTCCAGGCGCACGCCGCGCAGGGTGGGGTCGATCTTCAAGGCCTCAAAGGCCAGCCGGTTGAGCACCACGTAGTGCCCGCCGCGGTCAGAAAGCAGCACGGGGCGGGGAATCTCGTCGAGCTCGGCCATTACGGGTGGGCGGCCTTCGGCCAGGCGGGATTCATCCAAACGCTTCCCGAACAAAAAGCGCTCGGGCTCCCAGGTGGCGTGTGCCTCGCGCAGCAAGGAGAGCACCTCTGCGATGTCCTTGCAGTTGTACATGTCGATGCCCAACGAGTTCATGCCGGTCATCAGGGCGTGTACGTGGCAGTCGAACAGGCCGGGCAGCACGGTCGCGCCCTGGGCGTCCACCACTTCGTAGTCTCCGGCCAGAGCGCGGATCTCGACGTCCGTCCCCAGCGCGCGAATATCGCCGTTTTCCACTAAAATAGCGCTGAAGCGCTTGTCATCCGCCATGGGGATGACGTTGGCGTTTACAATGGCAAGGTTGCCTTTCATGTCTCAGCTTCTCCCTTCTTTTTCGCAATTGCGAAAACTATTTCTATTGTAGTCAAAGAACCTTCGTTTCTCAATACTCATTTCAAAAAAATCACAAGAAAAAGGGAAAATATTTCTTTCGAAGATTTGTTAAATTCAAGTCAAAGAAAGAGGAGGCCGGAAGGCTGCAAATTATGACCCCCATCCATTGACAGCTGCGCCGGGAAAGCGTATAATATTTATGTTCAAAAAGCGATTTTATTATCAATTTCCATTTCCATTCACCTCTGCCCAGAGGCGTTCTGGATGTTATATTCTGAGAAAAGCAGTATTTCAAACCCCAATCAAAAAACACAGCAAACAAGGGAGGCTCCTATGGCTAAGTACGTAATGGGCATCGACCAGGGCACGACCGGCACCAAGGTCATCGTTTTTGACCAGAAGGCCAACATCATCTCCACGGCTTACAGCGAATTTACGCAGTATTTCCCCCAGCCCGGCTGGGTGGAGCACGACGCCAACGAGATCTACGAAGTGAGCATGCGCGTGGCGAAGGAGTGCCTGGAGAGCGGCCACATCGACCCGAACGACATCGCCGCCATCGGCATCACCAACCAGCGCGAGACCACCGTGTTCTGGGATAAAGAGACCGGCAAGGCAGTCTGCCCCAGCATCGTGTGGCAGGACATCCGCACCGCCGAGCGCTGCGACGAGCTCATCGCGAAGGACGGGCCGGACATCATGCGCCGCACGGGCATGGTCATCGTCACGAACTGCGGCGCGCCCAAGATCGAATGGGTGCTCAAGAACCTGCCCGAGGTCAAAAAGGGCGTGGACGAAGGCCGCATCATTTACGGCACCATCGACACCTGGATGATCTGGAAGATGTCCGGCGGTGCGGCGCACGTAACGGACTACTCCAACGCCGGCTGCACGCTGCTTTTGAACCAGCTCACCATGGACTACGACGAGAAGATCCTGGAAGAATGTTCCATCCCGCGGTCCATCCTGCCCGAGTTGCGTTCTTCCTGCGAAGTATACGCCTACACCGACCCCAAGGAGTTCTTTGGCGCGAAGGTGCCTATTTCGGGCATTGCGGGCGACCAGAACGCCGCGACGTTTGGCCAGGCCTGCGTGTACCCCGGCATGGCCAAGAACACCTACGGCACCGGCTCCTTCATGATCATGAACACCGGCGAAAAGTATGTCGGCACCAACGGCGCGGTGTTCAACGCCAACCTCTGCGGCCCCAAGGGCACGGTGCAGTACGGCATCGAGGGCATGGCCAACGTTTCGGGCGCGGCCATTCAGTGGCTGCGCGACGGGCTGGGCATCATCAAGGAAGCCTCCGAGTGCGAACAGTGGGCCAACACCGTGGAAGACAACGGCGGCGTGTACTTTGTGCCGGCCTTCAACGGCTTGGGCAACCCTTATTCCGACCCCTACGCCCGCGGCACGATCATCGGCATCACCCGCGGCACCACCAAGGCGCACCTTTGCCGCGCGGCGCTGGAGTGCATGGCCTTCCAGGTGGCGGATGCCTTCCACGGCATCGAAGAGTTTGCCGGCACCAAGATCAACTTCCTGCGCGTGGACGGCGGCGGCGCCAAGAGCGACTTCCTCTGCCAGTTCCAGGCCGACCTTCTGGGCGTGCCGGTCGAGCGCCCGGTCATTACCGAGACCACCTGCCTGGGCGCGGCGTACCTTGCGGGCCTGGCTGTGGGCTACTTCAAGTCGGTGGACGAAGTCAACGACAACTGGCAGGTCGAAAAGCGCTTTGAGCCCCGCCTGACCGAGGAGCAGCGCAACGAGCTGATGGAAAACTGGAAGCGCGCTGTGGAGCGCGCGAGCGGCTGGGTCAAGAAATAAGCGGACCGTTTGCCTCTTTTGCCCCAATGATCTTAAAAAGCCGCACGGGGAAGGTTTTTGGCGTTTCCCGTGCGGCTTTTGGGCCCTGAAAAGAATCCGGGAAGAAAAAGCCGGGGCCGGGCGGCAGAAAAAGGCGTTTTTTCTTTGGCGTTTTAGCTAGCGGCGGCCTGCGTAAAAAAGCTTGACACCCCCCTTGTAAACTTGCTATACTATAACAGCGCCCATTCATGGAGAGCTGTCCGAGTGGTTTAAGGAGCCGGTCTTGAAAACCGGTGATGCCGCGAGGCACCGGGGGTTCGAATCCCTCGCTCTCCGCCATTTCAACAGGATCGCACGGCTATGGAGAAGTACCCAAGAGGCCGAAGGGGCTCCCCTGCTAAGGGAGTAGTGTGAGTGAATCGCAGCGAGGGTTCAAATCCCTCCTTCTCCGCCAACGAACAGGCCCTGAAACCTAGTGTTTCGGGGCTTTTTCTTTTATGATTCTCTCGTTTGACCCTTATTTTGACCCTTTAGAGATTCCAACACCCTGAATGAACCGCTCCATGCGTTCGGCGCTCTCCCGCTTCATGCGCTCTGTAACATGGTCGTAGACATCTAAAGTGAAGGCCGCGGTGTGATGACCAAGGTTCTCCTGGACCGTTTTGACATCATCACCCGACTGCAGCGCAGCCACAGCATAGGAATGGCGCAGGTCGTGGAAACGCGCTGATGGGATGCCTGCCTGCGCGGTCAACCGCTTGAACTGGTTATACACTGTGCCGTGCACAAGATGACCTCCTAACTCGTTGGTAAATACCAGCTCACCAAAACCACCATCGTCCCATTTGCTGCCGACAAGCAGCCGGTTTTGCAGCTGATGCTTCCTGTGCGCCTGGAGCAGCTCCATGACGGTGGGCGCCGGCGTGATTGTGCGGGACTTGTTGTTTTTTAGCGGGGCAAAATAGTAGCCCTCGCCTTTGGTCTTGCTCTTTTGCAACTGTCTGTAAATGTGAATGGTGCCCCGTTTGAAGTCCACGCAATCCCAGGCGAGCCCTAGAAGCTCCGCCTGACGCATACCGGTGAAAAGATCGACTTTGTAAAGGGTTTCGAAAGGGTGGCCGCGCAGGACCCGCAAAAAAGCGGAGATTGCTTCTTCGTCTAGCGGCTGGATCTCTCTGCGTTCTACCCGCGGCAGTTTACACACTTCCGACGGATTGCTGCGCAGGATTCCGAGCTCTACCGCCTGCGAAAGCGCCCTGTGCAGCACGCCGTGCACATTTTTAATTGTCTTGGGTGACAGGCCGTCCTTGGACATATTGTTGTAAAAACGCTGGATCATGGGTGCGGTGAGCGAGGAGAGCGCTACGGCGCCCAGGGCAGGAACGATGTGAGTTCGCACCTGAACTTCATAGGAGTGCACCGTGAATGGCTTCACGTTGCCGATGTACTCCGCAAGCCATACCTGCATCCATTCGGTCACCGTTGTTTTGGACGGCGCGGTGTAGGTACCCTCGTCAATTTCAAGCGCGGCGCGCTGCAGTTTTTGACGGACTTCCCTCTGTGTTACGCCATAGATTGATTTCTGGATCTGCTTTCCTGTTGCCGGGTTGCGGCCCACTGTGATGCGCGCTTCCCAACGGCCGTCGGCACGCTGCCGGATGCTTCCGCCGCCAGCTGCGCCACGGCCTTTTTTTCTTGCCATCATGACCTCCTTCGGGTTAAAATAAGGGTACACGAAACCCGCCATATGGGGATATGGAGTTTCTGTGGTTTTGCCCCGCGGCTGCTCGCTACAGCTGCGGGGTTTTTATATTTCAGCAGTAAAACTTAATTTCGTCTACCAGGAAGAATTTTTTCCATTCCCGGCAGATTAAAAAGAACTGTGCGGAGATGAACTCCATCAACTCATTGAGTTCTGCGTCGGGGATCCGGCTGCCGTTTGAGGCCAGTATACAGCCCCCGGAACGGGTCAGCCACAGCTTTGTACCGTTTGGAGACGGCTTCCCTTTGGAAACGTGAACATGAATGGGCTCATTGTTTTCATTGGACCAGAAGTATACTTTATAGCCGGAAACGGTGAACAGACTAGGCAATCTGAATCCCCCCATTCGCGGCGTATTTAAACAGCAGATGCGCGTTACTGCGCAAAAGCTCCTCAAAGAAGGAAAGATCTTCTTTTGAGTAACCTTCCGAGCTGAGCCAGCGATAGTCAGGCAGTTCGCAGCGGGCAGAGTCGAAGCCATCATCGGTCGGCCGCTCGAAGTTGACGATGACCTTGTCCGTTCCGTTCTCGTGGACAATTTGGGAATGGACGATCTCGGTACCGTCGGAGAGGGTCATATAAGGATACATCATGGCGTGATTGAACCTCCTTTTAACATGGGAGCAGACGAAGCAGCGGTTTTTTCTGCACAGGAGAAAAATACCCTTCTGGCGCACTGATCAGGTCGATGTAATCCTGCTCAGAGAGAGCGGATTCCTGGAAGAGCATATCCTTGGCGGCAGTCGAAAATTCAGCGATCATTTGCTCGCACTCAAAAAGCATACTGGGCTTTTCTATGGGAAGAACGTCATCCAGGGGTTCGATCTTGCGCTGCTTTTTTCGCGAGAGTTCGCGGAAAAAATGCTGCCGTTTCTCGTCGGTAATGTAGGAAAGCTCATAGCAATGCATGATCATGGCGGCGATAGAGGTGCGCCAGCGTTGTTTGAGCAGCTCGAACCGGCTGAGCGATGGCGCCCCAACTTCCGCTAGGAAGACTGCCGGCGGCATGAGGAAAGAAGAGGCGAACCGCCAAGCCTGATGCTCCATCCGCTCGTGGTGGTTAGCGTCTTTCAAGTAGGCCTTGTCGGCCGCCTGGTGAAGGACGACGTGTCCCAGCTCGTGGGCGAGATTGGCTAGTAGCCGGGAACAGGTGAACCTTGCGGTGTTGGCCAGAATGTAGGGCCGGCCTTCCACGATTACGGAACAGGCATCCAGCTCCTGAACACCAAGCGATTTATGGCAGATGACAAACCCGTTGTTTTCCAACAGCCGCGTGAGGTTGGAGATTGGCCCGTCGCCCAGCCCCCAAAATCTACGCGTCTCTTCTGCAAGGACATCGATATCTTCCTCAGTAAGGGCAGTAAAATCGGGAATATCAAGATTAGGCAGGTTCGGTTCCGGCAGGTCCACGTATTCTTCATATGCGTGGACTCTGTCAACGAGCAGCGAAAGCCAGCGCCGACTCATCTTTCGGTACTTGTCCAAGTTCTGCTTGAGCTCTCGAAAATAGATCGGCCGGTCGTCCAGCGGGGTGGAGGTATGCGGCACAGTAAAGAACGACAAAGGAAAATTCAGCTCTGTGCAGATACGCGCCAAAGTTGCAGGGCTGGGGTTTTGTGTGCCGGCTTCGTATTTTTGAACGGACTGGCGGCTCACGCCGATTTTTTCCGCCAGTTCGGAAGCCCTGAGGCCGCGCAGCTCGCAGGCCTCTGTCAGACGGTAGATTGGGGTGGGCATAGAAAACTACTCCTTTTTACGAGAACTATTGCGCTTGAGCGCAACGCCTTTTTTGAACTGCGGGCGCTTTTTTTCGAAGATGACTTCTTCCGGCGCGGAAGCGGCAGCTACTGGCGGGATTGCGTCGGCACCATTGAATTTTTGGCAAGCAAGCCAGCGATCCTGGGCGGGGGAAAGCAGGCCGACTCTGAAGATAAATCCGTCGACAGACTTGGTATAAGTTACTACCACAATGCGGCGGGGCGCAGCGCCAGCATCTTCCGCTTCCCTTAAAAAAGATAACTGCACGCAGTTGACGGAATTCAGCTCCAACTGACGGTATTTTGCATAAGCGGGCAGCCCGTCAAAACCGTTTCCCTTTAGCACCCAAAGAATGGCGCGCGGCGTACGAATCTCCAAGTGCGCGCCCCGCCCAGTACAGTTCCTGGTACAGACGGCCGTTAAATCTGGCCGGCCAAGCATCTGGATTCTTTCCATAATCACACGATCTACTTCGGCCGTCCTAATCACCCCCGAGATCATGGGGAAGAAAGGCTGGCCGCGATATTTCGCGAACTCAGATTCAGCGGTTTCCTGCGCCTGCACAAGAAGATTCAGGATGAGCGGCAGAGGACCTATAAGAAGCAGCTCTTCAAGAACTTGAGAGGAGCGGGAACTATCTAGAAGGGAGATTGGTTCAGTTTTCCATTCCACTTGACAAATCCTCCTGTTTTGTGTAGTATGGTTGCAAAACATTATTGCAACCATACTACACAAACATTGGTGTTTTGTCAATTGATTCTCTTTTAAGGAATTTCTCGCAACTGTAGCGAGCAGCCGTGGGGTTTTGTTATTCGCTGCCGGTGGGCCCGTGGCCCTGCATGATCTCGTCCATGAGCTTCAGATTTGCGCTGTACTGGTGGGTACGATGGCGCTTATCGACGAGTACGGCGCCTGTAGATTCCAGTGATTTCAGCCGGCCTCTGAGATTGGCCTGGCTCATTTTAGCAGCCGCTGCCAGGGAGGAAATATCCATTCCTTCGTGAGAGAAGAGCGAGGCTTGCACTAAGGCGTCCAGTATTCTGAAATCCGGCGACGATTCGGACGCTTCGCCTTGGAGCAGGGAGAGGCAGACCTGTTGGTACTGCTGCAGCCGTATCTTCTTCCCGGAAAGGGACTCTTCCAGCTTTTGAGCTGAAGAGCGGAGGATTTCCAGGAAAGAAAGCACAAAGGGAGTCAGGTCGCCCCTGTTCAACGGGTTGTTGGTGACTTTAAACGCCTTGTAATAAGCATCGGTGTTCTTCTTGATGCTTACGGACAACCGTAGGCCTATGAGAGGTCCGAGATTATTGAACAAGGCATAGCTGCTGATAAACCTGTTCATACGGCCGTTGCCATTGTAAAAAGGGTGGATATAGCCGAACAGGTAGTGAAAAACAGGGATGCGCAGAAGAACCGGAAGGGAGCTGTCGTTGAAAATATCGAGCGCCTGGTTCATAGCGTCGATGATCTTTTCCTCGGGGTACAGCCCCCTGTGGATAATATTTTGTCTGCCGTCTTGAATACTGACGGTGTTCTTGCGAAAATACGTGCCATCAGGGGCGTCTTTCGGGTCTTCGGCGATCACGGCTTCCAGAATCAGCCGGTCGTACAGCCGGCGGATGTCTTCGCAGGTGCGAAACTGAAGGTTGCTGTTTTTTTCGGCCATAAGCAGATAGTTCTGCACGAGCCCCTCTACACGGACCCGCGCGGCGTCGCTCGTGGGAAGGTTCTCTATCACAGCATAGATATCCTGCCGGGTGCTTACGACGCCTTCAATGTCGTTGGTAAGGCGAATTTCGTCCACAAGGCAAGAGCGGATGTATTGCGCGAGCGCTGATTCCGGCAGAGCGGCCTGCAGCTGGTGGACCTTGTAGTTTTCCTCCATGATATCGGCGATGTATGCTGCGATCTCTGGCGTAACCAGCAGAAAGGCCGGGAACTCCCCAATGCTGATGTTGAAACGCAGGGCGGATTCGCTGGAATAGCGCGCCTGATAGGTTTGCTCATACGTTTCCCGGGAGGCGTAAAACAGTTTGGATAACAAAGGGTAAGCCATAGGGACCTCCTTTCTGTTCTGATGATTATAATGCCTGAAAATCAGCAAGTAAATACTAAATTTTAGGATTTAAACGCTAAAATAGGTGAATTTTAGTGTTTAAAATACAGATTCAAGGATGTTTGCCTTGGAATTCTGATGTTTTAGTAAGGACAAGGAGTTCCTATTATCAAAAAACGCACTTTATTAGCCTTCACATTTTGATCACATTTTGAACGACCAAACCCAATACCTTTACCTGAGTTCTCCGCAGGTCATAAACCTGCATCTGGTGTTCAGGGTTGAGGCTTTGCGGCAGCAGGGTGACCGTGTCGCCGTTGCGGTAGTATTTTTTGACGGTGGCGTCGTGGCCATTTACCATAACGATGGCGATCTGGCCGTTATCCACTTCATCCTGCTGGCGTACGATGAGCAGGTCGCCGTCGTTGATGCGGGCGGCGTTCATGCTGTCGCCAGCAACGCGCAGGGCATAATAGGTGCCCCCGCTGTTGAGCTCGGTATAGGTGTAGCCTTCGATGTTTTCTTCGGCAAAGAGCGGCTTTCCGGCTGAAATACGGCCCAGAATGGGAATACGGTGTGTGGGGTGATAGGGGTATCCAATTGAGAGCGGTTCACGGTCCATGGGAACATCATATCCCTGTAACCATAGAGGGCTTATACCAAGCTCTTCGGCTATTTTGACAGCGGTATCTACTTTAGGAACACGCTGACCGAGTTCGTATCGATTCAGCGTTTGTGCAGGAGTGTGCGATAATGCTTCAAGCTCGCTCAACGTAAGTCTCTTTTGTTCTCGATATTCCTTTAATCGATCTGCGAAAGTACTGATTCTTTTCATAGCATAAAATCACCTCACAAAATGATTTTAGCACAGGAAATCACCAAACGCAATAAAAATATGCCTGGGTGCATTGACAAAATAACCAATAGGTGATACGGTATTATCGCCAAACGGAGATAGGAGGTGAAAGCATGAATATACCGGCTTTGCGAGGGGCAATTGCATCACGATATAAAACTCAGAAGGTTTTTAGTGAAGCCATGAAATGGCATAAAAATAAGACTTCAAAAATGTTGACAGGAAGATATCTTCCTAATACTGATGAAGTAGCATCGATTTCGAAAGTACTAAATCTTTCTGAGGAAGAGTTCTGTCTTATTTTTTTACCCAGAACATCTCCAAACGGTGATGATTCGCGAGATGAAGCTAGCAACTGAAAGCATGTGCGACGAAGAAAAGGAGGGTTGTATGTCATTTAATCTGATTTTGGCGATACTGGCGCTGATCAATGCGCTTGGGGTATCGATATGGTGCATTCAGGATTTTATCAGGCGCCGTCGCTGGGATCGAGCTTCTGCAGCTCGCTGGAAGACGGGTTCAAAAAGTGCGGAGAGAAATACATGTCAGCAGAAGGTGGAGGTACAGAGAGGGCCGAAGAACCCCGGCTTGTATAGAGAGTAAACTGCCATGTTTTGCACTTTGTGCTGTGATTGGGAAAGGGGCTGTTTTTCTTCGTAAAAAAGCAGAGAATCAGTTCTTTAGATTCACGCTCCGCTAAATATACGGGAAAGGAAGAAGTTTGATATTCAGTCCTAACGTTTGAAGAGATATTAAATCGGGTGTCGTAGATGATGGGGAGCGGATGGCAAAGGATTGGAGTATCAAGAAAGCTTTCATCTGCCAGGGAAACACGCCGGATCGCCACGGGGCAAACCGATTTGTTCTCTACGATAATTCGGCAAAGCAAGCGCAACCGCTCAAGCGTGCAGCAAAAGACCAATCCCTACCCCCAGCGGTCCAACACCAGGATCGAGCACAGCGTGTTCCGCAAGCTGGTCGACCAGAAGACCAACTACCTCCTGAGCCGGCCATTTTCCATCCGCAGCGAGAACAGCCAATACGCTGATTTCCTGGGCGAGCTGTTCGATACGGACCTGCGGCGGGTGATCAAGAGCTGGGGCAAAGAGGCTATCAAGAAGGGGATCGCCTGGGTGCAGGTATACTTCGACGAAGAGGGCAGGTTCCGCCTCAAACGCCTGCCGAGCGAGCAGGTTATCCCCGAGTGGGCGGATGAAGAGCACACTCGGTTGGACTGCCTGATCCGCTATTACCCGCAGACCGTCTACGAGGGCGCGAACCGCCGCATCGTGCTGCGGGCGGAATACTGGGACAAGGACGGTGTGCAGTACTTCGTGTCGACCGGTGACGGGCGGTATGTGCCCGACGTTGAGCGCGGCGTGTCGGGCGCGCATTTCACGATCAAAGACAAGGAGCGCACCTACCAGGCGCCGCCCTTCGTGTGGGTCAAGTACACAGAGGAAGAATTGGGCCTGCTGTGGTTCGTGAAGGACCTGATCGACGACATCAACTGGCAGACTTCCATCACCGCCGACGTGCTGCGGGACATCGCGAACTTCGTCTTCGTGCTCAAGGGTTACGGAGGGGAAAGTCTCGACGAGTTTGTAGCCCAACTCAGGCGGACGCTTGCCATTGACGTTGCTCCGGACGGCGGTGTGGATAAGCTCGCAGCTGATCTCAACATCGACGCAGTCACGCAGCTGCTCGATCGCCACCGGCGGGATCTGTATGACTATGCCCGGTCGGTCGATACCCAGGACCCCAACCTGGGCGACGCCAGCGGCCAGGCGCTCAAATTCCGCTATGCCGACCTGGATATGGACGTCAACGATCTCGAGCAGGAATTCCGCTCTGCCTTCGGCCGACTCCGAAAATTCTGGGACGAGTGGGCCGAGCTCTCCGGGCGCCTCCCCGGCGCGCACGAGGCGGAGTTTGAGGTGGTGTTTGATCGCGACATCATCGTCAACGAGGCAGAAGCGGTAGAGATGTGCCGGAACTCCGCCGGCATGATCAGCGAGCACACGCTGCTTGCCAACCATCCCTGGGTCACCGATCCTGACGAGGAACAGCAGCGGCTCGAGAAGGAGCGGCAGGAGGGCGACGACTACGCCGCAGCCTTCCGGGCGGGATCTTCCGGTGGCGATGAGGACGACGAATGAAGAGCGCCGCGTACTGGGAAAAGCGCGCCGCTGCCGTCATGGATGCCGGCATGGAAGAGGCCGGGAAGGCCATTGCCCGCTTGAACCGGGCTTACCGAGCCGCGGCAAAATCCATAGAAGGCGAAATATCCGCCCTGTTCAGCCGTTACGCCACCAAGCAGGGACTGAGCTATGCCGATGCTCTGCGCGACCTCACGGGCAAAGAATACCGCGAATGGCGCATGACGCTTGAAGAGTACGTCGACCGAATCAACGCGACGAACGACGCCGACCTGCTGCGTGAGCTGGACGCGCTCTCCGCCCGCAGCCGTATCACCCGATACCAGGAGGTGCTGACGGAGATCAAAGTGCAGGCCGCGGAGCTGGCCCAGAAGCAGCAGGAGGCCATGGACGCGCTGCTCTCCGGCGCTTACGAGAACGGCTATTACCGAACGGCCTTCGACGTGCAGAAGGGCCGGGGCTTCGGCAAGACGCTCTCCGCCCTGCCCATGCGCGCCGCTGCCGAGGCGGCGGCCTACCCGTGGAGTGGGGCGAGCTTCTCAGACCGCATCTGGCGGAACAAGGACCGGCTGGTGCAGGCGCTGGGCGACGTTCTGACCGAAGGGCTGATCCGCGGCGACGGCGTGCGGGAGCTGACTGCAAAGCTCTCCGCAAAGGTCGAATCGAGCCGTAAGGACGCCGAGCGCCTGATGAGGACGGAGACCGCACGGGTGGTGGAGTCCGCCGGGCTCAGGGCGTATGAGGACTGCGAGATCGATGAGTACGAGATCCTCGTGACGCTGGACGGCCGCACCTGCCCGGTCTGCGGCCGGATGGACGGCAGCCGCTATAAGACCGAGGAGGCGCGCACCGGGCTCAACCTGCCGCCTTTGCACCCCAACTGCCGCTGCACTACCGTGCCGGTGTTCGACGGCCTGGACGAGACGGCCAGCCTGCGCGCGGCGCGGGACGAAGAAGGCGGCTACCGGCTGGTACCGGGGGATATGACGTTCGAGGAGTGGAAGGCACAAATAACCGGAAGCTTCTATGACCCATATCCAGGTGAAAAAGGGATGTCTGTGCTTTCTTTTGAACGCTTGCTGGTATATGATAAAAAGGCAAAGTAATTTTGCGAAAAGAAGGCAGTCAGACAAACGTTGGAATTGGTCCTCTTGAAATGCGAAAGCTGAAGGGAAACATTGCAAGCCACAATCACCCCAGCGGAGCATCTTTTTCATGGCAGGATATAGACATGCTTCGACGAGCCCAGCTTTCAGAAATTCGAGCGGTAACAAAGAGCGGTGTCTATTCTCTGAAAGCGCCTGAAAAATGGCCCAAAATTATCGGGACAAGAGAGAGAATTGAAGCTGCTTATGATGCTATTGCTGAGGTTGAAAAAGAAAAAATGCAAGATTTACACGACCAAATGAGCCATGAAGAACGTAGAATATCTTTGCAAGATCGTATCATATCAGCTTTTGCCAATGAATACGGGCTGTCGTATGTTTTTGAGAGGTGGTAAGCGTGGGACGAATTCTATATTTCAGTGATGACTGGGAAATCGAAGACTTACAGCCAGACGATATAGTATACTTGGATGGACCGAGTTGCGCAAGTTGTGTTTATGGACACGAAAGCATAGAAAATTGGCCTTCAAAAACACCAACATGCGAGGCTTTTCCAGAAGGAATCCCAGATGAATGGATTCGCCCACGAAAAAAAGAGGGACAAAAATGTAAAAATGGTTTTTGTTATCGGAATAAATGGGATAAATTGTAAGACTGATAGATACTCAACCGCCACGCGAATGCTTGGCGGTTTTTATATGCCCTGCTGCGCCGGGTAAAGCGCGCAGCCTGACGGCGAGGTGGGTGACTCGCAATAAAAAACTAATCGGGAGGACTGGAACATGATCGACCTGAAGACCCTGCTCGGCGAAGAGCTCAGTGAGAAGGTCAAGGCGGCGCTCGCCGGCAAAGGCGAGGGCGGCAGGGATCTGGTGCTGGGCGTTGCGAACGACGGGAGTATGATACCCAAAGCAAAGATACGTTGCTCAACGACCCGGCTTTCGGCCCAGACGGCATTGTCGAACTCGTCAAGGCGGTGTGGGAGATCAACAACCTAAAAAAACTGGTGGCGGCGCTCCCGAAGCGAAAGGGCAAGGGGGCGCCGCAGACGAACAGTGGCTTCAGCGGCTGATCGCTACGGGGCTGAAAATCGGAATCTCCAAGCGGGAGCTCATGGAGGATTATTACCCGGATGAGCTCTCGCTGATCTTTGAAGCCTATGTGGACACGCTCACACCCCTCCTCGACGGGCTGGCGGAGTTCGTGGAACAGAACCCAGAGCTCGCCGCCGGGATCGTGGCCGCTACAACCGCAGTTGTGGGCATTGTGGCGGCGTTCGGCGCCTGGCAGGCCGCAACGAAACTCCTAGGCGATGGGCTGACAAGCCTGGGCGGCAAACTGGGCATTATCTCCGCGGTGGCGGGGCTGGTAGCCGGACTGATCGCGGCTTTCGCCGCGGCAGAGAAGAGCGTGGAAGACCTGGTCGAAGCCTCTAAGGAACTCAACAGCGAGCTTTCGTCGCTTTCCCGCAACGCGGCCAGCGCCCGCCAGGCCTTTGAGGTGCTTGGCGATGCGACAGCGTCCACCGAGGATCTGATCGAAGCGAAAAACAGTCTGGCTGAGATCTTTCCGGAACTGGTGCTGGGCTACGACGCGGAGGGCAACGCCATTCTCGCGTCCAACGAACGCATCAGAGAGAGGATTGCACTCCTGGAAGAAGAACGCCGGCTCTCGGCGCAGGCGGCTCAGGAAGCGGCGGCGCAGGCGGCAACGGCGGCGGCAGAGGAACAGGCCAGGCTGGAGCGGCAAAAAGAGATGCTCGAACTCTGGTGCAGAGGCTACTATGTGGATACGGCAGGAAAGAACGACAAGAAGATCGCGGAGTACATACGACGGCAGCTGGAAGAAGATCGGGCTGGCGAACAGATGACGATGGGAAACTTCTAAAGACTAGCCCGTTTACGGGCAGCAAGTAACAAACTCTCGCAGCTGACAGACCGTACCTACGCGACGTGACGCGTGCCGCTAGTATTCCAGGGTTTTACCCGTCTGTGAAAAACCCCCGGCTTTGCCGGGGGATATTTATTACAAAACAAAAACGCCCTGGTCATTGCAGGGCGTTTTTTGCTGAAGGCCGGAAGTTGCTGCTTTTATTTCTTTTTATGGTAATACCCTCCCAGCGCCTGCACCATTTCCGCAAGCTGTGCGCCGCTCAGGGGCACCACCGTGCCGCCGGCGGACTTTGCGCGCAAATAGACCTCGCAGCAAAACTCAATCTCTTCGGCGACGGTGTAGGCCTGCTTTACGCTCTTGCCCGCCCCTACCAGGCCGTGGTTGCCCATCAGCACGGCGGTGCGGCCCTCCATTTTTTCCAAAATGGCGTCGGCCAGCGCCTGCGAGGTGTAATTGTAAAACTCGGTACAGCGCACGTTGCCGCCGGCAAGGGCGAGCGTGAAGTTGGCGGCAGGCACCTCCCACCGCAGGGCGGACATGACGGTGGCGAAAGTGGAGTGGGTGTGCACAATGGCGTCGATGTCCTCCCGCACGGGGAAGACCGTGCGCGGCACCAGCCATTCGGTGGAAGGCCGGCCCGTGCCTTCCAGCACGTTGCCCGCAAGATCCACCACCACCACGTCTTCGGGGCGGATGTCGTCGTAGGGCATGCCGCTGGGCGAAACGGCAATGAGCTTCGCCTCGCGGTCGTAGGCGCTCAGGTACCCGCCGGTGTTGCGGGTCAGGCCGTCGTGCAGCATCTTTCTGCCGTAGTACGCGATCTCTTCGCGCTGCTGTTGCATCAACATGGTTCGTCACCTCGTAAAAATAATGATTGTGCAATGCGGGGGCCCCGCAGGAAGTGAAGAAAGCAAACGGTCAGCCGCCGCAAAAATGCCGGGCGTAATACTCCGCTAAAAAAGAGGCAAAGGCGTCCACAAGCTCTTTTTGTACAGCGCTGCTGTTTTTGGGCCGGATCAAAACCACGGGAAGGGGAAGGCTCCCTGCGATGGGGCGTTGTACCAGGCGGTAGGGAAGCTGTTCGGACCGGCCAATGGTGATGATGACGCCCTGGCACAGCGCTGCCTGCATCATGGCGTCTTCTCGCGTGGGGGCGGTTTTTTGCGGGTAGGTGTCCGGGTGGGAACACAAAAGCTGTGTGGTGGGGGTCATGACGGCGGCAGCCAGTTTTTGGGGAGGCGCAAGATACCCCGCCCGGGCAATGTCCTCAAGCGTGACTTCTTCCTGCGCGGCAAGGGGGTGCAGGGGGGACATGGCGCAGAACTCTCGCGCGCAGTAAAGCGAGGTTTCTACAAAGGAGTGTTTTTGCCTGGAAAAGTAAGCGGCGGGAAGCAGCGCGCAGTCCAGCCCGCCGCTTGCTACCGCGCTGGCAAGGCTGGAAAAATAGATGCGGCGGACGCAGACCTCGGCGCCGGGAACGAGCTTGGTGAAGGCTGGGAGCGCCAAGGGGAAGATCGGGTCGTTTTCCAGGAAAAAATGGCCGAAGTACAGGCGGTTTTGCGCAAGATGATGCTCTTTTCTGGAAAGCTCGACCGCTTGCTGCAACTGCTCCAGCAGCGGTCCGGCCCGCCGGTGAAAAAGCTGCCCGGCCGGCGTCAGCTCGGCCTGACGCGCGCGGCGGTCGAACAAGGGAAAGTCCAGCTCCTTTTCGAGCCGGGCGATCTGGTAGGTAACGGCGGACTGCGAAAGATACAAAGCCTCGGCAGCCTGCGAAAAACTCTGGCGGCGGGCGACTTCTAAAAAGCACCGCAACTGCTGGGTATCCATGCGCTGTTTTGGGATCTGTGAAGATCGGTCGATCGAAATTTTGAAACGAAAGCACAAAAAGTTGAATTGCCCTCAAGAAGCCAATACGCAATAATAATAACAAAGCGGCGCAAGGACCGCAAGAAAAAAGGAGGAGGAACCATGAAGAAGACCACACGGATCCTGGCCGCGGCGCTGGCTGCGGTCATGCTGTTCTGCCTGGCGGCCTGCGCCCCGGCAGAAAGCGGCGGCGGCCCTTCCCCGGGGCAAAGCGCGGGCGCTTACACGCCGGGCGACTACACCGCTTCGGCCCAAGGGTATGGCGGGGAAGTGACAGTGACAGTCACATTTTCAGAAGACGCCATGACCGGCATCCAGGTCGGCGAAAACCAGGAGACGCCGGGGATTGGCGGGGCGGCGATCGAATCCCTTCCCGCAAAGATCATCGAGGGGCAGACGCTGGCGGTAGACGGCGTGGCAGGCGCAACCTTTACCAGTAACGCCCTGTTTGCCGCGATCGAAGACTGCGTGACACAGGCGGGCGGCGACGTTGAGGCCTTGAAAGCTGCGGCCAATCAGGAGCCCGAAGGGCCGGCCGAGCAGGTGGAGCTGACGGCCGACGTGCTGGTCATTGGCGGCGGCGGCGCGGGGCTTTCGGCGGCGATCGAGGCCAACAACGCCGGCGCAGAGGTCATTTTGATCGAGTGGATGGCCTTTTTGGGCGGCGATACCGGGCGCGCAGGCGGCGGCATCGAGGCGGCAGGCACCCGGTTCCAGGAAGCCAACGGCATCGTCGATACGCCCGAGGATTTTGAGGCGTTCATCCTCTCGCGCGGGGTGACCTACCGCAACCCCAATCTGCTCACCGTCATGACCCAGCAGTCGGCAGACGCCGTGGAATTCCTGGCGGCGCTGGGCGCCGACATGAGCGTGCAGGTAGCCGGGCACGGCAGCCCGGTGGCGCGCGCGCACCGGCCGCCCGAAGGCAGCGCCGGGCAGAACATCGTGCAGCCCATGATCGCCGAGATCGAGCGCCGGGAGATCCCGGTGTACCTGAACACGCGGGGCGTGGAGCTTTTGACCGATGAAAGCGGCGCTGTGGCGGGCGCGCGGGCGGTCAACGAGGAAGAGGGGATCGAATATACCATCCACGCAAAGAGCGTGGTGATCGCCACCGGCAACTTCGCCTCGAACAACGAAATGGTCGCAGAATACGACCCCAGGCTGAAGGGGATCGGCACCAACTCTTCCCCCGGCAGCCAGGGCGACGGCATTGTGATGGGCGTGGCCGTGGGCGCCGATTTGGAAAACATGGAGATCATGCGCGTTCGCCCCAACCTGCCGGGCGGCGTGAACAACGCCATTGCGGTCTCCATCGACGGTGTGCGCTTTATGGATGAGACCAACACGTCGGACACCATTTTTGTGCCGGGCGACGACCGCCATGTGACGGTCAACGAAAACCGCGAGGAAAAATACTACTGGTACATTATGGATGACGCGGCAAAGACCGCCGGGGAAGCCGGCTTGCAGAACTATTTGGTGGAGGGCGATTATTTTTCGGCCGAAACGATAGAAGAGCTTGCCGGGAAAATCGGGGTCGATGCAGAAACGCTTGCCGCAACGGTCGCACAGTGGAACGAAGCGGTGGCTGCGGGGAACGACACGGAGTTTGGCCGCGCTTCGGCCATGGACGCGCCCATTGCCCAAGGCCCCTTCTGGGCGGTGCGCGTGACCCCCAACGTACACACCACGGCCGGCGGCCTGCGCATTGACGAAAGCGCGCGGGTGCTCGACAAAGAAGAAGCGCCCATTGCCGGGCTGTACGCGGCGGGCGAAGTTACGGGCGGTGTGCACGACGGCGTTTCGGCGGTCTGCGGCGCCATCGTTTACGGCCGCATCGCTGGAACGAGCGCCGGAACTTACGCAAAGTAAAACGGCAAGGCACGCCAAGGCGGCGGCAAACACAAAAAAGCGGAGCGCTGAAAATCCGGCGCTCCGTTTTTTGCATAACGGCGTTGGGGCGTTACCGCCCTTCTTCCCGATGGGCTTTTTTCCAGGCTTTGATCTGTTCCAGCCGGGTTTTGAACTTGCCTTCAAGCCCCTGTTCGCTGGGGCGGTAGTATTCCCGCCCCAGCAGGGAGTCGGGCAGGCACTGCATGGTGGTGATGTGGCCCTGGTAGTCGTGGGCGTATTGGTAGCCCTTGCCGTAATCTAGCTCCTTCATCAACCGGGTGGGGGCGTTGCGGATGTTGAGCGGCACGGGTTCGGCCAGCTGCTCCATGGCGTCGCGCTTGGCGCTCAGGTAGGCCACGTCGATGGCATTGGACTTGGGCGCGAGCGAAAGGTACACCACCGCCTGCGTGAGGTTGAGCGTGCATTCCGGCATCCCGATGAAGTGGCAGGCCTGGTAGGCCGCCACGGCGATCTCCATGCCGCGGGGGTCGGCAAGGCCAACGTCCTCGCTCGCAAAGCGAATGACCCGGCGGGCGACGTAAAGCGGATCCTCGCCCGCTTCCAACATGCGCGCCAGCCAGTACACGGCCGCGTCGGGGTCGGAGTTGCGCATGGACTTATGCAGCGCCGAGATCAGGTTGTAGTGCTCTTCGCCCTGCTTGTCGTACAGCAGGGATTTTTTGGAGATGCACTGTTCGAGCATCTCTTTGGTGACGGTCACGCCCCCTTCGCCAAGGTCGCCGTTCAACACCACCATCTCCAACACCGAAAGAGCGGTGCGGGCGTCGCCATTGGCAAAAGCGGCAATAATGCCCAGGGCGTTTTCCGGAAGCAGTACGGCCTGCCCGCCAAAGCCGCGGGGGTCGGTGAGCGCGCGCTTTAACAGCGCGGTAAGGTCATCGGCCGAAAGGGGCTGCAGCACGAACACCCGGCAGCGCGAAAGAAGCGCGCTGTTGATCTCGAAGGAGGGGTTTTCGGTGGTGGCGCCGATGAGGATGATGCTCCCCTTTTCTACAAAGGGCAAAAAAGCATCCTGCTGGGCCTTGTTGAAGCGGTGGATCTCATCCACAAAAACGATGGTCTTTTCGCCGAAGCGGCGGTTTTCCTCGGCCTTCTGCATGACGGTGCGGATCTCTTTGATGCCGCTCGTCACGGCCGAAAAATCGATGAACGCCGCCTGGGTGCGGTTGGCGATGATGCGGGCGAGGGTGGTTTTGCCCACGCCCGGCGGCCCCCAGAAGATCATGGAGGAAATGCGGTCGCTTTCGATGAGCCGCCGCAGGGCCTTGCCCTCGCCGAGCAAATGCTCCTGCCCGACGAATTCCGAAAGCGTTTGGGGGCGCAGCCGCGCGGCAAGCGGCTCGTCGGCCGGGCGGCTGAAAAGGGTTTGCTGTTCCATGGCGGTTCCTCCTGTTATGCCCTATTATAGGGCGCAAAGGGAAAAGCCGCAAGGGGATAACGAACATATGATCGTGTTTTGGGCATGCCCGAAGGACGGTTTTTTGGCTCAGCCTTCGGGCGCGCGCTTGCGGTCGGGGTGCTGGCCCGACCACGCCATCTGGGGCAGGGTGGAAAGGCGGGACATGTCGTATTCCGAAAGCTCAAAGTCGAAAATATTGAAGTTTTCGGCCATGCGAGCGGGATTTTTGGAGCTGGGCAGGGGCAGCACGCCGCTTTGCAGCGCAAAGCGGATGCAGATCTGCGCGGCCGATCGTTCGTACTGCGCCGCAAGCTCCAGCAGCAGCGGTTCGTTCGCGAGAAACTGCTTGGCCATGGGACGCCATGCCTCTACCACGATGCCGCGGGCGCGGCAGTAGTCCACGGTGTACTGCTGGGTGTAGCCGGGGTGGAATTCGATCTGGTCGACCATGGGCAGGACGCCGGCGTCGGCCGAGAGCCGCATGAGGTGGTGGGGCAAAAAGTTCGAGACCCCAATGGCGCGCACAGCGCCTTCTTCGTACAGCTTTTCCATAGCCCGCCAGGTGTCGCGGCACAGCACCTCCCAGGGGGTGTCCTGGGCGTCCTCGGGGCGGCAGGGATCGTTTACCGGGCCGTATTCCGGTACCGGCCAGTGGATGAGCAAAAGATCGAGGTAATCGGTCTGCAGTTTTTTGCAGCTCGCCTCAAAGGAGCGCAGGGTGCGGTCGTAACCCATGTCGGTCTTCCACACCTTGGTGGTCAAAAAGAGCTCGCTGCGGGGAATGCCAGAGCGCTGGATGGCGCTGCCGATCAGGTCTTCGTCTCTGTAAAGGGTGGCGGTGTCGAAGTGGCGGTAACCGGTCTTCAGGGCGTTGGCGATGGCTTCTTCCGTAAAATCGTAATTGCGGCTGTAGGTGCCAAAGCCCGGCGCAGGGATCGAAACACCGTTTCTCAAAGTAAAAGTCTTCATAGGTGCTGCCTTTCTTTTTTTGCAGGAAGGTCTGTAAGCAGTAAAAGAACGATGAGTGGAAAAGATCTTGGGAAAAGGCGCGATGCGCCGTTACCTGCAGTATAGCACAAACCGCCTGCGCTTCCAACCGGCCCGGGCGGAAGGGAGGCGGCGCTTTAAAAAAGAGAAAAAACGGACTGTTGGCCTGGCGTGAATCTGCGCGGCGCCCGTGATACAATAGAAAGCGAAAGAAAACGACCGGAGGAAGACCAATTGAAGATCACTTTGTTGGGAACGGGACACGCGCTGGTGACGAAGTGCTACAACACCTGCTTTGTGCTCAGCGAGGGCGAGCGGCATTTTCTGGTGGACGGCGGGGGCGGCAGCGCCATCCTCGGCCAGTTGGAAAAAGCGCGTATCCCCTGGCAAAATATACACGAGATGTTTTTGACCCATAAGCACATCGACCATCTTTTGGGCATGGTGTGGATGGTGCGGCTGCTTTGCGACCATATGAACCACGGCGGCTACGAGGGCGAGGCGGTCGTTTACGGCCACGAGGAGGCGCTGGGCATGCTCCGGGACATCTGCGAGATGCTGCTGCAAAAGAAAGAGACCCGTTTTTTGAACCAGCGCCTGCACCTGGTTCCGGTCGCCGACGGAGAGGTGCGCACGGTGCTGGGCCGGCCGACAACGTTTTTTGACATCGGTTCGACCAAGGCCAAACAGTTCGGCTTTTCGATGGAACTGAAGGACGGCAGAACGCTGACCTGCTGCGGCGACGAGCCCTGCAGCGCGCGCGGCAGAACCTTTGCCAGGGGCGCGGCCTGGCTGCTGCACGAGGCCTTTTGCCTGGCATCGCAGGCCGGGCGCTACCACCCGTATGAAAAGCACCATTCCACCGCTCAAGACGCCGCGCGCCTGGCGCAGGAGCTGGGGGTGGAGAATTTGCTGCTTTACCATACCGAAGACGACAACATCGCAAACAGAAAGGAGCTTTATACAAAAGAAGCCCAAAGCTGCTTTAAAGGCAGGGTGTATGTGCCAGACGATCTGGAAAGCTACGAGCTGTAGGGGGAAGGCGCAGAGAGGGCCTGCGTGCGGTTTGACACTCGGTGGGGATTGCGATATACTGAATCGAAAATCAGTGATTCGATCGCACATATTTTTGTTGAAATACTTAAAAATAAATGTTTGAAGAATAGGATCTCCTGGGACAACTCCAATTTGCAGGGGGTGATGTATGCTCTAAGTGACTTCTTAATCATGGTTTTTGTCATGGTTAGTGAAGCAGTCGCTTAGAGCATTTTCATTT
>CALWSW010000021.1 GCA_944384305.1 uncultured Christensenellaceae bacterium
GCACAACTACATGCTCAAGGACGGCGGCGACGGCTTTACCATGTTTGAGGGCTGCAAACTGTTGAAAGACTGCGTCATGATCGACAACGCCATGCTCATCAACTACGTTACCGAAGAGCTGGGCGGCGTGATCGGCCAGGAATACGCCGACCCGCACGGCCAGGGCCGCATCACCATTCTGGAGGATGGCGCTGAAGAAGTGGCCCCCGGCGACGAGGAAGTCCCTGACGGCGAGGAAGTCCCCGGCGAAGAAGAGATCCCCGGCGAGGAAGAGGCCCCTGTGGAAGGCGGCGTTTACGTTGTGGTCAAGGGCGACAGCCTGTGGGAGATCGCAGAACACGAGCTGGGCGACAGCTCGCGCTGGAACGAGATCTACGAACTCAACCGCGACTCCATCCGCGACCCCCGCGTGATCAGGATCGGGCAGGAGATCCTTTTGCCCGCAGCGTAAGCAGAAAAAAATCTGCCCCCTAGATGAATATTGCCAGAGCGCCGAAGACGTTTGTTTTCGGCGTTCTTCTATACGGCAAAGCTTTGGCTTGCGCCGCGCGGCAAAACCCGGTAAACTGAGAAAAACGCAAAACAAGGGGGGCCGGGCCGTGAAACAGGAAGAAAAGATCCCGCTCTTTTCGCGGCGGGAGCTGACCATTTCGTTTGATCTGCAGCGGGTCAGGGAGATCTGTACGCTGCTCGCCGGGCAGGGCGTGACCTGCGCCGTGCGGCGGACAGGGCACAAGCCGGATGCGCGGCTCACGGGCGAGCGCACAGCCGGCAGGCAGGGGCCGTTGTTTGACGGTGGGAGGATGGGCTACGAGTACATCCTTTACGTGCACCGGAAAGATCTGGAGCGCGCGCAGGAACTTTTGAAACGGTATTTTTAAAACTGCTGCCAGGGACGGCAAAAGCGTCCCTGGCGGTTGGTTTTTGCGGGGGTTGGCGCCTGCGCTTTGCAACCGCCGGTGGGATGAGATATAATAATAAAGCAATACATGAGAGGTGACTGGGTTGGCCAACGAAACAAAAAAACGATTCCCCGACGAAGCGGCTAAAAAGCCGGCTTCGAGCGGGCGGAAGGAGGGCGCTTCGGCCGCGGGCGCGGCCAAAGGAAGCGGCCGGCCGCCGCAGAAGAAGAGCGCTTCTGCCGCCCCCAGCAAAAAGAAAAAGCAAAATCTGCCAACGCCCGAAGAGCGGCGCGCCCACGAGATCTGCGGCGTGGTGCTCATTGCGGTGGGACTTTTTATGGGTTTGACGCATTTGGTCTCTACCGGCCTTTTGGGCGAGACTGTTTCGGGCTTTTTGTTCGGCCTTTCCGGCTCTTTTAACTACGTGCTGCCCTTTGTGTTCATCGGGCAGGGCGTTTATGCCATCTTCACTTCCGGCAAACAGGCGGCCGTGCCCCGGCTCATGCTGCTGTGCGCGGTGTCTTTGTGCATCCTTTCCTTCCTTCACGTGTTCTTTGCCGACCGCATCCAGGCCGAGGGCTACTTTGCCTTTTTGTGGGAGTCCTTCTCTTTCGGCGAAGCGGCGCGGGCAGGGGGCGGGCTGTTGGGCGCGCTGTTTTGCTACCCGGCTGTGCAGCTGCTGGGCAAGGCCGGCAGCTTCGTGCTCTTCCCCGCGCTGGCGCTCATCGCCGTGGTGGCGCTCACCAACCTTTCGCTGCAAAAGACCGGCGAAAAGGTCGGCCGCGCCATCAAGCAGAACGTCGTTGCCGTTACCAATACGGTCAGCGCGCACCGCGAACAGCGGCGGGAAGAGCGCCGGCAGGAAGAGGAGACCCGCCGCCGCTTAGACGCGGAAGAACTGGATGTGACGGGCCGCACAGACCGCACGAAGCCCGCAGAAAAGCGCGAGGCGGGCAAAAGCGCCGAATCTTCTGCGGCAAAGGAAAAGCCCCGCCGCAAAAAGAGCAAGGCCGACGAGCTGAACATGTTTTACGACGCTCCGGAGCTGCGGCAAAAGGAAGGACGGGCGGAAACGGAAGCGCTCCAAGAAGAGCAGCTATCCGCCGAACCCGTGCGCCGCCGCTTCCCGGAAAGCGCCGAAAAAAAGGCTAAGGAAGACGCCTATGTCCGCACGGTGCTGCGCGAGGAGGAGGACGGCCGCTACCACAGTTTTGCCGCGCCCGAAGCGGAGGACGATGGGACCAAGGCCGCCCAAGCAGCGGGATTGCCCCCCAAAGAGGAAACAGAACAGGAACAGCAGCCTGCTGCCCAGAGCGTTGAAGAGCGGCCGGTGTGGGCGGCGGGAGAAGACCTGTTTCGGGGCAAAGACCCTTCTTCTGGCGCCAGCGCCATGCCCTTCCGTAAAGAACGCGAAGAGGTGCTGCACGACCTGGCCGGCCGTGACTTTGGCGAATACGAAAAATACCTGCCGCCCTTGAGCGGCCGCCCGTACAGCGCCGAGCCGCAAAGGACAGACGCCCCGGCGAGCGTGCAGACAGCCACGCAGGCAAGCGATTGGAAGATAAAGACTGGCAGTGAAGCCCCCCGGCCGGCGGAACGGGCGGGGGATGTGTACCAGCCCCGCCATGGTGCGGGCGGCGCGCCGGAGGAAAAGACGCCGCCGTTTGGCAGCGCTCCCTGCGAAAAAGAAGAGCCGTGGGAAAACAACGGCAGCCACAGCACGCCGCCGGCCGTGCCGCCTGCTTCCGCGCCCCGGCCGGCTGCGCCGCAGGGCGGCGCAGCGCCTGCTGCAGGGAGCGAACGGCCGGTATACGTGCCGCCGCCGCTGTCGCTCTTAAAAGACCCGCCCCCCCGCCGCGCGCAGGAGGAAGACCCCCACCACCAGGCGAAGATGCTGGAAGAAGCGCTGCTGAGCTATGGCATTTCGGCAAAAGTCACCGATGTGGTGCAGGGCCCGGTCATCACCCGTTACGAGCTCACGCCCGCGCCGGGCGTCAGGGTCAACCGCATCACCAACCTGTCGGACGACATCGCCCTGCATTTGGCGGCCAAGAGCGTGCGCATCCAGGCTCCTGTTCCCGGGAAATCCGTGGTGGGCATTGAAGTGCCCAACCGCGTGCAGACCATGGTGGCCTTAAAAGAGGTCATCGCTTCACGGGAATTCAGAAGCTCGGCCGAGCCGCTGAACATCGCCCTGGGCAAGGACATTTCCGGCCGCATCGCCACGGCGGACATCGCGAAAATGCCCCATCTGCTCATTGCCGGTTCCACCGGCTCGGGCAAGAGCGTGTGCATCAACGGCATCATCTGCTCCATTCTGTACCACGCCTCGCCCGAGGATGTGCGGCTCATCATGGTCGACCCCAAAGTGGTGGAGCTTTCGGTGTTTTCTACCATCCCGCACCTGCTCATCCCCGTGGTGACCGACCCCAAGAAGGCTGCCGGGGCACTCAGGTGGGCGGTGAATGAAATGATCCAGCGCTACAACCGCTTCAAGCAGAAGGGCGCGCGCGAGCTTTCGCGCTTCAACGAGATCATGGCGGCCGAAGGGCGGGAAAAGCTGCCCAAGGTGGTCATCATCATCGACGAGCTGGCCGACCTCATGATGGTCGCGCCGGATGACGTGGAAGATTCCATCTGCCGCATCGCCCAGCTCGGCCGCGCCGCCGGCATCCACCTGGTGGTGGCCACGCAGCGGCCCTCGGCCGACGTCATCACCGGCGTCATTCGCTCCAACATCCTCACCCGCATCGCTTTTGCCGTGGCCACCGGCACCGACTCGCGCATTATTTTAGACTGCACGGGCGCAGAAAAGCTGCTGGGCAAGGGTGATATGCTCTTTAGCCGCGGCGGGGGCGACCCCATGCGCATCCAGGGTGCGCTGGTGACCGATACCGAGGTGGACGGCATTCGCCAATACTTTGAAGAGAGCAAGTTCCAGGGCGGCTTTGACGAGGCGGTCATGGAAAGCATCGAACAGCGCGCCGCCGCCGGCCCCAACGGCGAGGGCGGCGAGGAAGACGACCTGCTGCCCGAGGCCGTAGAGGTTTTTTTGGCCACAGGCCAAGCTTCCATTTCCATGCTGCAGCGCCGGCTGCGCATCGGCTACAACCGCGCGGCCAGGCTGATCGATATCATGGAGCAGCGGGGCATCGTCAGCGGGTTCGAGGGCAGTAAGCCGAGAAAGCTGCTGATGACCCGCGCGCAGTTTGCCGAGGTCTTCGGCCGCGAACCCAATTTGCCGGACGTCGGCTCGTAAGCGCCGCCGCGGCCGTTACGAATGGAGAAAACATGAAAGAAAAGCAGAAGATCGGCGTTATTTCGCTGGGCTGTTCCAAAAACCGGGTGGACAGCGAGGTGATGATGGGGTATTTGACCCGCGCGGGGTACGAGATCACCAACGACCCCAAGGCGGCGGATATCCTCATTGTGAATACCTGCGGGTTCATTGAAAGCGCCAAGCAGGAATCCATCAATACCATTTTGGAAATGGCGGCCTACAAAACGGCGGGCGTTTGCCAAAAGCTGGTGGTCACGGGATGCCTTTCGGAACGCTACCGCAAAGAGCTGCCCTCTGAGCTGCCGGAAGTAGATCTTTGGCTGGGCGTGCGGGAGTACGAAAAACTCCCCGCCCTGCTCAAGGGAACAGGCGGCGCTGCGCCCGCGTACCCCTGGGGGCAGCGGGTGCTCTCTACCCCCGCGCATTACGCCTATTTGCGCATTGCCGACGGGTGCGACAACCGCTGCGCCTACTGCGCCATTCCCGGCATTCGGGGCAATTACGTCAGCCGCCCGGTCGAAGAGCTGGCAGAAGAGGCCGAGGCCCTGGCAGAACGCGGGGTCAAAGAGCTGTACGTCATTGCGCAGGACACCACCCGCTACGGTTTTGACCGCTATGGAAAAGCCATGCTACCCGAGCTGCTGCAAAGGCTCAACGCCATTCCCGGCCTTGTGTGGATCCGCCTGCTTTACGCCTACCCCGATACCCTTACGCCGCAGGTGCTCGACACCATGGCGGAGTGTGAGAAGGTCGTAAAATACATCGATCTGCCCCTGCAGCACGCTGACGACGGAGTGCTGCGCTCCATGAACCGGCGGGGGAACGCCGCACATTACGCCGCGCTCATCGACGAGCTGCGCCGCCGCGACCCCGCTTACGTGCTGCGCACCACCTACATGGTGGGCTTCCCCACCGAGACGGAGGAGCGCTTTGAGGCCCTCTGCCGCTTTGCCCAGGAGCACCCCTTCGACCGCGTGGGCGTGTTCACCTATTCGCCTGAAGAGGGCACGCCCGCAGAACCTCTGGGAGACCCCGTTCCCCAGGAAGAAAAGGAGCGCCGCGCAGCCAAGCTGATGCGCCTGCAGCAGAAGATCTCGCTTGCCTTCCACCAGGCCCGCGTGGGCAAAACCTACGACGTCTTGGTGGACGGCGCAGACGAGCGAAGCGGCCTTTTGATCGGCCGCACCTACGGCGAAGCCGCCGAGATCGACGGCGTGGTCGCCTTTGTTCCCAACACGCAGCACGCGCCGGGCGACCTGGCGCGTGTGAAGATCACCGAAGCGCGCGAATACGATCTATTTGGAGAGGAGACCAAGAGATGAATACTCCAAACAAGCTCACGCTTTTGCGCATTGTGCTGATGCCGCTGATGGTGGCGGCCTTCTACATTCCGTGGAAGTACGCCTACGTGGCGGCAGCCATCATTTTTATTGCCGGGGCTATTACCGATACCCTGGACGGCAACATCGCCAGAAAGCGCGGGCTTATTACGACCTTCGGCAAGTTTATGGACCCCATCGCCGACAAGATCCTGGTGGGTGCGGCGCTCATCATGCTCACCTCCATCGGCACGGTGTCGCCCATCGTCACGCTCATCGTCGTGGGGCGGGAGTTCGTGGTCAGCGGGGTGCGCCTGCTCATGGCTGAAAAAGGCGTGGTGCTGGCTGCCGATGTGTGGGGCAAGGCTAAAACCGTCACCCAGACCATCGCCATCCCCCTCGTCATGCTCTACAACCCCGTTTTCTGCCTGATCGACGTTCCTGTGGACCAGATCCTTTTGTGGATCTCAACGGTGCTGTGCGTCGTTTCGGGGGTGCGCTACGTGCGCGGGGCATGGCCCTACATTTTTGAAAGCCGCTGAACGGCCGATCGCAGCAGTTACACAAAAAATGCCTGCTTTGGGCAACAAGGCCCGAAGCGCGCAGATACAACAGGAGGAAAGAAAGAATGACCGGCGAGATCATTTCGGTGGGAACTGAGCTTTTGATGGGCATGATCGTCAATACCGACGCCCAGTACCTGGCCAACGAGCTGAACAAGTACGGCTTTAACCTGTACCACCAGTCCACGGTGGGCGACAACATGAACCGCCTGGTGGAAGCCATTGAGACCGCCATGGACCGGTGCGACCTGCTCATCCTTTCGGGCGGGCTGGGGCCGACCGAAGACGACCTGACCAAAGAGGCGGTGGCCAAATACCTGGGCTTGCCCATGGTGCAGGACGAGCAGGCCGTAAAGGACCTGAACGCCTACATGGCGCAGCGCGGCAAGACCATTACGCCCAACAATTACCGCCAGGCCGAGTTCCCGGCAGGCGCGCACATCCTCAGAAATTCCTGCGGCACGGCGCCCGGCTGCGTGTGCGAGACCGGCGGCAAGCTCATCGCCGTGCTGCCCGGCCCCCCGCACGAGCTCAAGGCCATGTTCGAAAGCGGCTTGGCGCCCCTGCTTGAAGAGCGCATGGACAGCAAATTCTGCTCGCGCTACATCCGCGTGGTGGGCATGGGCGAATCGGCCGTGGAATACGAGATCAAAGACATCATCGACGCCCAGACCAACCCCACCATTGCGCCTTACGCTTCGGTGGGCGAAATGTGCCTGCGCGTCACGGCCGCCGTCGGCAAGGACGAAGACCCCGACGCCCTGGTCGAACCGGTGGTGCAGAAGATCTGCGAACGTTTGGGCGACTACGTGTACTCCACCCATGGCGTCACACTGCCCAGGGTGGTGGAAGACCTGTTGAAACAGCAGCAAAAAACCATTTCGGTGGCGGAGAGCCTGAGCGGCGGGCAGATCTGCAGCGACCTGGTGGAGATCCCCGGCACGTCCGAAGTGCTGCTGGAAGGCGCGGTGCTGTATACCGATGAAGCGAAGATCCGCCTGGGCGTTTCCCAAGAGACCATCGAGCGCTTCAGCGCCGTGAGCGAGCAGACCGCGCGCGAGATGGCAGAGGCCATGCGCCGCCGTTCGGGCAGCAGCATCGCCGTGGCCACCACCGGCGTGGCCGGCCCCGGGCCGGACGCCGGCGGCCATCCGCAGGGCCTGTTCTATGTGGGCGTGGCCGATGAGCAGGGCAGCGTGGCCTGCGAGTTCCGCGCCCGCGGCAGCCGCGTGCGGGTGCGTAGCACCGCCGTGCTTTACGCCTTGGACTGCGTCCGCCGCCGCTTGCTGGGCAAGCTGTAAGGAGCTGCAAAACAGACGCACAAAATCACGGTTTCCAGAGCAACGGCAGCTCGCCGGCAAAGCGCCCAAACAAAGGGAACGGCGGGTTTCACAGCCTGCCTATGAGCTTCTGAACAAAGCGCAAAGGCAGGGCTCGCCTGCTGCAAAGAAAAAGCGAAAATATGTTCGGCTTTTCGTTTACAACCCTTTCGGCCTGTGGTATACTTGTGGCAAATCACTGGTGAGGAGCACAGCATGGCGGTAGAAAAAGAAAAAGCGCTGGAAATGGCGCTTGCACAGATTGAAAAGCAGTTTGGCCGCGGCGCGGTGATGAAGCTGGGCGACGCGGCGGCAAAGATCGCGGTTTCCACCATTCCCACGGGCTGCATCGCGCTGGATTACGCCCTGGGCGTGGGCGGGTTCCCCCGCGGAAGGATCATCGAAATCTACGGCCCGGAATCTTCGGGCAAAACCACCGTGGCGCTGCACGCCATTGCCCAGGCGCAGAAGCTGGGCGGCGTGGCGGCCTTTATCGACGCCGAACACGCGCTCGACCCGACCTACGCCAGGGCGCTGGGCGTAGACATCGACAATCTTTACGTCTCGCAGCCCGACACCGGCGAACAGGCGCTGGAGATCACCGATTCGCTCATCCGTTCGGGCGCTATCGACATCGTCGTCATCGACTCGGTGGCGGCCCTGGTCCCCACGGCCGAGATCGAGGGCGAAATGGGGGATTCACACGTTGGCCTGCAGGCCAGGCTCATGAGCCAGGGCCTCAGAAAGCTCGCCGGCGCGCTGGCAAAATCCAACACCTGCGCCATCTTCATCAATCAGCTGCGCGAAAAGATCGGCGTTATGTTCGGCAACCCCGAAACTACCACCGGCGGCAAAGCGCTGAAGTTTTACGCCACCATCCGGCTGGACGTGCGCAAGACCGACCAGCTCAAGGTCGGCAACGACATCATCGGCAACCGCGCGCGCATCAAGGTGGTCAAAAACAAGGTCGCGCCGCCCTTTAAAGTCGCCGAGTTCGACATTCTTTACGGCGAAGGCATCTCGCGCGAAGGTTCTATTTTGGATCTTGCGGTTGACAACAAGCTCATTCAAAAGACCGGCTCGTGGTATTCTTACGGCGATATGCGCATGGCCCAGGGCCGCGAAAACGCCCGCACCTTCCTCAGGGACAACCCCGAGCTCACCGACGAGCTCGAACAGAAGCTGCGCGCGGTCCTCTTTGCGCAGCCCGCGGCAGAAGAACCCAGGCCCGAGATGGACACAGGCGACGTCGGGATCTTTTAACGAGGCCCGTCGGGGGTAATGTAAAAGCTATTTGCCCGGACTCTTGCTGAGCCGGGCAATTCTTTGCTGATGTGGGCGCTGGGCCAAACGCAGGATCCCGCAGAGGTCTAGGCGGTCTTTGCCGAGAACTACGCGGGAGAGATCAGCTCTGCCGGGCCGCCAAGGGCGGAAATATGAGGTGTTTCCGCTCAGGTTTTTCTTTTTTGCGGTGTTTTTGGGCGGCGTTTGCCTTTTTTAAAAGGCTGCCCGGCAAACCTTCTTTTTTGTTCCTGGCAAGGCGGCGGCAGCTTCCGGCAAAAAGCGCAGGTTTCACCTTGCTTCTTATGGTTGACAACCTTTCTGTCCAGCGGTAAAATTAACGGTGGGTTAATCTCTCTTTAAAAGGTTATTTTGACAGTGAATTCGTAAATTTACCTTGCAGCCGAGGTGAACGCACCCCGGCTGCCTTGTTGAAAACACCTGTAAAAGGAGGTGCTGCACAGATTATGGACGTTTTGTGGTATGTTCTGGTCGCCGTAGTTTGCATTGCCGCCGGCGGCTTGGGCGGGTATTTTTACCGCCGCAACATCGCAGAAGCAAAGACCGGGCGCGCGGAAGAGACCGTTCGCCAAATGATCGACGATGCGCAGAAGCGCGCCGAAGCACTGAAAAAAGAGACCATACTGGAAGCAAAAGAAGAGATTCACCGCCAGCGCACGGATTTTGACCGTGAGTGCAGGGACCGCCGCAACGAGCTGCAGCGCTCGGAGCGCCGCGTGCTGCAGCGCGAGGAGACGCTGGACAAAAAGCTCGACAGCCTGGAACAGCGCGAGCAGGACCTTGACAAGCGCGAGACCGACATTGCCGCTGTTGAGGAACAGACCCGCGGCCTGCACGAACAGCAGATCGCCGAGCTCGAGCGCATCTCGGCCTTGACCACCGACGAAGCGCGCCAGATTCTCATGACCAACGTCGAGCGCGACGCGCGGCACGACGCCGCCGTGCTGGTGCGCGACATTGAGGCCAAGGCCAAGGAAGAGGCCGAGCGCCGGGCGCGCAGCATCATTTCCACGGCCATTCAAAAGTGCGCTGCCGATCACGTGGCCGAGACCACCGTTTCGGTCGTGGAGCTGCCCAACGATGAAATGAAGGGCCGCATCATCGGCCGCGAGGGCCGCAACATCCGCACGCTCGAAACTGCGACGGGCGTCGATCTCATCATCGACGACACTCCCGAAGCCGTCATTCTTTCAAGCTTCGACCCGGTGCGCCGCGAAGTTGCGCGCATCGCGCTCGAAAAGCTGATCCTTGACGGCCGCATCCACCCGGCGCGCATCGAGGAAATGGTGGACAAAGCCCGCCGCGAGATCGACTCGCAGATCCGCGATGCCGGCGAACAGACGGTGTTCCAGGTGGGCATCCACGGCCTGCACCACGAGTTGGTCAAGCTACTTGGCCGCCTGAAATTCCGTACCAGCTACGGCCAGAACGTGCTCATGCACTCCATCGAAGTCGCCAACCTCGCCGGCGTTATGGCCGCCGAGTTGGGCGCAAACGTTGCGCTTGCCAAGCGCGCGGGCCTGCTGCACGACATCGGCAAAGCCGTAGACCACGAGATCGAAGGTTCCCACGCCCAGATCGGCGGGGACCTTGCCAAGAAATACCGCGAAAACAACGCGGTGGTCAACGCCATTTTGGCTCACCACGGCGACGTTGAGCCCAACACGGTGGAAGCCGTGCTGGTGCAGGCTGCCGACGCCATCTCCGCCGCCCGTCCCGGCGCCCGCCGCGAAACGCTGGAGAACTACATCAAGCGCCTGGAAAAGCTCGAAGAGATCGCCGATTCCTTCGCTGGGGTGGAAAAATCTTTCGCCATTCAGGCGGGGCGCGAGGTGCGCATCATCGTCAAGCCCGAAGTGGTCAGCGACGCCGAGACCACGCTCGTTGCCCGCGACATTTGCCGCCGCATCGAAAATGAGCTGGATTACCCCGGCCAGATCAAGGTCAACGTCATCCGCGAGACCCGCGCGACCGATTACGCCAAGTGACCGGTCGAGCAGGGCCAATATGCTTGCTATGGGACCCCGGAATTTTTCCGGGGTCTCTGCTGTTTCCTGCCTTGTTTCAAGGAGAAAAAGCCAAAACCGTGCTTTTTTGAGCGATTCAGCGGATAGGGAAACAGAACATAGAGTCAAGAGCGGGATCTGTTTAGAGCGGCGGCAGAAGAAGCAACGAACATGAACGGATGAATTGAACGGCGTAGGCCGCAGAAGCTCTTTACAGTCGTTTTTTTGCGCACAAAAGAAAAAGGTAAGCCTACCACAGGCGAACGTTCAGAAGATCGCTATAAGAGCTTCTGAGCGGGCTGCTGTGAAAGGGCTTGCTGTTTTGTTTTACGGGCTTTTTGAGCGGGCAAACGTGCTGAAAATAACCAAAGGGCCACCGGTTATTCCGGTGGCCCTGGCTTAAAATCGCAACGGGTCTACAGAACGGGTTTACTCCTGCGTAGCAGCGTAAGCGCCGGCGATCTTGCCCGAAACGAAGGCGTAGCCCTGAGCAACGCCGCCGTAGTTGGCGTAGCCCTTGGTGTTGGTGAACAGAACGCCCATGGAGTCGGTGCCGACCGCGTAGAGGCCGTCGATGACCGCACCGTCGGTGTCAAGGACCTGCATGTTATCGTTCACATCCAGGCCGCCGCAGGTGCTGTAAATGTAGGGAGCGCCCGTCACAGCGATGTAATATTCGCTGTCCAGACCCACAGCGCCCAAGCGCGCAAAGTATTCGGCGGGCTTGCCGAATTCATCTTCAGCGCCGGCCGCGGCAGCATCGTATTGTTCCACAGAGGCGATCAGGTTAGCAGCGTCCATTTTCTCGTTGCCGATCGCTTCTACCAGACCCTCCAGCGAATCCGCCTTGAAGATGAACCCGCGGGAAATACCGTCTTCCAGAACGGCGTCGATGTTGGTCAAGGGGGTATCGGCCGGCACGCCGCCCTGGCTCAGGTAGCGCCCGCTGGCCGCCATGGAGAAGCCCTGTTCGCGCAGGATGTCGATCTGCTCGGCAGAGAAGATCGTGTAGTAGCGCGCGCCGTTGGTGTAGGCGTTCATGGCAATGCCGTTTTCTGCAAGGAAGCGGCTGCCGGTCTGGTCGACGGCCATGACTTCGCCGGAGCACACCATGCCGTAGGGAATGTCGTTGTCCATGGGGTCGTCAAAGCTCGTGGTGATCACGTAAGGAGCAACAAAGTGCGACATGGGCGGCATGTCGATGTTGTAGGTGGCAGCGCCGACAGAAAGCGCCATTTCAATGCCGGCACCGTCATTCTGCATCATGCCGTACAGCTTCCACGTTTCGCCCAGGTACTCTTCCTGCAGCTCGCTGCCGCCGCCAAAACCGCCGGTCGCCAAAATGACCGCGTCGGCGTGGATCACGACCTGCGTGCCATCCTGCTTCACGGCCTTCACGCCGGCCACACGGCCATCTTCCACAATGAGCTCGGTCGCTTCGGTCTCCAACAGATACTGGCCGCCCAGCTCGGTCTCAAAGATTTCGTAAGCGTTGGCAAAGTACTGCTCGGTCAGCGCCTTATTGCCAGTATAGGGAGCAAAAATACCCCACTTGCCGCCAACGAAGCCCCTGGCGGCGTCAAATTCAAACCCGTAAGAGGTCAGCCAATCCAGCGTCTCGCCCGATTCGTCGATCAGCTTGCGGATGATCTCGGTCTTGGCGTGCTGCACGCCGTCCACGGTCGTGTAGTTGATCCAGTCTTCGTAAAGGGCTTCGCCGTCCACCAGGTTTTCGCCCGCTTCCTTTACGCGGGTCTCGCCGGTGATGGGGTCCGGCCACTCGTCGTATTCAGCTGCCACCTGGCTGGGCGCGTTGACCGTCATCGGGCCAGAGGTGATGGCGCTGGTGCCGGCCCACTTGCCGGCCTTGTCGATGGCCATAACCGAAGCGCCGTTTTCCGCCGCGCTCAGGGCTGCCGCCGTGCCGGAGCCGCCCATGCCCACAACGGCCACGTCGACCGTGTACTCTTCGGTCTCGGTGGACTCAGGCAAGGGGGTCTGCAGCAGGGAAATGTCGGCGCCGGCCTGCTCGCAGCAGTCACGCACCGCCGTGCGCACCGCCATGGAAGTGGAGGTCGCGCCGGTGACCGCGTCCACCGCCAGCGTCTGGTTTTCGATGATCCTGGGGATCATGTACTTTTCCACCATCTGCGGCATGCCGTTGGTCTCGCCGTTTTCTCCAATGGTGATCGAAGCGATCTGGTTGTCCTTGATCTCAACGCTCACCTGCACAGGCTGCGTCAGGTTAAAGCCGGTGGCCTCAGCCTCGTAGACGCCGTCCTGCATGGTCAGGGCAGCTTCCGGTTCTTCCTCTTCTTCATTGGGTGTCGAAACATCCGTCGGGGCGGGGGACTCTGGCTGATCCGTGTCCTCCGGTTCGCCGGCGGACTGACAGCCGGCCAGCAGCAATGCCACCGCCATCAGCGCCGCGAACACTCGCATCCATGTTTTCATGATATGACCCTCCTTTTCGGTACATATGCCATGCCGTCTTACTTGTTTGAGACATGGTGTGTAAAATTATAACTCTACAGCGGCAATATTTTCAAGCATTATAACTGGTTTTGAAATAAATTCCCATTAAATATAATTAATTTGTAACTGGTCTCCGATTTGCTGCGCCCGGCGGGCTGCATTGTGTTCGCTGGGCTGCCGGGCGCCAACGCCTGCATTAGTTTTGAAGCGCCGCCGGTCCTTTTAATTTTAGGGGAGAGGCCCGGCAAAGCGGCTTTTTTCTTGCAAGCCGCATTTTTGTGTGATAGAATCAAACTGTATTTTTAAAAGGAAAAGGCTGCGATGGGGAAGACCCGCGCGGCGCTTTGCGCAAAGAGAGCGGGGCGTTTGGTGAAAGCCCCGTGCAGAGCGGCCGGGCCCCCGCCCCTGAGCCGCCGCGCGCAAAGGCCCGGGAACGCTCCTTGGGCAAAGCGCGGCCGTACGGGCACGTTACGCCTCAATGAGCGGCGGCAGTTTGCCGCAACCAGGGTGGTACCGCGCGAAGCTTTCGCGCCCTTGCTGTTTGGCAGGGGCGTTTTTTACAGCGGCACAGCGCGCCTAAGCCCGCCGCAATGCTCCCAACCGTTCCGAGCGAACGGAAAGTTTCAGTAAAAACAAGCAGAACAAAGGCACCGGCAAGGGTTCCGGTGCGCCTAACACACGGAGGTCAGCATGGCTAAAAAACAGGAAGAATTCGTTACCCACATCGCCCGCCGCAGCGAAGACTTTTCGCAGTGGTATACCGACGTCATCTTAAAGACCGACATGGTCGACTATTCCGACGTCAAGGGCTGCATGGTCATCAAACCCTACGGCTACGGCGTGTGGGAGCTCATCCAGCACGAAATGGACGCCCGCTTTAAGGCAACCGGGCACAAAAACGCCTACTTCCCGCTGCTCATTCCCGAAAGCCTGCTCATGAAAGAGGCCGAGCACGTGGAAGGCTTTGCGCCCGAGGTGGCGTGGGTGACCATGGGCGGCAAGGAAGTGCTGCCCGAACGCCTGGCCATTCGCCCCACCAGCGAGACCATCATCGGCTCCATGTATTCCAAGTGGGTGCAGTCCTACCGCGACCTGCCGGTGCTGATGAACCAGTGGTGCAACGTTATGCGCTGGGAAAAATCCACCCGCCCGTTCCTGCGCACCTCGGAGTTCTTGTGGCAGGAAGGCCACACCGTGCACGCCACGCTGGAAGAGGCAGAGGAGGAGACGGTGCGGATGTTGGGCGTGTACAAGGAATTTGCCGAAAACGTGCTGGCCATCCCCGTCATCACCGGGCAAAAATCCGCCAAGGAAAAGTTTGCCGGCGCCGAGCACACCTACACCATGGAAGCTATGATGCAGGACGGCAAGGCCCTGCAGATGGGCACCAGCCACAACCTGGGCCAGAACTTCGCCAAAAGCTACGACATCACCTTCCTCGATAAGGACGGTGCTTTGAAATACGGCTACACCACCAGCTGGGGCACTTCTACCCGCATGATCGGCGGGCTCATCATGGTGCACGGCGATGACCGCGGCCTGGTGCTGCCCCCCAAGGTCGCGCCCGTGCAGGTCGAGGTCGTGCCCATTGCCCAGCACAAGGAAGGCGTGTTCGAAAAGGCCAACGAGCTGTTCTTTGCCCTCAAAAACGCCGGGCTGCGCGTGGAGCTGGACGACAGCGAAAAATCCGCCGGCTGGAAGTTCAACGAGTGCGAGATGAAGGGCATCCCCGTGCGCGTGGAGATCGGGCCCAAGGACATCGAAAAAGGCACGGTGGTACTGGTGCGGCGCGATAATTTTGAAAAGACTTTTGCGCCCATGGAAAACCTGGCCGATACCATCAAGACGCTGCTTGAAGACATCCACAACAACCTGTTCGAGCAGGCCAAGGCCCGGCGGGATGCCCACATCACCCAGGCCACCGATTTTGAGACCTTTAAGCAGGGCGTCAACGGCGGCTTTGTAGAGGCCATGTGGTGCGGCGAGCGCGACTGTGAAGACGCCATCAAGGCCGAGACCGGCGCCACCACCCGCTGCATGCCCTTTGGCGAGCACAAGTGCCTTTCGGACGTGTGTGTGCACTGCGGCCGGCCCGCCAAGCGCCTGATGATCTTTGCCAAGGCCTATTGAGGGCCTACGGAGGTTAGCATGAAGTTTACCAGTACCAGAAACACCGCGCTTTCGGTGCCTTCGGCCCAGGCCATCGTGCAGGGCATTTCCGAAGAGGGCGGACTGTTCGTGCCCGAAAGCTTCCCTCAGCTTTCATTGGAAGAGATCTTGGAGTTTGCCAAACACAGCTACCCCGAGTGCGCCGCGCGGGTCATGGGCCTGTACCTTACGGATTTTTCGCGCGAGGAGCTCTTGCAGATGGCAAAAGAGGCCTATGCGTCCTTTGACAGCGAACAGGTCGTGCCCCTTGCCCGCCTGTGTGAAAACGAATCGGTCCTGGAGCTCTTCCACGGCCCAACGCTGGCCTTTAAGGACGTCGCGCTGCAAATGCTCCCCCGCCTGATGGCCGCTTCCATTCAAAAGACCGGCGCAAAGCACAAGGTGCTCATTCTGGTCGCCACCAGCGGCGACACCGGCAAGGCCGCGCTCGAAGGGTTCCAGGATGTGCCCGGCACGGGAATTTTGGTGTTCTTCCCGCAGGACGGCGTGAGCGATATGCAGAAGCTGCAAATGCTCACCCAGCGGGGCGAAAACGTGGCCGTGTGTGCCGTAGAGGGCAATTTTGACGACGCGCAGACCGGCGTTAAGCGCCTGTTTGCTTCCGGCGAAGTCAAGGAACGCCTGGCAAGGGAAGGCTGGCAGCTTTCCTCGGCCAACTCCATCAACTGGGGGCGGCTGGTGCCGCAGATCGTCTACTACTTCTGGGCGTATTCCTGCCTGGTCAAAGAGGGCGGCGCAAAGCCCGGCGAGGCCGTGGACTTCGTGGTGCCCACCGGCAACTTCGGCGATATTTTGGCCGGCTACTACGCCAAGCGCATGGGCTTGCCCGTTGGGCGGCTGGTTTGCGCATCCAACGACAATAAGGTGCTTTCGGACTTCTTTGCCACCGGCGTGTACGACCGCCGGCGGGAGTTCTACAAAACCGAATCGCCCTCGATGGATATCCTCATCTCCTCCAATCTCGAACGCCTGCTGTTCGAAGCTTCCGGCCGCAATGCCGAAGTGGTGGCTGGGTGGATGGCGAGCCTGGCGAAAGAGGGCGTATACGACGTAGGTGGCGAAGTGCTTGCTGCCCTGCGGGCCGATTTTGACGCCGGCTGGAGCGATGGCGCTCACGCCCGTGCAGCGCTTGCCCGGGCTTTTGCACAACACCGCTATGTTATGGACACCCACACCGCTGTGGCGCAGGCCGTGGCGGAGGAGAAAGCGGGCGGCGCGCCCTTTGTGGTGCTTTCCACCGCCAGCCCCTATAAATTTCCGGCGGCGGTGCTGAAGGCCCTGTGCCCGCAGGAAGACCACCCCGACGCCTTTGAAGCTGCCGGGGCGCTGGCCGCGCTGCAGGCGGCGGCCGCGGGCAAGACCCCGGAAGCCTGCCTACCCGAAAAGATCCGCGAGCTTTCCTCTCTTCCCGTGCGGCACGACGCCGTGTGCGCGCCCAACGGTATGGAAGAAGCGCTTTACGCGGCGCTGGGGCGCATTGCGGGCAAAAAAGCGACCAACTGAGTGAATCGAGGAGACCCTATGGAACAACAGCCAGAAAAAAAACAGGTCATTTTCAGCGGCATCCAGCCCTCGGGCGTGCTGACGCTGGGCAACTACATTGGGGCGCTGCGCAACTTTGTGGCGCTCGAGGAGCAGTACGAGTGCTTTTACTGCGTGGTCGACCTCCACGCCATCACCGTGCGGCAGGACCCGGCGACCCTGCGCCGCCGCACGACCGACACGCTTGCGCTGCTGCTCGCAGCCGGCCTTTCGCCCGAGCGCTCCACGCTGTTCATGCAGTCCCACGTGGCCGCCCACGCCGAGCTCGGGTGGGTGCTGGACTGCTTCACCTACATGGGCGAGCTCTCGCGCATGACGCAGTTCAAGGATAAGAGCGCCAAGCACGCCGACAACATCAACGCCGGCCTCTTTACCTACCCCGTGCTGATGGCGGGCGACATCCTCCTTTACCAGACCAATTTGGTGCCCGTGGGAGCCGACCAAAAGCAGCATCTGGAGATCGCGCGCGACATCGCCCTGCGCTTTAACAACATTTACGGCGACGTGTTCGCACTGCCCGAGCCCTACATTCCCAAGGTGGGGGCGCGCATTATGAGCCTGCAGGAGCCCACGAGCAAAATGTCCAAGTCCGATGCGAATGAAAACGCCTTTATTTCGCTTCTGGACCCGCCGGACGCCGTGGCCCGCAAGTTCAAGCGCGCTGTGACCGATTCGGACGGCAGCGTGCGCTACGACCCGGAAAACAAGCCCGGCGTTTCCAACCTGCTTTCCATTTACTGCGCCTGCGCCGGCGAAAGCATGGAAAGCGCCGTGGCGCGGTTTGAAGGCAAGGGCTACGGCGAGCTGAAATCCGCCGCGGCCGACGCCGTTATTGCTCAGCTGCAGCCTTTGCAGGAACGCTTCTACCGTTTCTCCAAAGACAAGGCCTATTTGAACGAGGTGATGGCCACGGGGGCCGAAAAGGCTGCAAAAACCGCCTACCGCACCCTCAACAAGGTCTACAAAAAGGTTGGCCTTGCGCCCAGAAAGCTGTAAAAAAACAGAGGCCCGCGCGGCCTCTTTTGTGTGCGCCGGAAAAAGCGAGGGAAGGCATTCCCTGGGCAGCTTGCGTTTTTCAGCCTCTGGGAAAGCCCGGCGGGCTGTGGTATAATGCAGCAAATGACCTTTTGCAGTTCAGACCATTCCCGGCGGGCCTTGCCGGGAGGAGGAAAAACCATGTACGATTCCTTTTTGCGCGTGGCGGCCGCTACGCCCCGCATCCAAACGGCCGACTGCGCGTTTAACGCCGCTCAGGTGGCGGCGCTTGCCAAAGAAGCGGCAGAAAACGGCGCTTCGCTCGCCGTTTTTCCCGAGCTGTGTTTAACGGGCTATACCTGCGGCGATCTGTTTTTGCAGGACAGTCTGCTTCAGGGCGCAGAAGAAGCCCTGATGTGGCTATGCAAAGAGACCGCCGGATTGGATTGCCTTCTGGTGGCCGGCCTGCCCGTGCGCGCGGGCAGCACGCTTTACAACGCCGCCGCTGTGATCTTCCACGGCAAGGTGTTGGGCCTGGTGCCCAAGACCCATTTGCCCAACTACAGCGAGTTTTACGAACTGAGGCATTTTGCGCCGGCGGGCGAACCTGTTGTGGTCACAGTTGGCGGGCAGCACCTGCTGCTTTCTTCGGACTTGCTGTTCTGCGCCAATCAAATGCCGGAGTTCGTGCTGGGCGTGGAGCTGTGCGAAGACCTTTGGGTGCCCGAGCCCCCCTCCGGGCGTTTGGCACGCTGGGGTGCAACGGTCATTGCCAACCCTTCGGCGAGCGACGAGACCATCGGCAAGGCTGGCTACCGCCGCCTGCTGGTGGCTTCACAGTCTGCAAGGCTTATGGCCGCTTATGTGTACGCCGACGCCGGCGCGGGCGAATCGGTGAGCGACATGGTTTTCGCCGGGCACGACCTCATCGGCGAAAACGGTACACTGCTGGCCGAATCCCCGCGCTTTACCGAAGGCTTGATCTATGCCGACCTCGACCTCGGCCGCCTGCAGAAGGACCGTCTGCGTTCCAATACCTTCGGGGGCGCGTCCGGCGGCACACGCGTGTGGTTCGACCTGCCCAAAAAAGCCCTTGCGCTGCGCCGCGCTGTAGACCCCAGTCCCTTCGTGCCCAAGGATCCATCGGCTTTGGAGAGCCGCTGTGCCGAGGTGCTGGCCATTCAGGCTGCGGGGCTGGCAGGAAGGCTGCGGCACATCGGCGCAAAGTGCGTGGTGGTCGGGCTTTCGGGCGGGCTGGATTCCACGCTGGCGCTCTTGGTGTGTGTGCAGGCCTTCGATTCGCTCGGCCTGCCGCGCGCGGGCATCCACGCTGTGACCATGCCCGGCTTCGGCACCACCGGCCGCACCCGTTCCAACGCCCAGTTGCTGGCTGAAGCCTACGGCGTCTCCTTTGCCGAGATCCCCATTGGCGAGGCCGTTAAGGTTCATTTTGCCGACATTGGCCAGGACCCCACCAACACAGACGTCACCTACGAAAACGCTCAGGCCCGCGAGCGCACCCAGGTGTTGATGGACCTGGCCAACCGCCTGGGGGGCATCGTGGTGGGCACGGGCGACCTTTCGGAGCTGGCACTGGGCTGGGCCACCTACAACGGCGACCATATGTCCATGTACGGCGTCAACGCCTCGGTGCCCAAAACCCTGGTGCGGCACTTGGTGCGCTACGTGGCCGGAAAATCGGAACCCGACCTGCAGGCCGTGCTGCTCGACATCCTCGCAACGCCGGTCAGCCCCGAGCTTTTGCCGCCCAAAGACGGCGAGATCGCCCAGCGCACCGAAGACCTGGTGGGCCCCTATGAGCTGCACGACTTCTTCCTGTACTACGTGCTGCGCTTTGGCTTTGCCCCCAAAAAGATCTTCCGCCTTGCCAACACTGCTTTTCAGGGCGTTTACGAACCAGAAACGATTAAGCACTGGCTCAAGACCTTCTACCGCCGCTTCTTTGCCCAGCAGTTCAAGCGCTCCTGCCTGCCGGACGGTCCCAAGGTGGGCTCTGCGGCTCTTTCGCCCCGTGGCGATTGGCGTATGCCGAGCGACGCCAGCGCCCGGCTGTGGCTGGAAGAAGTCGAAGCTCTGTAAGCGCAGGACCTGCAAAACTTTGCCGTTTTCGGCGCTTTTACCGAACCATCAAGAACATCCCCTGGAGACTTCCTGGGGATGTTCTTTGTGCGGCGGCAAGGGGAAAAGGGGCGTCGCCGGGCAGAGGGATAGGGATTTTCGTACAATGAGGGTGCGCAGAAACGCGCGAACCAAAAGGAAAAAGGAGCGATCCATGAGCAATGTGTACGGCTACATCCGCGTCAGCACCCACGACCAGAACGAGGACCGGCAGATCCTGACTATGCGAGAAAAAGCAGTGCCGGAAGAGAATATTTTTACCGACTGGCAGTCCGGCAAAGATTTTGAGCGCCCGGCTTACCGGAGCATGCTCCGCCGGCTGAATAAGAACGACCTGCTCTACGTCAAAAGCATCGACCGCCTGGGCCGCAACTACCAAGAGATCTTGGAACAGTGGCGGTTTTTGACCAAGGAGCGGGGCGTGGACATCGTGGTGCTGGACATCCCTCTTTTAGACACCCGGTGCGGCCGCGATTTGATGGGTACTTTTTTGAGCGACATCGTGCTGCAGGTTTTATCCTTCGTGGCTGAAAACGAGCGCACCAACACCCGGGCGCGTCAGGCTGAAGGCATTGCGGCGGCAAAGGCGCGGGGCGTGCGCTTTGGACGTCTGCCGCGTCCTCTGCCCAGCGGCTTTGCCCGCGCGGCAGAACGCTGCCTGGCAGGCGAGCTGAGCGCTGCAGCAGCGGGGCATACCGGTCTCTACCTTCCGCTACCGGGTGCAGAGGTTTTTTATCGAAGGCGGAAAGAAGCACCGGGGAGGAGAACCATATGTTGATGGACACTATAGGCGATCACCCTGCATGGAAGGTGACAATTGAGGGCGATTTGTGAGAATTGAGTAACAATATAGTTGACGAGATAAACAAGTTGAATTATCATAAACTTATAAAACAGAATTTTATTTTTACGTAAGAAATAGATAATGTAACGAAATATAAGCTTTGGCGGGCGCGGATTTCCCGCAAGATGCAGGGGGATTCCCGAAAAGGAATAAGGAGAAAGAGGCATGGCAAACGAAACAAAGAAGAGAAAAATCAAATGGATCGTTTCCGATGTGGATGGCACCTTGGCCGATACCCCCAAGGATCACTCGCTGCACCCACGTGTGTGCGAAGCTGTGCAGAAGGCCATGGCAAACGGCGTGATCTTCAGCATTGCCAGCGGCCGGCCTTATGCGGCGGTTCGACCTTATGTAGAGCTCTTGGGTGCAAATGGCCCCACCATTTGCAGCAACGGCTCCGAGATCGTCGCAGAAAACGGCGTCATCCAGTCGGTGCGGCTGCCCAAGAGTTTCGTGAGGCAGTGTGTAGATTATGCGCTTGCACACCCGAAGCGAGCTGAGCAAAAAAGCTGTCAGGACACGACGCAGAGCGCTGTGTGACAGCGGCCGGCGAATCACGCCTTGCGTTTTAGGAACAGGGCGTGTTTTTGTTACAGGGTGGCGATTCTATGGGGGTGTCCGGCAAAAATCCCGATTTTTCCGTATTTTTGCCGCGCCGGCGGGCGGTGTTGTGGTATAATGACAGTATCTTTAGAGCTATTGTGCGCTAAGGGTAACCAAAGGAGGAGACCGGCATGCTCAACCGTTTACTCAAATACTCCCTCGTCATCTCCCTGGTCATTTCCATTGTTTACATTCTTGTAGGACTCATTCTGGTGGCGTGGCCGACGCTTTCGCTCACGGTGCTGCTGCGCATCACCGGGGTGATCGGGCTCATCGCCGGCCTGCACCGCATCGTGCAGTATTTTGCCGGCGGAGAAGCAATGGACTTTTTCAGGTTCGAGCTTTCGAGTGGCATTTTCCTTCTGGTCAGTTCTCTGCTGCTGCTCTTCAGCGCCCACGTGGTAGTGGGCGTCCTGCCGGCGATCTTGGGCATTTTTGTGATCGTGGAAAGCGGCTTTGGACTGCAGGCGGCGCTCGACGGCCTGCGCGCCCGCCGCGCGTTTTCGCTCATACACCTGCTGCTTGGCGGCTGCTCATTGGTGGTGGGTTTTGTGATGCTGCTGCTGCCCAAGGAGAGCCTGGCGGCGCTTACGGCGCTGTTCGGCTTTTCGCTCATTCTCAACGGCATTGAACGGCTGCTCACCACGCTGTTCTGCTCGCGCTATCTGCGCAAGCTGCACAAAAATATGCAGGATGTCATTCACGATGACGCCCCGCCAAGAGTAAAGTAAACAAAAACGCGCTGCAAAGGATTTTGTGACCCTTTGCAGCGCGTTTTTTATGCTGTTTGACCTTGACGGCCTGAATTAAAAAAAGCCTTTGACAGCAAAAAAAGACCCCCTATGAGGGGGCCTTTTTTGTGTGTTGGTTGTTTGATTACTCGGCCAGCTTCTCGTAGTAGGCCCTCTTTTCCTTGGCTTCTTCTTCGGCCTTGGCAAAGAGCTTTTCGGCGGTTTCGGGGAAGAGCTTGGCAAGCGAGGAGTAACGGACTTCGCCCATAATGAAGCTCTTGTAGTCGCCGGTAGCGGGCTTGCTGTCGAGAATGAAGGGGTTCTTGCCCTCAGCTGCGAGGTCGGGGTTGTAGCGGTACATCTGCCAGTAACCGGCG
>CALWSW010000022.1 GCA_944384305.1 uncultured Christensenellaceae bacterium
TTTCACTCGGAAGTTCGGGGGCCCCGGGTGCGCTTTTTCGCTTCGCAAATACAAGCTCCACCGCGGGGCCCCGGGTGAAGTCCTCACGCTTCCATAGTAGGTTCCATCCTGGCGGGGCAACCCACCCCACATATTCTCGCTGCGCTCGAATAAGCGGGGACCCCGGGTGCACTCGCCCGCTTCGCAGCACAAACTCCACCGCGGGGGCCGGGGTGATGGGCCACGCTTCGCAGAAAAAGACCACAGGCGGGCCCGGCCGGAAGCGGCCGGAAAAAAAGCCTTTGGGGCTGCTAAACGCCCCGAAAAAAGCCCCGCCGGGGAGTCCTTTTACATAAACTTCTGCATCTGCTTCAGGGCGTTTTTTTCCAGCCGGGAGACCTGGGCCTGGCTGATGCCGATTTCCCCCGCCACTTCCATTTGGGTGCGGCCGTCCAAAAACCGCATCCGGATGATCTTCTGTTCGCGCTCGCTCAGCCGCTCGAGGCCCTCGGAAAGCGCCAGGCCGAACAGCCACTTTTCTTCCGAGGTGGAATCGTCGCCCACCTGGTCCATGATGTACACGGTGTCGCCGCCGTCGTGGTAGACCGGTTCAAAGAGCGAGACCGGGTCCTGGATGGCGTCGAGCGCGAACACCACGTTTTCCTCCTTTTCGCCCATCTCTTTGGCGATCTCGGAGACGGTGGGGTCGCGCTGGTTCTCGTTCATGAGCTTGGTGCGGGCCTGCAGGGCGCGGTAGGCCGTGTCGCGCAGGGAACGGCTGACCCGGATGGGGTTGTTGTCCCGAAGGAAGCGCCGGATCTCGCCCGAGATCATGGGCACGGCGTAGGTGGAAAAGCGGACGTTGTAGTTCTGGGGGTCGAAGTTGTCGACCGCCTTCAACAGGCCGATGCACCCCACCTGGAAGATGTCGTCGAGCTGTTCGCCGCGGTTGCTGAAGCGCTGCACCACCGAAAGCACCAGGCGCAGATTGCCCTGCACGAACTCCTCGCGGGCGGCGCGGTCGCCCTGCTTGACCTTCTGCATCAGCTCCACCATCTGCGCGTTGGTGAGCGTGGGGAGCGTAGAAGTATCCACCCCGCACAGTTCCACTTTGTTGACCGGCAAGCCAAAGCCCTCCTCCCACTGCGTTTTACGCGTTTTGTTGGCTCTAGGTTTGCCGCGGCCGCCGGGGTTTATTCCGCCCGCTTCAGGGCAAAAAACCGGGGTTTGGGGCGCACTTTGCGGCTTTTTGCCGCCTGACAGGCACAAAGCCCGGCGGGTGCATTTTCACTTTTTATTTTCTTTCTTGCCCTGCGGGGCTACCTTCTGCGGCAAAAATTTGGTATGATATGATACAAATACACGAGAGGCTCTAAACCCCGGAGGATTTTTTGTTGTGAAAAAGCGCTTGTTTTGCCTGTTTCTGGCGATCTTAACGATTTTTGCTCTGCTGCCCGGCGCGGCTTTTGCCGAATACGACGGCGACGTTCTTTGCGAATATGTGCTGCTCGTGGACGCCGACAGCGGCCTGGTGCTTTACGAAAAAAACGCCGACGAACAGACCTACCCCGCCAGCACCACCAAGATCATGACCTGTTTGATCGTGCTGGAAAACTGCGAGAACATCCGCACCGAGAAGGTGACGGTGGGCAGCATTGTGAACGACTACGGCCCGGGCAACAGCCTGATGGGCCTGGTAGAGGGCGAAGAGCTGACGGTGCGCGACCTTTTGTACGGCCTGATGCTGCCCTCGGGCAACGACGCCGCGGCCGTGCTGGCCGAGCACTTTGGCGGCAGCCTTGAGGGCTTTGCAGAAATGATGAACGCCAAGGCGGCGGAACTCGGGATGACCCACACCCATTTCGTCACCCCGCACGGCCTGCCCAACGAGGACCACTACACCACGGTGAGGGACATGTCCATCCTCGTGCGGTACGCTATGCAAAACGGCGATTTGATGGCGATCGTCGGCTCTTCGACCTACACCGTGCCCGAGACCAACAAGCAGCCCGAGCGCACCATTTACAACTCCAACCGCTTCATCAGTGCAAAATCCCAGTATCAGGATTTTGTGTGGGACGTTGTGACCGGCATGAAGACCGGCTACACCAACGCCGCCGGCGGCTGCCTGGTCACCACCGCCACAGACGACGGCAAAAACCTGATCTGCATCACCTACGGGGGCAGCACCGGCGGCACCGACGGCCGCTGGCGGGATGCCCGCAATTTGCTTGAATACGGCTTTGAGGCGCTGCAGCACGTCGATCTTTCCACCCTCACTTACGACGCGCCGGAGGTGGAGGTGGACGGCGCGAGCAACGCCGACGCCGAGGGCGGCGTGCTGGAGCTGACGCTCGACATGGAGGGTTCTGCCGCCGTGACGGCCGATACGCTCGCGGCGCTTGAAGAGGCCGGCAACCGCGTTTCGGTCTCGGTGGAGCTCGATCGCGAGCTTTCCGCCCCGGTGACGGCCGGCGAAGCGCTGGGGACTGCGCGGCTTTCTTTGGAGGGCGTGGAGATCGCCGAAGTGGAGGTGACGGCCTCGCGCTCCATCGCCTCGGTAGAGGATGACCCGCGCGACCCCTCTTCCCCCCTCATTGACGGCAACTCCCTCATCGCGGGGGAAAAGAGCACCCTTTCGAACGGGGGCGGGAGCGTGTGGCTGATCGTTGCCGCCGTTGTGCTGCTCTTTTTGCTGCTGCTGCTCGTTGCGCACATGGTGCGCCAGCGCAGGCACCGCAGCCGCGCCGGCAACCGGCACTACGCCGCGCGCAGCAGCCGCCACAACCGCTACCGTTAAAGGAGCTGTCGCAAAACAGGCACCCGCCTGTTTTGCGAGAGTTTTCGGGGTCCCCAACCATTCCCCGCAGGGGAATGGTTGGGGTGGGTTGCACCGTTTGCTTGGCCGCATCTTTTCGGTTTTCGGCCAGCAAACGGTGCAGGGTTGAAGCTGCCGCTGTTTTAAAAACTTCGATTCCGTGCGCCTGTTTTTGCCGCGGCCCATCGGGCAGACGCCCGGGCCTCCCTTCCCTTTGGTTTTTCTGCACCGCCTTCGTTTGGGGGCGGCTTTTTTGTACAAAATTGCCCGTTTGGGCCGAAAAACCGGGCGCTTGGCATATTCCCTTTTTTGCCGGGGTGTATTATAATGAAAAACGCTGTTAAAAATTAATAGGAGAATACAAAGGAGAACTGCACATGAAACACGTCTTCCAGATGGAGCTGGCCGGGCGGACGCTGACCGTGGAGACCGGCGCCTACGCCGGGCAGGCCGGCGGTTCCTGCCTGGTGCGCTGCGGCGACACCGCCGTGCTGGTCTGCGCCACCGCTTCCGACGCCCCCCGCCCCGGCATCGACTTCTTCCCCCTTTCGGTGGACTTTGAAGAAAAGCTCTACTCGGTGGGCAAGATCCCCGGCGGGTTCATCCGCCGCGAAGGCCGCCCCTCTACCAACGCCATTCTGACCTCCCGCCTCATCGACCGCCCCATTCGCCCGCTCTTCCCCAAGGGCTGGCGCAACGACGTGGTGGTGACCGCCACGGCCATGTCGGTGGACACCGACGTGCCGCCCGAGGTTTACGCCATGATCGGTTCTTCTGTGGCGCTCGCCATTTCGGACATTCCCTGGGCCGGCCCCACGGGTTCGGTGGTGGTGGGCCTGGTGGACGGCAAATACGTCATCAACCCCAACACCGCAGAGCGCGATCGCTCCCGGATGCACCTGACGGTTTCGGGCACCCGCGACGCCGTGATGATGGTGGAAGCAGGCGCCAACGAAGTGACCGAAAAAGAGATGCTCGACGGCATTATGTTCGGTTTTGAGGAGATCCAGAAGATCGTTTCCTTCATCGACGGCATCGTGGCCGAGGTGGGCAAGCCCAAGCGCCAGATCGAGATCCACGAGATCCCCGCAGAGCTCGAAGCCGCCGTGCGCGCCTACGCCGCCGAAAAGGTGGAGTGGAGCCTGGACACCTTTGACCGCGAGGAGCGCACCGAGCGCACCCGCGAGGTGAACGCCGACGTGAACGAGCACTTTGCCGAAGAGTTCCCCGAAGCTGCGGAAGACATTGACGCCGTGCTTTACAACATGACCAAAGAGGTGGTGCGCCGCAAGATCCTGGTGGACGGCGTGCGCCCCGACGGCCGCAAGACCACCGAGATCCGCCCCATTTGGTGCGAGGTGGGCATCTTCCCCCGCACCCACGGCTCGGCGGTGTTCACCCGCGGCCAGACCCAGGTGATGACCATGACCACCCTGGGCACCATGAGCGAAGCGCAGATCCTCGACGGCATTGGCCTGGAGGAGTCCAAGCGCTATATGCACCACTACAACATGCCCCCCTACTCCACCGGCGAAGCCCGCGCCCCCCGCAGCCCCGGCCGCCGCGAGATCGGCCACGGCGCGCTGGCCGAGCGCGCGCTTTTGCCCGTCATCCCCAGCGAGGAGGAGTTCCCCTACGCGCTGCGCCTGGTGTCTGAGGTGGTGAGCTCGAACGGCTCCACCAGCCAGGCTTCGGTGTGCGCCTCTACCCTTTCGCTGATGGACGCCGGCGTGCCCATCAAGGCGCCGGTGGCCGGCGTGGCCATGGGCCTCATCAAGGACCCCGAGACCGGCAAGATCGTCATTCTGACCGACATTCAGGGCCTGGAGGACTTCCTGGGCGACATGGACTTCAAGGTGGCGGGCACCGCCAGCGGCATCACCGCCATTCAGATGGACATGAAGATCAAGGGCATCGACCGCGAGATCATTCAGGGCGCGCTTTCCCAGGCGCTCGACGGCCGCCTGTTCATTCTGGACAAAATGCTCCAGACCCTGCCCGCCCCGCGCAGCGACCTTTCCAGGTACGCGCCGCGCATCATCAAGTTCAAGATCAACCCCGACCGCATCCGCGACGTCATTGGCCCGGGCGGCAAGGTCATCAACAAGATCGTGGCCGACACCGGCGTGAAGATCGACATTGAGGACGACGGCAGCGTGTTCATCGCCTCGCCCGACAGCGAAGCGGCAAACGAAGCCAAGCGCCGCATCGACGCCCTGACCCACGAGATCGCCGTGGGCGAGGTATACCTGGGCAAGGTGGTGCGCATTATGACCTTTGGCGCCTTTGTGGAGCTTTTGCCCGGCAAGGACGGCTTGGTGCACATTTCCAAGCTGGCCAACCACCGCGTGGGCAAGGTGGAGGACGTGGTCAACATCGGCGACGAAATTCTGGTGCGCGTGGAAGAGATCGACGAAAAGGGCCGCGTCAACCTCACCCGCAAGGGGCTGCTGCCCGAAGACACGAAGTAATGGGCGCGCCGGGAAAGCTTGTGTGGCTTCCCCCGGCGCAGGCCCTGCCTGCTGAACGGTTTTTTAGCGGGCGGCAAGGGGACGGGCAAAAAGGCCCGCCCCCCTTTTTTTGGCGGCCCGGCAAGCGGCCCGGGCCCGCGCGAGTTTCCGGCATAGCCTGCCTTGTTTTGGAATAGAGTAAACCATTCAGAAAAAATGGGCACCATTCTAACACAGGAGGCCGGCACATGGCAAAGCAGGGCGCGGCGCGCAGTCACTTTTGGAGCATCCTCGTTGCGGCCGTGGTGGCGGCGCTGTACCTGGTAAGCGTTTCGCAGCCGGCGCAGACCGCCTTTTCGCCCCGGCTGACCTACCGCACCAAAGCGGGCGTCACGCTGGAGTGCGCCGTGCGCTACGGCGCTTCCCGCCTGCCCGAGCTTTTGGAGCTTTCGGCGGCGCTGCAGGCGCCCGTGGCCTATTTTGTAACGCTGGAATTTGCCGAGCGCTGCCCCGAGTTATTCGGCCAGCTGTGCGAAAGCGGCGCGCAAGTGGGGCTGTTGGCCGCGGGCGAGCCGGACTTTGCCCGGGAGATCGCGCGGGCGCAGGAGGTGTTTTTGGCCCGGGGGCTGACCCTGACCCACGTGATGCCCGCAGACGACAAAAAGGCCGGGCCGCTGAGCACCGCCGCGCACGAAGCGGGGCTTGCCACCATGGTGTGCACCTTTGAACTGCGCGCCCGCTCGACCGACCCGGCCGGCCTGGTGGCCAAGGTGAAGGACAGCCTGTTTGACGGCGCTGTGGTGCGGTTTGAACCCACGCTTTTGACGGTGGAAGCCTTCCCCCAAATCGTGGAGGCCATACGCGAACGGGGGCTGGTGTTCAACACCTTAACTTCTGCAAACTAAAAAACCCGTGCTGCAAACAGCCAATGACACCAACGAAAGAGAGCCTGACACGACCCATGTTTTACGAAGCAGTTCTGCCCAACGGCATGAAGATCGCCGCCCAAAAGCTCCCCCACTTCCGCTCGGTCTCCCTGGGGGTGTGGGTGGGCACCGGCACCGTAAAGGAGCGCCCCAGCGAAGCGGGCATTTCCCACTTTATTGAACACATGCTCTTTAAGGGCACCCACAGCCGCACCGCCGCCGGCATTGCCGCCGAGATGGACCGCATTGGCGCGGTGCTCAACGCCTTTACCAGCAAGGAGTGCACCTGCTACTACGCCAAGGCCACCGGCGAGCACCTGAACGACATTGCCGAGATCCTTTCCGACATGGTGGAGCACTCGGCCTTTGACCCGGCGGAAATGGAAAAGGAAAAGAGCGTGGTGGTGGAAGAGATCAACATGAGCGAAGACACGCCCGAAGACGTGGTGATGGAGCTGCTGAGCGCCGCCTACTTTGCGGGCAGCGCGCTTGCGCACCCCATTCTGGGCACGCGCGAAAGCGTCCGTTCCTTTGCGCGCGAAGATCTTTTGGACTACACCCGCCGCCACTACTCGCCCGAAAACATGCTGCTCGCCGCGGCCGGGAACTTTGAGGAAGAGGAGCTTTACGCCTGCGCTCAGCGCTGGTTTGGGGCCGAGACCACGCCCATACCGCCGGTGGAGTACCCGCGCTCGCAGCCGGCGGGCGGGGTGCGCACCGCCTTTGCCCAAAAAGACATTGAGCAGTGCCACCTGGCGCTCGCCCTGCCGGGGCTGTGCCCGCTCGACGCGGGCTACTACCCCATGCTGGTGCTGAACAACGCCCTGGGGGGGAGCATGTCTTCCCGGCTGTTCCAGCACATCCGCGAGGAGCGCGGCCTGGCGTATTCGGTGTACTCCTTCAACTCCTCCTACCGCAGCTGCGGCACGCTGGGCTTTTACGCCGGCACGGGCGCCAGCCAGGGCGGCACGGTGCTGAAGCTGATGCTGGACGAGCTTTGCGATGTGCGCGCCCACGGCCTGACCGAAGAGGAGTTTGTGCGCAGCCGCGACCAGCTGAAGGGCAGCTACGCGCTGGCCAACGAGAGCACCGGCGCGCGCATGAACGCCATTGGCAAGAGCAAGCTGCTTTACAACGCGCTGCGCACCGAAGAAGAGGTGACCGCCGCCATAGAAGCTGTGACCTTTGAGGAAGTGAACGCCGTTGCAAAAACACTGCTCGACCCCGCGCAGATGACGGCGGCCTTTGTGGCGCGCAGCGAGGGCATTGAAGAGGAGGCCAAGGCGCTGCTTGGGGGCTGACGGGCGCTTCTGTTGTTTCCATGTTCCCCTGTTCTTTAAAAGAACAGGAGGCCGGCAAAAACCGCCGGCCTCTTTTTTTGCGTTTTGGCTTTTTTGCCGCCTGCTGAAGAGCGGCGCAAAGCGCCTGGCTGATGGAATGGCAAACTCACTCAAAATCACACTTTTACAGAAAAATAATTTCACCTATGTGTTTTGTACGGCACAAATATGCCGCACGTATCACGCGTGATACGGGTGTGATAGGGGTGTTGGCAGAGCGTTTTGGAGCGCTGCGCAGCGCGCCTGTAACGCTGATGTAACGCGTTACGTAACGCAGGTGTAACGCGTTACAAGTGCGTTACGTAACGCTCATGTAACGCGGCTACCTAACCATACCGTACCAAAAAGAGATGACGATGACGACTACCGCGCGCGCGAAGCGCAGCTGCTCGCCCAAGGTGGGCGGGCGCGCTTTGCGGCAGAAGTGAGCGCGCAGCGAAATAAAACCTGCGGTGAAGGAGCGAATCCGGCCGCTGGGAACACCCGCAGGGCAGCGCCGGCCGTTCACAAAAAATTCACACAAAAACTTGCGTTTTGGGGGAGAGACCCGCCCCCCGGCTCTGCTATGATGGGGGTACCAAGGGGTTCCCCCGCCCCGCTGGCCGCTCAAAAAATTTCTGCAAAAAATTTGCGTTTTGGGGGAGAAACCCGCCCCTTAGCTCTGCTATGATGGGGGTAACAAGGGGTCCTCCCCGCCCCGTCGACCGCTGTTTTCCCGCCCTTTTCCGCCCAGGGGCCGGGGAAACGCCCCGCCGCCTTTTTGCCCGCCAAGGGTTCCCCCGCCCGCAAAGCATCGCCCTTCGCCGCCCTTCCCCTTCGCCCGCCAGGAAGGGCCGCTTCCGCCCCGCTTGGGCCAGCGCAGCAGCAGCCCGCCCGCTCTGCCGCAGCGCTGCCGCCCCCTTCGCCCGCCAGGAAGGGCCGCTTTGGCCGAAAAAAGGCGCTGTTCCGCCCGCCCCAACAAAGCCTGACCCAGCAACGCCCGCCCCAACAGGCTCGCCCCAACAACGCTCGCCCCAGCAAGGCTCGCCCCGGCACGGTCCCCTTGCGGCCAAATCCCCCGCCCTGCCAAGCCCCCGCAAAGGGCGCAAAAAAGCGCCGCGGGAAAGCCCGGGCGCCGGGGGCCGGCCGCTTTGGCTGGCCGAAAAACAAAAACCGTCAGGCCTCGTCGATGGGCTTTTCGGTGCGGATCTCGCCGGTGGCGCGGTCGTACACGATGACGGTGGAGCCGAAGGGGAGGTAGTCGATCTTGATGTGCACTTCGTCCTCGTCCTCCTCCCCCTCCTGCTCCTCGAAGATGCCGGTTTGGGCCGTGGCCTCTTCGGTGACGTCGGTGAACCGCCAGGCGAGCAGGGGCAGTTCGCCCGAGTACAGGCCCTTGAACTCGTTGGCCACGGTGGCCATCACATCTGCCACGCCCGTTTCTTTGACAAAGCTCTGGATGGGCGCGATGGCCGACTTGAGCACAAAGCCGCCCAGCAGAACGATGGCGATGCCCAGGCAGATGACGAACTTGATCTGCTTGAAAATGAACTTGAGCAAAAACTTGAGCACCGCGCCGATGACCATGCAGGCCAAGACCAACAGCAGGATCATGATGATGGACTTGACCGCCTCGGGCGCCTGCAGCTCTTCAAACCAGCGCAGGATATCTGTCATGGGTACACCTCCGAGTGATGCCCCGGCAGCCCAAAGCCGCAGCTTTTTTTGCCGGGGGTATTATTATACCACACGGAGGGGGCGGGCAACCTTACAGGTTTGTAAACCAAGCGGGCGCAAAAGGGCCGAAGGGCCAGGCCGCCGCCCCGTTTTTACCGCCTGCGCGGCCTTCTGCGGTACAGCAGGGCAAAGGCCAGCGCCGCGGCGATGACCGCCAGACCAGCCCCGTACTGGATCAGATTGCCGCTGGATGCGCTGCTGCCGGACGCGCCCCCGCCCGATGGCGCCCGACCTTTTTCGGGCGAGTTCCCGTACATGACGCGCTTTTTTTCGGTGACTTACGGCGCAGACGGCAGGGTGCAGAACATCGACCAGGACTACATCGCCTCGGTCTCGCAAAGCGAGGCGCTACAATACGCCAGCCGCGTTTTGGCCAGCGGCCGCACCCTCGGGTTTTACAACGGCTACCGCTACCTGGTGAGCGGGGGCAGCGAGGGGCGCACGGTGATCTTCCTCAACGCCGAGCAGGACCTTCAGGCCCTCAGGGAACTGCTGCTTACCACGCTGCTGACCGCCGCCGTGTGCCTGCTGGTGGTGTTTTTGCTGGTGCTGCTGCTGGCCAAGCGCGCCATCCAGCCCTATTTGCGCAACCTGGAAATGCAGAAGCAGTTCATCACCAACGCCGGGCACGAGCTGAAGACCCCGCTCACGGCCATCTCCACCAGCGCCGACGTGCTGGCCATGGAAAACGGCAGCAGCGAGTGGGTGCAGAACATTCAGCAGCAGTCCGGCAAGCTCGCCAAGCTCATTTCGCGCCTGGTGGCGCTTTCCCGCTTAAACGAAGAAAACCCCTTCCCCGAAAAGAGCCTGTTTTCGCTCAGCGACGCGCTGTGGGAAACCGCCGATTCCTTTGCCGCGCTGCTGCAGGCCAAGGGCAAGACCTATGGGCAGGCCATTGAAGACGGCCTGACCCTGTGGGGCGACCGCGCCGCCATCCAGCAGATGATGAGCATTCTGTTCGACAACGCCGCAAAATGCTCGCCCCCGGGCGGCGTGGTTTGCCTGCGCGCCTATCGCAGCGGCAAAAAGACCGTCATAGAGCTTTCCAACACCTGCCAGAACCTTCCCGACGAAGCGCTCCCCCACCTGTTCGACCGCTTTTACCGCGCCGACAGCTCGCATTCCGGGGCGGTCGCCGGCAGCGGCATCGGCCTTTCCATCGCCAAGGCCACCGCCGAAGCGCACAACGGCAGCATCTGCGCAAAAAAACAGGGCGATGCCCTGCTGTTTCAGATCGTTTTGTAAAACGGGTGGGGCAAGGCGGCACGCGCGCCCGGCCCCAGCCTTTCTTTCTTATTCTTCTTCTGTTTGGCGATTTCTTCTTCGTCCGCCGGATCGCCGCCGGATCGCAAGCGCCGCCGTTGCCCCCGCCATGGTCACGCGCGCGGGTACCGCCCGCCTGCCGCCAGGGCCCTCAGCCTTTTTTGCGCCCCCTCCCTTTCTTTTTGCTTGACAAAGCGCCCCCTTTGGGGTATCCTACTCTAGGTGTAAAGGCAAAGGCTTTTACAGCGGAGGCTACACGATGTCCAAGGAAATCCGCACCGGACTGCTGCTGGATTTTTACGGCCCGCTGTTGACGGGGCGGCAGCAGCTCTGTTTGGATCTTTACTTTAACCAGGACCTTTCTTTGGCCGAGATCGCCGGGCAGGAAGGCATCAGCCGCCAGGCCGTGCGCGACGCGCTGGTGCGCGGCGAACGCGCGCTGCGCGAGGCGGAAGAAAAGCTGGGGCTGTTCCGCCGCTACCGCGCGCAAAGCGGGCTTCTTGCAAAGCTCAGCAGCGCGGTGGAAGGGGGCGACCAACAGGAAGCGCAGCGCCTGATCTTGGCCATCAACGCGCTGTGGGACGAATAGCGGAGGAGTTTACATGGCCTTTGAAGGGCTTTCGGGCAAACTGCAATCGGTATTTAAAAAGCTGACCGGCCGCGGCAAGCTGTCGGAAAAAGACATTAAGGAAGCCATGCGCGAAGTCAAGCTGGCGCTGTTGGAAGCCGACGTGAACTTTGCGGTGGTCAAGGACTTCATCAAAAGCGTTTCGGCCCGCGCCAACGGCGCAGAGGTCATGGAATCGCTCACGCCCGGGCAGCAGGTCATCAAGATCGTCAACGAAGAGCTGACGGCGCTGATGGGCAGCAGCCAAAGCAAGCTGAACTTTGCCCCCGCGCCCCCCACCGTCGTTATGCTGTGCGGCCTGCAGGGCGCCGGCAAAACCACCATGTGCGGGAAACTGGGCGCTTACCTCAAAAAGCAGTACTCCCGTTCCCCCCTGCTCGCCGCCTGCGACATCTACCGCCCCGCCGCCATCAAACAGCTGCAGGTGGTGGGCGAAAAGCTCGGCCTGCCGGTGTTTGAACGGGGGACGGAAAACCCCGTAGAGACCGCCAGGCAGGCCATTGCCCTGGCCGAGCGCAACGGCTACGACGTGGTCATCATCGACACCGCCGGCCGCCTGCACATCGACGAAGCCATGATGCAGGAGCTCGTCGACATCAAGGCCGCGGTCAAGCCCCACGAAATTCTGCTGACCGTGGACGCCATGACCGGCCAAGACGCCGTGAACGTCGCCAAGACCTTCAACGAAGCGCTCAACGTCACGGGCGTCATCCTCACCAAGCTCGATGGCGACACCCGCGGCGGCGCGGCCATTTCGGTGCGGGCGGTGACGGGCAAGCCCATCAAGTTCACCGGCGTGGGCGAAAAGCTGACCGACATCGAGCCCTTCCACCCCGACCGCATGGCCAGCCGGATCTTGGGCATGGGCGACGTGCTTTCCCTCATCGAAAAAGCGCAGGAGAGCTTCGACGAAAAAAAGGCCGCCGAGCTGGCCCAGCGCATGGCCCAGAACCGCTTCACCCTCACCGATTTTCTGGACCAGATGCAGCAGATGAAGAACATGGGCAGCATGCAGGACATCCTGGCCATGCTCCCCGGCGGCAGCAAGCTTTCCAATCTGCAGATCGACGAAAAGGCGCTTGCCCGCACCGAGGCCATCATCCTTTCCATGACCCCGGCCGAGCGCAGCACGCCCGAGATCATCAACGCCAGCCGCAAAAAGCGCATTGCCAAGGGCTGCGGCCTGCAAATTCAGGACGTGAACCGCCTGCTCAACCAGTACGAACAGTCCCGCAAGCTCATGAAGCAGCTCGGCGGCGGCCGGGGCGGCAAAAAGCGCCGCGGCATGGGCGGCTTTAAGCTGCCGTTCTAGTTCTTAGTTTTTTGACTATAAGGTTTTCAACCTTATAATACTACAATACTACAACTTCAAACATCCCAGGAGGAACGAACCAATGGCTGTTAAGATCAGGCTGCGCCGCATGGGCGCCAAGAAGAACCCCTTTTACCGCATCGTCGTTGCCGACTCCCGCTGCCCGCGCGACGGCCGCTTCCTTGAGGAGCTGGGCTACTACAACCCCGTGACCGACCCCGCCGAAGTGAAGGTGGATGTGGAAAAGGCCAAGCAGTGGATCGCCAACGGCGCTCAGCCCACCGACACTGTGCGCGCCCTGCTCAAGAAGAGCGGCGCTTACGACGCCTGAGCAGGCGTTTGTACCGCAAAAACAAAACACCCATGGAAGAACTCATCATTTTCATTGCAAAACATCTGGTGGACAACCCCGACGAAGTCCGCGTGTCCGTGCGCGAGGGCGAGCGCAGCACCATTTTGGAGCTTTCGGTCGCCCCCGGCGACATGGGCAAGGTCATCGGCAAGCAGGGGCGCATTGCAAAGGCCATCCGCCGCGTGCTGAAGGCCGCGTCCATCAAGCAGAACAAGAACTACGTTCTTGAGATCGTGTAACGTTGGCGATGGGCAGTGAATATTTGAGGATCGGTTGGATTCTGCGGCCGCAGGGCGTCAAGGGGGAGCTGAAAGTGCAGCCCTTAACAGACGACCCCGGCCGCTTTCGGCGTTTGGAAAAGGTGTGGGTGGAAACCGACGGGCAGTACCAGCCCCACACCCCCCGCGGCGTGTCGGTGCGGGCCGACGGCGTGTACCTTACGCTCGAGGGCATTGAAAGCCGCAACGCCGCCGAGGCCCTTCGCGGGCGCTACCTTTGCGTCGACCGCGCCCACGCCGTCAAGCTCCCCAAGGGGCGGTACTTTGTGTGCGACCTTTTGGGCTGCGCGGTGGAAGACAGCGGCGGCAAGGTTCTGGGCGAACTTGCCGACATTTTGCAAAACGGCCCGGTGGACGTGTACGTGGTGCGCACCCCGCAGGGCGGGCAGATCCTCTTCCCCGCCCTGAAGCGGCTGCTAAGCAGCGTCGACATCGAGTCCAGGCGCATCGTGGTGGACGAAAAGGTGTTGCCGGAGGTCGCGCTGTATGAGGATTGACATTCTGACCCTTTTCCCCGGCATGTTCACGGGCGTGCTGAACGAGAGCATCCTCGGCCGGGCGCAGGAGGCCGGCATTTTACAGTTTGGCCTTTTTAATATCCGCGACTATTCCGCCAACAAGCACCATTGCACCGACGACTACCCCTTTGGCGGCGGCAACGGCATGGTGATGATGTGCCAGCCGGTGTTCGATTGTTTAGACGCCGTGCGCGCCCAAAGCGCCGGCAGGCCCCACGTCATCTTCCTTTCGCCCCGGGGCAAGACCCTTACCCCCCTGCGTGCCCGCCAGCTTTCGCAAGAAGAACACCTGGTGCTTCTGTGCGGGCACTACGAGGGGCTGGACGAGCGCATCATGACCCAGGTGGACGAGGAGCTTTCCATTGGCGACTACGTGCTCACCGGCGGGGAACTGCCGGCCATGGTGCTCATCGACTGCGTGGCGCGCTTCATCCCCGGGGTGCTGGGCTCCATCGGCTCGGCCGAGGAGGAGTCCTTCAACGACGGGCTGCTCGAATACCCCCAGTACACCCGCCCGGCGGAGTTTCGGGGCATGAAGGTGCCCGAGGTGCTGCTTTCCGGCCACCACGCCAACATCCAAAAATGGAAGCGCGAGCAGTCGCTTCTGGTCACGCGCGAGCGCCGGCCCGACCTTTTGGCAAAGGCCGCGCTCACCAAGGCCGACCGCGCCTTTTTAGCGGCGCACGACGGGGGCAAGACCCCTTAAAAAAGCCCAAGTTTCGGGTATTTTTCTCTTGCGCTGGCCCCTTTGTTTTGCTATAATCGTCTTTGTGAGTCCGGACGGTCCTCTGCTGTACACCGCTTGCGGCACGAACGTCTATGAGGAAAGGAGGAACCATTCAAATGGCCAACATCATTCAGGCTCTGGAAAAAGAGCAGCTCCGTTCCGATCTGCCCAAGCTCGAGATCGGCGATACCGTCCGCGTGTTCGTCAAGGTCGTCGAGGGCAGCCGCGAAAGACTTCAGGCTTTCGAGGGCATCGTGATCAAGATGCAGGGCGGCGGCATCCGTCAGACCTTCACCGTGCGCCGTATTTCCTACGGCATCGGCGTGGAACGTACCTTCCCGCTGCACAGCCCCCGCGTCGGCAGCATCGAGGTCATCCGTCACGGCAAAGTCCGCAGGGCCAAGCTTTACTACCTGCGCGGCCGTTCCGGCAAAGCTGCCAAGATCACCGAGCGCATCAAGTAAAAAATCGGGCACAGAAAACCCCTGGCAACCACGTTTGCCGGGGGTTTTCGTTTTTGGAGTGGGCGCTGTTGCAAAACAGGCTGCCGGCTGTTTCGCGAGGGTTTTCGGGGTCCCCAACCATCCCCCCGCGGGGAATGGTTGGGGCAGGTTACACCGTGCGTCTGTTTTGCGGCGCGCCCTTCCCGCAGCGTCACCGAATAAAGTTCGTCCTTGCGGGCGCTTCCTTTTCCGGCAGGCCGTAGGCCTCTTTGCCCAGCGCAATGCTCTTCATCAAAAAGGTCATGTTCCTCGCCAGGGTGCGCAGGGTCTGCAATCCTTCAGCGTCCTGCGCGGCCTCGCCGGGCGCCCTGCCGTGCACGCCGTTCCAGTACTGGCTGGAAGCCACCGGCATGCCCGAAATGGTGAAGTACTTGTTCAGTTCGTCGAAGGTGGCGGTCAGCCCGCCCCGGCGCGCGACCACAACGCTTGCCCCCACCTTCATGGTCTTGTCGAAGTGCGTACTGTAAAACAGCCGGTCCAGAAAGGACACCAGCGTGCCGTTGGCCGAGCCAAAGTACACCGGTGTGGCCACCACCAGCCCGTCGCTCGCTTCCAGCTTGGGCGCGGCCTGGTTCACGGCGTCTTCAAACACACACCTGCCGGTCTTTGCGCAGCCGCCGCAGGCCGTGCAGCCCCTGATTGCCCCGCTGCCAATGCGCATGGTCTCGGTCTTTACGCCTTCCGCTTCAAACACCCGCTCCATCTCCCGCAAAGCCAAAGCGGTGTTCCCTTCGCTGTGCGGGCTGCCGTTGATCAACAATACCTTCATGTTTTTCCTCCTTGATATGGCGCGCACCGGCGGCAAACACACGGCCCGCCCGGCGCGCGGCTTGCTTTTTTCTGCCGGCTGCGCCTGCGCCGCCCTGCCCTCTTTGGCAAACGGCTTTCCGGGCGCTTTTTCCGCCCCTTCCTGCTCAATACAAAACCCGGGCTGCAACAGAGAAGCTTCTGTTTCTGTTACAGCCCGGGGTTTTGCTTACAGCCGCTTTGCGATCTCGTCGAGCAGCGCGTCGGCCACGGCGCGCTTCGTGCCGCTCAGCTGCACCTTCGCGCCGTCGCGCGCGTAGAGCGTGACGATGTTCGTGTCGCCGTCAAAGCCCGCGCCGGGCTTGGTAACGTCGTTTGCGGCGATCATGTCCAGGTTCTTGCGTTCCAGTTTACCGAGCGCGTAGCTCTCGACGTCCTGGGTTTCGGCGGCAAACCCGCACAAAAAGCGCCCGCCCTTCTGCCGCCCGAGCGCGGCCAGAATGTCCGGCGTGCGGCGCAGCGCCAGCACGGGCGCGCCGCCCTCTTCGGTCTTTTTGATCTTGTTTTCGGCAGGGTCCAAGGTAAAATCGGCCGGCGCGGCCGCCTTGATGGCCACGTCCATCCCGGGGAAGCGGCTGGTCACGGCGTCGTACATCTCCTGCGTGGTGGTCACCCGCACCACCTCCATCCCCCCGGGCGCTTCCAGCGCCGTGGGGCCGGTCACCAGCGTGACCTGCGCGCCGCGGTCGCGCGCGGCCATGGCAATGGCGTACCCCATTTTGCCCGACGAGCGGTTGCTGATGTAGCGCACCGGGTCGATGGGCTCGCGCGTGGGGCCGGCGGTCACCAGCACCCGCCTGCCGGCAAAGTCGCGCTTGGGGTAAAGCGCGGCAAAAATGGCCGCAAGCAGCGCCTCTTCGCCGGCCAGGCGCCCCACGCCCACGTCGCCGCAGGCGAGCGGGCCGCTTTCGGCCTCCACAAACCGCACCCCCCGTTCCTTGAGCACCTTCATGTTGTGCTGGTTGGCGGGCGAAAGGTACATGGCGCTGTTCATGGCCGGCGCCAGCACCGCCGGCGCGGTCACCGCCATGGCCACGGTGGTCAGCAAGTCGTCGGCAATGCCGTTGGCGTATTTGCCAATGAAGTTGGCCGTGGCGGGCATAACGGCAAACACGTCCGCCCTTTTGGCCAGCGCAATGTGCTCGATTTCCCACGGCGTCTCGCGGGAAAACTGGTCGACGGCGCAGGGGGTGTGCGTGATGGATTCAAAAGAAAGCGGTGCGACAAAACGCACCGCGCTCTGCGTGAGCACAGGATAGACCTCAACGCCCTTTTTGACCAGGGCCGAGCAAAGCCCCACCGCCTTGTAAGCGGCCACCGAACCCGTCACGCCCAAAACAACGGTCTTTTTTGCTTCCATGTGCTTCCTTTCCGCTGCCGCAAAAGAGGCAAAGACCCCTTTTGCGGGTCTTTTGCTCTTTGCCTTTACTTTACGGAATACTCGTCCGAACGCTCGTAGGTCAGGCGGTCGTCCAGCAGGTCAAAAGCCGCCGCCGTCACGGGCTTGGCCTCGGCGTCGCAGGAGCTTTCGGGGTGTTCCACGATCTCCCGCGCGCGCGCGGCGATCACGCTCACCAGCGTGTAGCGGCTGTCCACCTTTTCCAGCAGTTCATCCAGCGGTAAATTGATCATGTTCAAACCTCCTTAAAGGTATCCAGCAAATTCAAATTGCGGCACACGCGGTGCTTTTCGGCCGAAAGGATGGCCTCAAAGCAGGCCACGGCCTTTTCCACGCTGTCGTTGACCACCACGTAGTCGTACAGCTTGACCTTGGAGATCTCCTCCAAAGCGATGCCCAGCCGTTCTTCCATAGAGGCGGCCGATTCGGAGTGCCTGGCGAGCAGGCGCTCCTTCAGCGCCGAAAGCTCGGGCGGCGCCACAAAAATGAGCACGGCCTCGGGGTAGGTCTTTTTGACGTTGAGCGCGCCGTGGTAGTCGATTTCCAGCACAATGTCGTGCCCGGCAGCGATCTCGCGCTCCACAAAGGAGCGGGGCGTGCCGTAGTAGTTGTTGTTGAAGAGCTTGGCGTATTCGATCAGCTCGTTCTGCTCGATCATGGACTCGAACTTTTCCTTCGTCACAAAGAAATAGCTCACGCCCTCTTCCTCGCCGGCGCGCTTGCTGCGCGTCGTTGCCGAGACCGAAAGCCTCACTTCCGGGTGGCGGGCGATAAGTTCCCTGCACACCGTTCCCTTGCCGACCCCCGAAGGGCCGGAGACCACCATCAAAAGCCCGCTGCGGCCAGTTGCATCCATGGCTTTCCTCCCCTATCAATTGCAAAGTGTAACAGCGGCAAAGGGCGCCTGCGCCCCGCCGCGCAAAAACAGATCGGTCATTCGATGTTCTGCACCTGCTCGCGGATCTTTTCGATCTCGGCCTTGCCGTCGATCACCAGCTTGGCAATGGCAAGGTCGGCCGCCTTGGAACCAATGGTGTTCATTTCCCGGTTCATTTCCTGCACCAAAAAGTCCAGCTTCCTGCCGTTGGCCGCCTGTTCGGCCAGCAGCGCGCACAGGGCGTTCAGGTGGCTCTTCAACCGCACGATCTCTTCGGTGATGCTGGCCTTGTCGGCAAAAATGGCCACCTCGGTGGCCAGCCGCGCTTCGTCCACCGGCGCGTTCTGCGCCAGCTCCGCCACGCGGGCCGCCAGGCGCTCGCGGTAGTCCGCCACAACGCCGGGCGCGCGTTCTTCTATGCCCGCCACCAGGCCCAAAATCGTGTGCGCGCGCGCCGTCAAATCGGCGGCCAGCCGCGCGCCTTCCGCCGCGCGCATGGCGCAAAGCTCCGCCGCCGCGGCCTGCGCGGCCTCTGCGGCCAGCTCCTCTAAGAGCCCTGCGTCCACCTCGCCCTCTTCCACGTGCATCACGTCCGGCAGGCGCAAAAGCGCCGAAAGCGAAAGGTCGTTGAGCATGCCGCTGTTTTCGGCCGCGGCGTCAAACGCCCGAAGGTAGGCCTGGGCCAACGCTTCGTCCACCACCACTTGCCTGCTCTGCGGCGCGGTGTTTTTGAAGTTGACGAACACGTCCACGTGCCCGCGCGCCAGGCGCTCTGCAAGCACGCGGCGCAGGCAGTCTTCCAGGCACAGCAAATTGCGGGGCAGCCGCAGGCCCAGGTCCAAAAAGCGGTGGTTGACGCTTTTGAGCTCCACCGTAACCTCGTAGCCCTCCCGGCTGGCCACGCCCTTGCCGAATCCCGTCATGCTGCTCGCCACTGCGCGTTCCCCCTTTTGTGCGGTCTTGCCGGGCGGCGCTTATTGCCCGGCCCCTTGCGGTATGGTTGGTTTATTATACCACAGTTCGCCCCAAAGCACTACCCCGTCTGCCCGCTGCTCAAAAATTCCCTTCCTTCCGCTTTCGCAGAAAAACCGCGCCGCCCGTCAAAAAAGCCGGCAGGCGGCGCGGTTTGTGCGCAATGGTCAGCGAACGCGGTTGAGCTCGTCGCCCTCCGGCGGCGCGAGCAGCCGGCCGTCCACGGTGGAAGCCCCTTCCACGGCCTTGGCCACCACCGCCGCGGGAATGCCCAGCGCCTGCAGCCGCGCCGCAAGCGCCGCGCCATCCGGGCAGGCGATGAGCAGCACGCCGCTGCTGATGAGGCGCAGCGGGTCCAGCCCGAACGCCGCGCAGATCTTTTTCGTCACATCCAGCACGGGGATCTTTGCGCTCTCGACCTCCACCCCGCAGCCAGAGGCCGCCGCCAGCTCCCACAGCGCGCCCAGCACGCCGCCCTCGGTGGCGTCGTGCATGGCCGTGGCGCCAAAGGAGCGCGCCACCTCGCTTTCGCGCGTCACGCCAAAGTGCGCGGAAAGCGCCTGGGCTTCCTGCAGCTCTTCTGCCGTCAGCCTTCCCGCAAGCCTTCCGGCGTAGTCGGAAGCGAGGATGCTCGTGCCCTCCAGCCCGGCGTATTTGGTCATGACGATGTCGTCGCCCACCTTCATGCCGGCCGAGGTGATCAGCCTGCCGCGGCGCACCTTGGCCACCACCGCCGCCGAAATGACCGGGCGGGTGACGGCGTCGGTCACCTCGGTGTGGCCGCCCAGCACGTCTACCCCGGTGCTGACCGCCGCCTGCGAAACCTCCGAAGCGATGCGCTCGATCTCCTCTTCGGTGGCCGTGGGCGGCATGAGCAGCGTCACAAGAAGGCCCACCGGCTCTGCGCCGCAGGCCGCCGCGTCGTTGCAGCATACGTGCACCGCCAGCGCGCCAATGTTCTGCCCCGCGCCGGTGATGGGGTCGGTCGAAAGCACACACAAGTCGCCGCCCATGTCCAGCACGGCGCAGTCCTCGCCCACTTCTCCGCACACCACCGTTTCCGATCGGGTATTGATGAACTTGCTGAGCACCAGTCGTTCCAGCTGTTCGTTTGTAAGCTTTCCTAATCTCATACTGTTTTTTGCAGCTCCCATACAGGATCGTTTTGTTTCTGCGCCAAACAAACTTCGCGCATGGGCTCTATTCTATCACAGCCCGGCGCATAACTCAATGACAGAAACCGCCATTTTTCGGGCAATGTGCAGGTTTTTGCCCCAAAAACCGCTTTAAGCTGTCCAAAATAACACTCAGTTACTCCGCCGCCCCCAGCATCTGCAAAAACTCCGCTTCCTCCACGACCCTAACGCCCAGCGCCCGGGCCTTTTCCAGCTTGCTGCCGGCGTTTTCCCCGGCAATGACCATGCCGGTCTTTTTGCTCACCGAACCGGCCACCCTGCCGCCCAGCGCCTCAATGCGTTCCGCCGCCTCGCCGCGGGTCATGGAAGCAAGCGTGCCGGTCAGCACCGCCGTTTTGCCCGCAAAGGGGCTTTGGGCGGCGCTGGCCGCGGCCGGGCGCTCCTCCTTGGGGCTCACGCCCGCGGCGAGCAGGGCGTCCACCGTGCCCGCAATGCGTTCGTCGGCAAAAAACGCCCGAATGGACTGCGCCACCACCGGCCCAACGTCCTCTATGGCCAAAAGCTCCTCCTCGCCCGCCTGGCGCAGCGCCTGCAGGCTGCCAAAGGCGCGGGCGAGGTCCTTGGCGGTCTTTGCCCCCACGTTGGGAATGCCCAGCGCAAACAAAAAGGCCGAAAGCGGGCGGCTCTTGCTCTTTTCGATCTCGTCGAGCAGCTTCCCCTCCCGCTTGTCGCCAAAGCCTTCCAGCCCGCTCAAAGCGCCCTTTTTGAGGGTATACAGGTCGGCCACCGACGTAAAGCCCAAATTTTCTGCCAAAAACTCCGCCGTCTTTTCCGAAAAGGATTCAATGTCCATGGCCGAGCGCGAGGCAAAGTGCTTCATGCGCCCCACGATCTGCGGCCGGCAGGAAAGCGAGTTGGTGCAAAAAAGGTGCGCCCCCCGCGCTTCCACGTGCGCGCCGCAGGCCGGGCACACCGCGGGCGCCTCCACCGCCCGCCCCGCGGGCGAACCGGGCGCAAGGCCCAGAATTTCGGGAATAACGTCGTTGCTGCGCCGCAGCAGCACCCTGGCGCCCACCGTCACGCCCTTGCGCAAAATATCGCCCAGGTTGTTCAAGGTGGCGCGGCGCACCGTCACGCCCCCGATCTCCACCGGGCTGAGTGCCGCCACGGGCGTCAGCTTGCCGGTGCGGCCCACCTCCCAGGTCACCGCCTCCACGGTGGTCTCCATCTGTTCGGCCGGGAACTTGTAGGCCATGGCCCAGCGGGGGAACTTGTCGGTGTACCCCAGCGCCTCGCGGGTCTTTAGGTCGCACACCTTAACGACCAGCCCGTCGATCAAAAAGTCCAGCGCGCCGCGGGTCTTTGCCGCGCGCTCCATTTCCGCCCACAGCGCTTCAAAGCCGTCAAAATACCCCAGCACCCCCTTGGTGGGAATGTGGTTTTCCTGCAAAAAGCGCATCACGTCCTCTTCGTCTTTTAAGCTGCCGCCCGCAAAGTACCCAATGTTGTAAAACCAGGCGTCCAGCCTGCGCCCGGCCGTCACCCTGGGGTCGAGGTTGCGCAGCGCCCCCGCCGCGGCGTTGCGGGCGTTTTTCAGCGGCTCTCCGGCGGTTTGGTTGTACTCTTTCAGCACCGAAAGGCGCATCATGCACTCGCCCTGCACATCGGCTTCGCCCAAAAAGGGAATGGTCTGGGGAATGGTGCGAATGGTCTGGGCCTGCGCCGTCACCACCTCGCCCACCTCGCCGTTGCCGCGGGTGGCGGCGCGCACCAGGCGGCCGTTTTCGTAGCTGAGGTTGATGGTCAGCCCGTCAAACTTGTACTCCAGCGCGTATTTTAAGGGCGGCAGCGCCTGCCCCGTCTTTTCCATGTGCTCCTGCCGCAGCTTTTCGCAGCGCTGCATCCACTCCAAAATGCCGGCCTTTTCCTTCACCTTGGCCATGCTCCACAGCCGGGCCTTGTGGGTGCAGCTTTCAAACTGCGCCAGGGGCTCGCCCCCCACCTTGCGGGTGGGCGAGTCGGGCATCTGCGTGCCGGTCTCGGCTTCCAGGCGCTGCAGCTCGTCGTACAGCGCGTCCCATTCGGCGTCCGGCACGCTGGGCGCGTCCAGCACGTAGTATTCGTAGCTCAGCCGGTTCAGGGTCTCCACCAGCTCGCGCATCCGCTCTTCCTTTTGCATCTTGCCCTCCTGCTTCCATCACTCCGCCGGGCGGATGGGCGCGAGGTCTGCAACGATCTTTTTCACCCCGCCGCTGTTGAACTCCACCGTCAGCACGCCGCCCGCCACCTCCAGCACCGTGCCGGGGCCAAAGCGGTCGTGCACCACCCGCATATAAGGCGCAAACTCGTAGTTCTGTTTGGGCCCGCGTGGCTTTGCGGCCACCGTGCCGCCCAGGGGCGTTCCGGCCGCCGTGCGGGCCAGGTCCTGCGCCGCCCGGCCGTAGC
>CALWSW010000023.1 GCA_944384305.1 uncultured Christensenellaceae bacterium
TGGTCATATTTCCTCCAAAGGAGCTTTCGCGAAACAGGCTGTCGCCTGTTTCGCGAGTTTTGCACCGTTCGCTTGGCCGCACCATTTCAGCATTCCCGGCCTGCGAATCTGCCGTTGTTCTGAAAACCGTGGTCCCGTGCGCCTGTTTTGCAGCGGCCACAAAAAAAGAGGCCCCACAGGGCCTCTTTTTTGTGTGCGTTTAACGCCGGTTGGAACTTTACTCAAAGACAACGTCGGTGAGCAGGCTGGCGAAGATAGTGTTGCTGATGAACGCGTACTCATCCCGCTGGTGCGCCTTGTTGGTCAGGCTGTTGGCAAACAGGGTCACGTCGATCTCGTTGCCGTCCATGTCTTCGCCCTGGTAGGAGAAGCCCTGGATGCCGTTGATAAAGGCGTTGTAGCTCTCATCATCGCCGTTGAGGAAGCCTTCCATGGGCTCCTTGCTGCCGTCGCGCTGCACCAGCACCACAGCGCCCTCGGGCACTTCGGTGAAGTAGGTGGTGCCGTAGCCGTAGAACACGTCGTCGCCGTCGTCGATGTAGCTGGCGTTGGTCAGGGTCTTTTCGGGGTAGATGACGTAGCCCAGGCAGTCCATGCCGTCGGTGCTGGCGGTGGAGAGGGGCAGCAGCTCGGTGTTGACCGTGCGCATGGCGCTCGCGGTGTAGCCGATGTAGGGAACGCCGTCCTGCACCGCGGCCAGGCCGCCTTCATCCAGCGCGGTAGCGCCGATGACCACGTCCGCCTCGGAAGCGTCGTTGGTGGTCTTAAAGCCCATCAGCTCCATGGCCATGCGGTCGTAGTTGTAGCTCGAGGAGGTGATGCGCGCGGTGTGCACATAGCCCGAGGTGCTTTCGGCCTCGGCAGCCACGGTGCCGCTGATGTACACCACAGGAGCCTTTTCGAGCACGTAGGCGGTCATGTCGGCCGTGCCCACGCTCGTGCCGGTGAGCACATATTCTTCCGAAATGCTCAGCCAGTCTTCATAAGAGCAGAGGAAGTCGCCCTCGTAGTCGCCTTCGGTGATCATGCCGACCTGCTTGCCATCCTCGAGCAGGGCGTTCACAGCCGCCACAGCGTCTTCGGAGCTGTTCGAGATCACCACGTTCTGACCGGCCACGCCCGCAAACTGCGACTTGGCGTTTTCGGCCAGGAAGTCCAGGGCATCCTCGTAGTCGAGGGTAACGCTCACGGCGCTGGCAATGGCTTCGTAAGCGTCGGGCTCGGCGCAAACCACCATGTCAAAACCGCGGGTGTAGTTAAAGGCGGTGATGCCTTCGGAGTACAGCTCGGTCCAGTTGCGGATGAGGGTGCCGTCGTACAGCACGCCGTTGGCGACCGCGCGCTTGGCCTGGTACATGGAAACGACCATGGTGCCGGCCGGGTAAGTGTGGCCCTCATAGGTAAAGGCCTTGCCGGTGATGCCCACCTTGACGTCGTTGCGGGTCAGCCACTCGATCATGTCATAGGCGGCCTGCAGGTTGGTCTGGTGCGCGCTGTCGAGCGGGATGATGTAGCACTCGGGGAAGAACTGGCCGTTTTCGCCTTCGCCGTCGTAAGCGGGGCGGAACAGTTCACCCTCGGCGCCGATGGCGTCGCCGGCATCCACCAGCCAGGGGCCGACTTCGGCATCGGTGTTCTCGTTGTTCACGCAGCGCTCGTAAATGCTCACCAGGTTCTCAAAGTAGCCTTCCTTCTCGGCGGCCACGAAGTCCGAAAGGCCGACCAGGCCGTAGGTAGCGGCGGTGCGGGCAGATTCGGAATAGGCGGGCAGCTCTACGGTGTAGGCCACGCAGCCCTGCAGCATGGCAAACTGCGGCGTGTAGCTGGTGGACATATCGTCCCACGGGGCGGCCCAGAAGGGATCGCCGTTCTCGTCGCTCGTCAGGTAGTCCCTCATGGGAATGACGTAGCTCTGGTAGTCTTCGTTGTTGGCCACCGCGGCCGCGCCAAAGGCTTCGCCGCCGGGCATCAGGTAATTCGAAAGCAGGTCGTACTCGACGTTCGGCTCATGGGGGGGCGAGCAGGGCTCGACCTGGAAGGAAGTCACCTGGCCGTGCAGTTCGAGCAGCGTCACGGGATTATACGTGGCGATGAGGTGCTGCATGTTCTGGGTCTCGGCCTGGGTCTGGAAGGAATTGTCGCGGTTGAGGTCGTAGCCGCCCGAAGAAGCGCGGGTGACGTACATGCGGCCTTCGACGTTCTCTTCCGGCACGAGAATGAAGAACACGTCGTCGAGCAGGTCGTCCACCACCACGGTGGCCTCTTCTATTTCATAATAGTCTTCAAAGCCTTCGACCTTGCCGGAAAGCTGGCTGTCGTCGGCGGGCCAAATGGAGCCGAGGAAGTTGGTCCTGTCGGCCACCAGCTCAGAAAGGTGCAGGCCCTGCGCCTCGCGCTGGGCTTCCATCTTGGCCAGGCCCTCTTCGGTAAAGCCGGTGAGCTTGTTGTAGCTGATGCTCTCTTCGTTCACCAGCATCTTGGCAAACTCCAGCACGCCGTCGGCCGCGGCCACTTCGTTGGCGTGGATGTTGGAGTACATCACCGGCACCTGGTAATCGTCCAGTTCGCCGCTTTCGAGCTCGGCAAGCACCGCTTCGGGCTCGGTCTCGGCGCGCTCCACCAGAGCCAGCCAGTTTTCCACGGTCTCGGAATCCTTGGCAACGATCAAATAGGGCATGTCGTAGCCGTTGTTGGACTGGCCCATAACGCCGAGCTCCACGTAGGGAACGGCGGTAGCGGCGTTGTCATCGCCCGCTGCGGCGAGCGTTTCGAGCGTCTCGTAGATCTCCCACATGGTGTGGAAGGAATCGTAGGGCTTGACTTCGACCGCCACTTCGCGGCCGAGGGCAACGGCGTCGCCCGCTTCGTCCTCGGCGCTCAGCACGAACCACCCGCACACATCCAGGTAAGCGCCGCCGTTTGCGTGGGGCGCGCCGGGATTGCCGCGGCTGATCATGGGCGAAACGTCGAACGAAAGGGTCAGCGTGCTGCCGTCTTCACTGACGGTGGTGGTCACGTTGCCCACCTGGAAGTAGCTCGCGTGCGCCTCGTCGATGGTGCCCAGAACGATCTCATCGAGCTCGTTGGGGTACATCTCGGTCTCGTCGTACAGGGGGTTGATCTCGCCCTCTGTGTTGGCGTAGGAAGCGATCCTTTCGAGCGTCCAGGTGACCTGCTGGTCCGCCAGGCCGCTGTAGGCGCCTTCGGCGGCGGTGAAGGTCACCGTCTGGGTGGACTCGTCAGACAGAGAGATGAAGATCGAATCCAACCTCTCTCCCGCGGTGTCGGCGGGTTCGGCCGCAAATGCGCCCATGGGCAGCAGCAGCGCGAGCGCCAGCACAACAGCCAGCAGCCTTTGCATCGTTTTCTTCATTGTTTTTCTCCCTTCCTGCTGTATAAAAATGCTGACCTTGCCATTTGCGTGCATCTTTTTTCACTGTTGGGAACCGGGTGCCGATCTGGCAAGGGAGCTGAGCAGCATTGTAAGATACGAAAAATTTTACCCTCTGGAACGCGAATTGTCAATATGCATAAAAATTCGTTATTTAATTATCATTGTTGGCACTCTCCCGCCCGGTCGCGCATAGTCTGTTTTTGACGGTGATTGACAGGAAAGAAGGTGACCCCGTACAATGATAAAAAACCGTTCGGTGTTGCGTCAGCCGTTTTTTTGTGCGCGCGTGCCGCGGCAAAAAGGAGGGAACCCACCATGGATCACAGCGGGCTTTGGGCGCTGCTGCTGGCCACGGCGGCGGGCATGTCTACCATGATCGGCGCCGTCATCATTTTTTTGACCAAAACCAAGAGCGAAAAGCTGATCTCCGGCGCCATGGGCTTTGCCGCCGGCATGATGATCACGGTCTCGCTCATCGAGCTCTACCCCACCGCGCGGGCCGACCTTTCCACCGGCAGCAGCGAATTTTGGGGTACGATCCTTTCGGTGCTGTTTTTGATGGTGGGCGTGCTGTTTGCCAAGCTGCTCGACAAGCTGGTGCCTCACGCCGAATACGACCCCGCCCTAGGCGAAAGCCCGCACAAAAACATGCTGCGGGTGGGCATGGTCTCGGCCATCGCCATCCTCATCCACAACTTTCCCGAGGGCATCGCCACCTTTGCGGCGGGCTACCAGGACCTGAACATGGGTATTTCCATCGCCGTGGCCATCGCCATGCACAACATCCCCGAGGGCATCTCGGTGGCGCTGCCCATCTACTACGGCACCAACAGCCGCAAAAAGGCGCTGTGGTTCACCTTCCTTTCGGGGGTGGCCGAACCCATCGGCGCACTGCTGGCCTGGCTGCTGCTCGCCCCCATCCTCAGCGATTTCCTCATGGGCGTGCTGTTCGCCATCGTCGCGGGCATCATGCTCTACATCTCGTTCGAAGAGCTGGTGCCCTCTTCCCGGCAGTACGGCTACAACTCCGTAGCGCTGTGGTCGCTCTTTGCGGGGGTGTGCATCATGCCCATCAGTTTGGCCATTTAATTTGGCCATTTCAGCAGAGTGATCCAAGGGGTCGTTGCAAAATAAGCGCGCGGAATCGCCATTTTCAGACCAACGGCAATTTCAAAATTTGTTTGATTGAAGGGGCTGTCGCCCATTTTGCGGCAGCTCCTTTTTTGTCTGGGGTTTAGCTTTTTTCCTTCCTGTGCACAATAACGGAAAAACCCAGCAAAGGAGATTTGAACTTTGATGGAACAGGAAGAGCGCAAAAAGACGATCAGCGTTGTAGCGCCCATGAGCGGCCAGTGCGCGCCGCTTTTTGAAGGGGAGCAAAACGGCGGCAAACTCTTCGGCATCACGGGGGACGGCGTGCGCATCGAGCCGGGCTGCGGGGCGGTGGTGGCGCCTGTGACAGGCGATCTTTTGTACTTTGCCCCCACCAACCACGCCTTTTGTGTGCGCACAAGCGAAGGGTTCTTGGTACACGTCATCGTGGGGGATGGCGACCCGGACCGCCGGGGCTTTACCCGCGTGGTGCGCCCCAACGAACACGTGACCGTTGGCGAAAAGGTCATAGCGGCCGACCTGGGGGTCTTAAAGGCGCGGGGGCGCAGCGCAGCGGCGGCCGTGCTGCTCGAGGCCAAGAGCGGCATCGAGCGCATCGAGATCTTTGAAGGGGAAGTGCGCGCCGGTGAGAGCGTGGTGCTGAGCGCAGTGTATGGGGAAAGCGCGGCGGAACCCAAACGGCCGGCCAAAAGAAACTCCGCCGGGCAAGCCGCGGCGGCGCAGCCGTAAAAGGGGTGGTCGCGAAACAGGCCGTTGCCTATTTCGCTCGTTTGTTTTGCAGCAGGCCCATTTATTTTAATGATTTGACCCGGCGGCCAGTGCTGGCCGCCGGGTCAAATTGCGCCCCGCAGGGCGTTGGGGCAAGGTGTTTCTGCTCAGAACTCGGCAGACCCCGTGGTGCGCGGGTAGGGAATGACATCCCGAATATTGGCCATGCCGGTGACGTACATGAGGATGCGCTCGAACCCCAGGCCAAAACCAGCGTGCTTGCAGCCGCCGAATTTGCGCAGCTCCAGGTACCACCAATAGTCCTCGGGGTCCATGCCCAGCTCCTTGATGCGCGCTTCCAAAATGTCCAGCCGCTCCTCGCGCTGGCTGCCGCCCACGATCTCGCCCACGCCGGGAACCAAAAGATCCACCGCCGCCACGGTCTTGCCGTCGTCGTTGGCGCGCATATAAAAGGCCTTGATGTCCCTGGGGTAGTCGGTCACGAACACCGGCTTGCCAAACACCTCTTCCGTAAGGTAGCGCTCGTGCTCGGTCTGCAGGTCGCATCCCCAGTAGGGCTTGTACTCAAATTCTTTTTCCGATGCCTCAAGCAGCTCGATGGCCCTGGTGTAGGTGCAGCGCACGAACTCGCTCCCGGCCACGTTCTTCAGCCGTTCCAGCAGCCCCTTGTCCACAAACTTGTTGAAAAATTCCAATTCTTCCGGCGCTTTTTCGAACAGATCGTTGATGATGTACTTTACCAGCCCCTCGGCGAGCTCCATGTCGTCGTTGAGGTCGGCAAAGGCGATCTCGGGCTCGATCATCCAGAACTCGGCAGCGTGGCGCGCGGTGTAGCTCTTTTCGGCGCGGAAGGTCGGGCCAAAGGTGTACACCTTGCCAAAGGCCAGCGCGTAACTTTCGGCGTACAGCTGGCCCGAAACCGTCAGCCTAACGTCTTTGCCAAAGAAATCGGCCGCGTCGTCCACCCGCCCTTCCCCGGTGCGGGGCAGGTCGTTGAGGTCCAGGGTGGTTACGCGGAACATCTCGCCCGCGCCCTCGCAGTCCGAAGCGGTAATGATGGGGGTGTGCACATACAAGAACCCGCGCTCGGCAAAAAAGCGGTGAATGGCCTGCGCCACCAGGGAACGCACTTTAAACACCGCGTAGAAGGTGTTGGTGCGGGGGCGCAGGTGCAGCTGGGTGCGCAGGTACTCAAAGGAATGGCGCTTTTTCTGCAGCGGGTACTCGGGCGGGCACTCACCTTCCATCACGATGCGCGCGGCGTGCAGCTCAAAGGGCTGCTTCAATTCGGGGGTGAGCACCAGCGTGCCCTCCACGCTCAGCGCGCAGCCCGTGGCGAGCTTCAGCTCGCTGCCTTCTTCGAGCTTGGCCCGCTCAAACACCACCTGCAAAGACTTCATATACGTGCCGTCGTGCAGCTCGATAAACCCCAAGGCCTTGCTCTCGCGCACGGTGCGGACCCACCCGCTCACCGTCACGCGGCTGCCGGCCAGTTCCCCGGCGTTTTGGTACAGGTTTTGGACTGTCGTCTTCATATTGATGCTCCTCTGAATGGTCGGTTCTTATGGATTGCCTTCCATAGAAAAAAAGAAAGAAATGGCTTTTAAAAATTTTAACACTTTGGGGCAGAGCAGGCAAGAGCGCGCGGCATGGAAGCCCTATTGGGAGCATATTCTTTACCACACGCTCGCAGAGGGGGACACGCCGTTTGTTAAAGATGCTCTGTATTTACGCCGCGGAGCGGTCGCTCATTTTGGTGGACGGCTCGCCCGTGGGGGAGGCCGACGCCAAGTCCCCCGCGGCCTTTCCCCTGCCCCCCGACTGCGCACACTACCTGACCGCGCTGCCCCTGCAGGGCGCGCTGCCCCCCGTTACCCGCCGCGCGGCTTTTGCGGGCGGCGAGCTCGCCTCGCTTTCGGGCGAGGCAGCTGTCTATGCCTGGGAAGACTGCACCGAGCTCGTGCTGCCCGCCCCGCCCAAGCCCTTTGCGCCCCAGCCTTCGGCTTTGCTGTGCGACGCCGCCTTTGGGCCCTTTCACGCTGTGCTGTTTTACGAGTGCGGCGCCTTCCTTGCGCTCGACGAGGACGAACGCACCCTGCTTTCCCTGCCGCTGGGGGAGGAGCGCGCCGGCGAGCTGCACGTTATGGGCAATGCCCTGGCCGCCTTTGCCGGCCCCCGCTGCGTTCTCGTTTCCCAGGACGGCCCGCGGGTGCTGCTGGAACTTTCGGGCGGCTCGTTTGCCGCTGCGGGCGAAACGCTGGTGCACACACAGGAGCTTTCCACCGTGCGCCGCCACCGCCAAACCGACAGCTACGCCCCCGACGGCAGCCTGATCGCGCACGTTCTGGAGCCTTCCTTTGCGCCCCAGAGCGGCAGCGAGGCCTTTTTGGCCCTGCTGGAGGCGCTGCAGCTCGGCGCGCAGAACGAAGCGGCCGCGCTGCTCTCGGGCGAGCTTTCCGGCCTGACGGACGCACAGCTCAAGGACTTTTTCGGCCCTTACCAATCCGTCCGCCCCCACCCCTTCCGGCCGGATGTCGCCGGGGCCGTTCCCCCGGGCGAACGGCGCGTGCGCGCCTTTTCCTTCGCCGCTTCCGATGCGTCGGGCGCGTGGCAGGTAACGAACGCGCAGGAGCTGTGACCCAACGGTAAGCATATCGGAAGTACAAGGGAACATCCCACGCAAAACCTCAGGCCCAGACCGCTTTTGTGTTTGCCCACCCTCGCAAATTTGTGAACTTTAAGCAGGAAAACGCAATTCTCTATAGAATATTTTATTAAAACCTTCCAAAAGGTTCGCCCTTTTGTTCACGGCCCCTGCCGGCAAACGCGGCGCGGCCTTGGCGCCCGCCCGATCGCGCAGCAAAGCGCGGCAAACCAAGGAAGGTTTACGCCAGGCCCGGCCCGCCGGCGCCTGAAGCGCTTTACCAAGCGCACCTGCGGCTTTTGCCGCCCCACCTGAGCAAAGGGAGGTTGATCATGTTCAATCCTGTCATCACCATCGCGCGCGAATACGCCAGCGGCGGCCGTCATATTGGCAAACAGCTCGCAAAAGAAATGGGCATCAACTACTACGACCGCAAGCTGCTGCGCCTCGCATCAGACGACAGCGGCATCAACGAAGCGCTTTTCGGCCTGTCCGACGAAGTGCCGCGCAAGGCCTCGCTCTTCCGCGCGGTCAAAAAGGTCTATACGGGCGAGCTCATCCCGCCCGACAGCGAAGGCTTTACCTCCAACGAAAACCTCTTCAACTACCAGGCCAAGATCATCAAAGAGCTGGCCGACACCGAAAGCTGCGTGCTCATTGGCCGCTGCGCCGACTTCATCCTCAAGGATCGCCCCAACGTACTGCGGGTGTTCATCCACGCGCCCATGGAGTACCGCATGGAGATCGCCAAGGGCTACTCGCCGCACATGCCCGACCGCGACGTCAAAAAACTCATTCAAACCACCGACAAGCAGCGCGGCGCGTATTACGAATACTTCACCGGCAGCAACTGGCGGGATGCCGACCATTACGATCTCAGCATCGACAGCAGCCGCTTCAGCCGCGAGGAGTGTGTGCAGATCATCAAAAAGGGTCTGGAGCTCTTCTTAAACGTCAAATAAGCCGCAGGGGCTTGGGCAAAAAGCAGCCCTGGATTGTTTTACCGTTTGCCCGGCCGCGCCCCAAGCGCTCCTCTGAGGCAAGCAGTGCAACCTGTTTCATAACCAGCTCTCTTTCGGCGCACTGGAACATTTTTCCAGTGCGCTTTTTTTTGCGCGCTTTGGGCCGGCGCGTTTTTTTACTGCCTCCTTTTTCCTGCGGCGGCGCGCGCTTTTCGGGCAAGCTAACAGCGAAAAACCGCAAAAAAAGAGGAGGCCGTTTTGTTGAAACGAACATTTTGTGCGCTTTTGCTCCTGGGGGCGCTGCTGCTTTCCGGCTGTGCCTCGGGCCTGCCCGAGCCGGTCGAAAGCCCCGATGCGCCGGGCGCTTCGCCCGCACCGCCTTCTGCATCCGCCGCAGCGCCGCCCACATCGCCGCCCACATCGCCGCCCACATCGCCGCCCACGGCATCCCCCACGGCGACTCCCGCGCCCACCGCCGACCCCGCCGAAAGCACGCACATGAGCTTTGAACAGCTCGTGGCCGACGACGGCACGCGAGACGAGCGGGAAGAGTGGCCGCCGGCGGGCAGCTACCGGGTGGACGTCGACCTCACCAACTGCGTCATGAGCGCCTACGACGCCTCGGGCAATTTGGTGCGCCAGGCGCTGTGCACCGTCGGCGCGGCAGACACCCCCACGCCCGAAGGCACCTTTACCATGGGCGAAGACCGCCGCCGCTTCGGCTACTTTGAAGAGCACGACTGCTACGCGCAGTACTGGTCGCAGATCGACGGCGCCATCTTCTTCCACTCGCTGCTCTACGAAAACGACGGCGAAACACTGCGCATGAGCAGCTACGAAAACCTCGGCCGGGCGAGTTCACACGGCTGTGTGCGCCTCACCGTGCCCGACGCCAAATGGATCTACGACCACCTTGCGCCGGGCAGCACGGTCAATATTTTCTACGGCGAACCCAACGATGCGCTCGCAGATGCGCTCGCTCTGCCGCAAGCGCCGAAATAAGCCTGCAAGCGCCTGCGCGCGCTCGACGTCCTGCGCGCGGGCGCTTTTTTATAATGGAGCCATGACCCTGCCCTTTCCCCACCACCCCCGCAAAAGAAAAGAGGTCCGCCATGCTCCACAACACCGCTCAAAAACTCCTGCGCACGCTCCGAATGCCCGCCGTGCGGGAGGTGCTTTTAAAAACCGCGGGCTTTCTCGCGCTCTTCTGCATGGCGCGCGCCGAACTAAGCCAGGGGTTTTCGCCCTTTTGCGCCGCGGTTTCTGCCGGTGCGTGGATGGCGGGCGCGCCGCCCATTTTGCTCTTTGGCGCGCTGTGCGGCGCGGCGGGGCGGGCGGCGTGGCCCTCCTTCTGCGCCGCGTCGCTCCCCCTTTTTTTTGCGCTCATCGCCAAGCAGATCGCCGGAAAGGTCGTAAAACGCCAGGCCGCTTTGTGCACGGCGCTGGGGTGCGCCGCAGGCGTTCTGGCCTTTTGCCTTTCCACCCCTTACGACTTTTTGATGGGGGTGCTCTCGGCCACGGCGGCCGTGCTGCTCAGCCGCATTTACGCCGTGGCTTTTTCGCTGCTGCGCCTTTTAAAGGTGCGCAAGCAACTGACCGATGAAGAGGTCATCTCGCTCGCCATCGCAGGGGGCACGCTGCTTTTAGGGCTCAAAGACGCGGCGGTTTGGGGACTTTCTTTGCCCGTGGCCGCCGGGTCGGCGGCCACGCTGGTAGCGGCCTACACCGGCGGCGTGGGGGCGGGCGCCTCTACCGGCGTGGCGCTGGGCGTGCTGCTCGCCATGGGCGGCGAGTCCTCTGCCCTCGCCCTGTTCGGCCTGTGCGGCGTCACGGCAGGCTGCATGCGCCGCCTGGGACGCTGGGGCGCGGCTTCCGGCGGCCTGCTCGCCTGCGCCGCCACGGCCTTTGCCACCCGGGCGGACCTTTTGGCCGTGGGCAACGGCCTTCTCGCCGGGGCGCTCTTTTTGGCGCTGCCCGCCGCGGTTTTTAAGCAGGTGGGCAAATTCGTCAACGCCTCGTCGCTGCGCGACCAAAACCGGCGGGACTACCTGCTGCGCCTGCGCTCTGCCGCGCGCGAGCGGCTGTACAACTACTCCGCCGCGCTCGACGAAATGGGGCGCATTTTAGAATCCCCCCTGCCCGACACGCCCCGCGCCGACTGGGATCTTTCGGCCCTGCGCCCGCTGTGCGAACGCTGCGCGGCAAAAAACCGCTGTTGGAGCGACGAAAAACGCCTGAAGGCCGAGCTCGAACAAGTGCTCAAGGGTTGGGAGACCCCCTGGCGGCTCGACCGCTGCCCGCAGCTTGATGCGCTTGCTGCCACGGCCAAAGCGCTGTTTGCCTCGCTCGGCCGCGAGCGCGCGGCCAGGCGCCAGGCCAACGAATACCTGGCGATTTCCGGCCGGCAGCTGGGCGGGCTCTCGAGCGTGGTCAAGAGCCTGGCCGACAGTTTGTACGACGACGTTTCCTATGACGACCGGCTGGAGGCGCGCATTCTCGCCGGTTTGCAGCAGGCGGGCATCGAGGCCGCCGACGCCGTGGCCGAGCTCTCCTCCGGCCGGCTGTACGTTACGGTGTGCTGCGAGCGGTGCACCAACGCCTGCGATTCCGCTATGCGCCAGGCGGTCAGCGCCGCCTGCGGCCGGCCCATGCGCCTCGCCTCGCGGCAGTGCAAAAAGGGCTGCCGCACCGTGTACGAGCAGCAGAGTGTGCTCTCGGTCAAAGCCGGCATCGCCCAGCACGCCAAAGAAAAGGTCTGCGGCGATACCGCCCTGACCGAGGATCTGCCCGACGGCCGTTTTTTGATCGCGCTGGCCGACGGCATGGGCAGCGGCAAAGCCGCCCACCGCGAAAGCGCCGACGCTTTGAACCTGCTCGTCCGGCTGTACCGCGCGGGCATCGACACCCAGACCTCGCTGCTCGCCGTCAACCGCCTGCTCGCTCTGCGCAGCAAGGAGGACATGTACACCACGCTGGACTGCTGCGTCATCGATCTTTCGACCGGCCGGGCAGAATTTGCCAAGCACTCCGCCGCGCCCACGGTGTGGCTGCGCCCCGACGGTGCAGAGCTGCTTACCGGCGACTCTCTGCCCGCGGGCATTTTGGAAAACGCCCCGCCCGCCACCACCGTGCTGACCCTTTCGGCGGGCGATTGGCTGGTTTTTTTGAGCGACGGCGCCACCGACGCCCTAAAAGGCGAGCTGGCCTCGCTCTGCGCCACCGCCGCCTGCGGCGACCCGCAGGGCGCGGCGATCTGCATCGCACAGGCGGCGCTCAGCCGGGGGAGCGACGACGACGTCACGGTCGTTGCCGTGCGCATCAGCTGAACCTGTTTTTCGCTCCAGCAAAAAATGCTTCCTCTCACTAAAAAAAGAAGCCCCGCGGGGCTTCTTTTTTTAGTGAGGCCTTTCAAAGCAGATATTCTTCCACCTCTTTGGGGGTATCCAGCACTGCGCCGGTGGCGGTCTCTTCCAAAAGCTCCCGCTCCCTGAACCCCCACGTCACCGAAATGCAATCCATCCGGCTATTCTTTGCGGTCAGAATATCCACCTCGGAATCGCCGATGTACACCGATTCTTCCACGGTGGAGCCCAAAAGCTCCAGCGCTTTGTAGACCATGTCGGGCGCGGGCTTGCGGCTGACGCCCTCCATCTCGCCCACGGCAATGTCGATGACGCCCTCAAAATAGCAGTGCAAAAGGTCCTGCACGGCGCTGTCCACCTTGTTGGAAACAATGGCCAGCTTCTTGCCCTTTGCCTTGAGCGCGCGCACCATCTCCATCACGCCGGGGTAGGGCGCGGTCTTGTTGCGGCAGTTCTTGGCGTAATGCGCCTTAAAGTCGGCAAATACCGTTTCCAGGCCGGGGGTCTCTTCCCCCTCCGGCACCGCGCGAATGATGAGATTCCGAATGCCGTTCCCCACAAAGCGGCGCACCTCGTCGAGTGTGCGCACCGGCATGTTGTTGTGGGAAAGCGCGTAATTCACGCTGTCGCAAAGATCCTGCAAGGTGTCGAGCAGCGTGCCGTCAAGGTCAAAAACGACCGTGGTATAGGTTTTCATATCTGCTTGTTTCTCCCCTTTTTTTGCTGGCTTTAGTATAGCATGGCCGGGGCGGTTTTTCCATCGCTTTCCCTTCTCTTTTCCCGCGTTTGGAGCAAGGAAGCGCGGTTTTGGGCGGGGCCGTTCGTCAGGTTCGCCCCCACCCCTTACCCCGCCGCTCCCCCCGCGCTATAATGCAAGCATCCTAACGACCTGCCAATTTCTGCACGAGCGCAGCACACAATAAGGAGAGGAGGGGTCCGCTTGAAGGGGTCCGCACTGACGAAATGGGCGCTTTGTGACGCCATGAAAACACTGATGCTCAAAAAGCCCTTTCAAAAAATCAGCATTCGCGAGATCTGCGAATGCTGCGGCATGAGCCGGAAGAGCTTTTACTACCATTACAAAGATAAATACGACCTGGTCAACAGCATCTTTCAAAGCGAATTTGCAGACGACGCCATCTGCCGCAACATGGAAGAAGGCGTGGATCTGCTCTTAGAGCTCGCGCGGTATTTTCAAGAAAACCGGCGGTTCTACCTCAACGCCTTTTCGGTGGAGGGGCAAAACAGCTTTACGGAATACTTCTGCGACTTTCTGCGCCCCATCGCCGCGCAGGTCTTTTCCAGCGTGTTTCCCAACAACTCCGTAGAGTTTTACTCGGTGTTCATGACCGACGCGCTCTGCGCTTCCTTTAAGCGCTATTTGAGGGACACCCCCGGCCTTTCGCCCGAAGAATACGTCGAGCGCATCCGGACCCTCTTTCAGGTCCCGCAGCGCTCCCCGTCGCACCTTCGGCTGAACCCGGTGTGGAGCAGCGCCGCCGCGCGGGAAGAGAACATCACCCGGGCGGCGCGGCTTCTGCACATCTCCCAGCCCACGCTCTCCAGACAGCTCATGCAGCTGGAAGAGGAGCTGGGCGCCCAGCTCTTTCACCGCGGCCGGCACAGCATCGTTCTGACCGACGACGGCATGCTGCTCCGCCGCCGCGCGCAGGAGATCCTGGACCTGGCCGAAAAAACCAGCCAGGAACTTTCGCACAGGGAAGAGGACCTTGCCGGGGAAGTTTCCATTGGCTGCGGCGAGACCCGCAACATGACGGTGCTTTCCCAGGCGATCGCCTCTTTCCGAAGGAGCCACCCCTACGTGCAGTTCTCCATTTACAGCGCCACGGCCGACGACACCAAGGAGCGCATGGAGCGCGGGCTTTTGGACCTGGGGCTTTTGATGGAGCCCGTGGACATCAGCCGCTACGAGTTTTTGCGCATGCCCCGGCGGGAGCGCTGGGCCGCCCTGGTGCGCGAGGATTCGCCCCTTGCGGCGCAAAGCTGCGTTACCCCCGCCGAGCTTTCCCGCCTGCCGCTCATCATGGCGCGGCGGGAGTCCGTGCAGACAGAGCTGGCGGGCTGGTTTGGCCTGCCGGCCGAGCATTTGGAGGTCGCCGCCACTTACAACCTCGTGTTAAACGCCGTCAGCATGGTGCGCTGCGGCGTGGGCGTTGCGCTGTGCTATGTGCTCGACGACGGTTACGCCGGGGTGCGCACCGTGCCGCTTTCCCCCACGCTCGAATCGGGCGCGGTGCTCGCCTATAAAAAGGGCCAGGCGCTTTCCCGGCCTTCGCGGGCCTTCGTTGCCCACATAAAACAATGCCTTTTGAGCATTTCTCATAATGAAACCTAAGTATTAGACATTGCAAATATTCGGTGTTACAATGCGGGTGTTCCCACAAGGGCCCCGCTTTTTTTATGGAAAAACCGCCCCGCGGGAAGACCTGGTGTTTGACGGCGCAGAAAGGAACCTTCCCATGACGGCAGAAGAAGCAAACCGTTGTTACCGCATTCCCCCCAAGGTGCTGCGCGCTTATGAGCGCTGGGGGCTTTGCCGCCAAAAAGACGGCGCAGCCCAGTACGGCGAGGAGGACCTGGCGGCCCTGAGCCTGCTCGTAACGCTCTGCGGCGCCGGCTTTTGCCTGGCGGATGCCGGCGAATACCTGCGTTTGGAGCGCGCGGGCGAAGAGACGCGCGCCGCGCGGCTGCGCCTGCTGGACGGCAAGCGGGCGCAGGCACTTAAGGCGCTCCACTTGCAGGAAGAACGCCTCACGGCCCTCGACGCCCTGCGGCACGAGCTGACCGCCGCTGACCGAAGAAAGGAGAACCCATGAAGTACACAGCGCTTGGAACTTCCGGATTGCAGGTGTCGCGCATCTGCCTGGGCTGCATGGGCTTTGGCGACCCGCAAAACGGCCAGCACAGCTGGACGGTGGGCGAGCCCGAAACCCGGGCGATCGTTCGCCGCGCACTGGAGCTGGGCATCAATTTTTTTGACACCGCCATCGCCTACCAAAACGGCACGAGCGAGCAGTACCTGGGCCGGGCGCTCAAAGACTTTGCCCGGCGGGAAGAAGTGGTGGTCGCCACAAAATTTTTGCCCCGCACCAGCGAAGAGATCGCCGCAGGCGTGAGCGGGCAGGAGCACGTGACGCGCAGCCTGGAACGCAGCTTAAAAAACCTGGGCACGGACTACGTGGATCTTTACATTTACCACATGTGGGACTACCGCACCCCGCTTTACGACATCATGGAAGGGCTTTCTGCCGCCATAAAGGCCGGCAAGGCGCGCTGTGTGGGGATTTCCAATTGCTTTGCCTACCAGTTGGCCAAAGCCAACGCCCTGGCGGAACGGGAGGGGTTTGCGCCCTTTGTTTCGGTACAAGGGCACTACAACCTCATCTTTCGCGAAGAAGAGCGGGAAATGGCCAAGCTCTGCCAAGAAGACAACATTGCCATGACCCCTTACAGCGCGCTCGCCGGGGGCCGGCTCTCCAAGCGTCCCGGCGAGACCTCCAGGAGATTACAGGAAGACGATTATGCCCGCCTCAAATACGGCCGCACAGCCGAAGAAGACCGCGTGATCATTGGCAGGGTAGCGGAGCTTGCCGGCGCGCGCGGGGTCTCCATGACAGAGATCGCGCTTGGCTGGCTGCTCACCAAGGTGACCGCCCCGGTGGTGGGGGCCACCAAACCGCACCACGTGGAGGGGGCGGCAAAGGCCGCAGACCTGACGCTGACCGAAGCGGAATGTTCTTACTTAGAAGAACCCTACCTGCCCCACCGGCTGGTGGGCGTTATGGCGCAAAACACAGCCGGTGAAGCTGCAAAGCCGCAGGTGTGGACGGCGAGCAGCCCCAAACTTTGAACCGCCGCACAAAAAACACCGATCAACGCCGGCCGCCGCGGCCCGCACACGATCCGTACACAAAGGAGGTACACGCCATGAAATTTTTGCAGGAACGCGACTTTGTACAGGCAAACATCTTCGGCAAGGGCCAGCCCAACGAGGCCTTTGCCCAGTACTTTGTGGGGGAATCCTTCCTCCATCCCCTCACCGCGCCAGGAAAAAGCCCCATTGCTTTGGCCAACGTCACCTTTGCGCCGGGCTGCCGCAACAACTGGCACATCCACCACGCGGCAAAGGGCGGCGGGCAGATCCTGCTGTGCACGGCGGGCGAGGGCTGGTACCAGGAAGAGGGCAAGCCGGCCGTTGGCCTGACTGCGGGCAGCGTGGTGGTCATTCCGCCCGAGGTCAAGCACTGGCACGGCGCCAAGGCCGGCAGCTGGTTCAGCCACATCGCCCTTGAAGTGCCGGGCGAAGGCTGCCGGAACGAATGGTGCGAGCCGGTGAACGATGCCGCTTACGCCGCGCTCGGCGACTGAAAGGAGGCGCGCGATGTTGGACCCCGCCCTGTTCGTCACCGACCCGGAATTTGCCGGACGCCTGGCGCACTTTTTAAAAGAAGTCGAGACCGAAGAAGGCCAGACCCTGGAAGAACCCGCGCGCAGCCTCGCCATTCTCGCCGCCCTGATGGGCTGCCAGGGGCTGGAGGAGTTTCGCGCCGTGCTGCCCGAAGCGCTGGGCGGCGGCCTCACCCCCGTGATGGCCAAGGAGGCGGTCTACCAGGCTGTGGATTATTTGGGCCTCGGCCGGGCGCGGCCTTTTTTGACCGCGCTCAACGAAGTTCTTGCTGCGCGCGGCACGGCGCTGCCCCTAAAGGGCCAGGCCACCACCACGCTGGATGACCGCCTGGAAAAAGGCGCAAAAACCCAGGCCGCCATCTTTGGCCCGCACATGGAAAACGCGTGGAAGCAGGGGCACATCAACCGCTTTCTGGCGGCAAACTGCTTTGGCGACTACTACACCCGCAAAGGGCTCAGCCTCAAAGAGCGGGAGATGATCACTTTCTGCTTTCTGGCGGCGCAGGGGGGCTGCGAACCCCAGCTGACCGCCCACGCCAAAGGCAACATGAACCTTGGGAACGACCGCGTTTTTTTGATCCGCGTGGTCACGCAGTGCCTACCCTACATCGGTTACCCCCGCGCGCTCAACGCCATCGCCTGTATCGAAGCCGCGGCCAAGCAGCCGTAACGGCCGCCCCGGCTTTTTAGAAAAAACAGGAGCGAGTTCCAAACCCGCTCCTGTTTTTTTGTTCGGTTCATTTGATCTTTGCAAAGATCATCCGCCCGGCCGCGGTCTGCAGCACCGAAGTCACCACCACCTCGATGGTCTCGTTCATGTACTTCTTGCCGCCGTCCACCACGATCATGGTGCCGTCGTCCAAATACGCCACGCCCTGGCCGGCTTCCTTGCCGTCTTTTAAAATGGTGACTTCCATTTCCTCGCCGGGCAGCACCACCGGTTTTACGGCATTGGCGAGCTCGTTGATGTTCAGCACCGGCACGCCCTGCACCGCAGCCACCTTGTTGAGGTTGTAGTCGTTGGTCACCACCACGCCGCCCAGGTCGGAAGCCAGCTTTAAAAGCTTGGCGTCCACCTCGGCAATATCGTCGTAGTCCCGCTCCTCGACCCGCACGGGGATCTCCAGCTCTTTTTGGATCTTGTTGAGAATGTCCAGCCCCCTGCGGCCGCGGTTGCGCTTGAGCGAATCGGCCGAATCCGCCACGTGCCGCAGTTCCTGCAGCACGAAGTTGGGAATGGCGATCGTGCCCTCGACGATGCCGGTCTTGCAGATGTCGAAAATGCGGCCGTCGATGATGACCGACGTGTCCAGCACCTTGGGCCTACCGGGCGCGCCGCGCTCGGTCTTGGCCGCTTTTTCGCCCTTCTGGCCTCGCTTGGAGGACTCGCCGATCTTCAGCTCGCCCCTGCGGCGGCGGCCAATGGTCCACCCCAAACAGCCCAGCGCCACATAGGCCGCGGCAGAAAGCACCACCGGCACCACCGGCACGGGAATGAGGTTGATGAGGTTGCTCAGCAACAGCGCGATCACCAGCCCAACGATCAGGCCAATGACCCCCGCCACCAGATCCATCGTGGGGATCTCGTCGATCTTCTTTTCGATGTAGTCCGACAGCTTCCGGAAAAAAACGATGATTGCAGGTGAAGCCAAATAAAAAATAAAACCGAAAGCCAGTGCGGCGATGACATAGAAGGCGAAGATGACGGGCACGAGGAAGGCCGCAAGCCCCTTGAGGCCAAAGAGCACCAGCAGTGAGTCGATCCCAAACAGCACACCAACGCCTATGGCGCCGCCCACCACTGCAATGACGATGCGCCAGAAGATCATGCGGGAAGCGGACTGCTTGTCTCTGCCTGCCCCCTGCTGCGGCGCGCCGCCTGTCTGTTCCTTTTCGTGATTCAATCAAATACCTCCCATCGACCAGAGCCGGGGCGGCCGGCCGCAAACCGCGCCTTCCCGCTCGGGCCTCTCTCTGCTTGTCGCATTGTACGATTATACCATATACCCTCTGCTTTTGAACACCTGCTTTCTTTGGGAGCCTCCTCCCATCAATATCATCTTACAACTTCGCGGCCGGTTGTCCATGAGTAGGTTTGGATTACTTCGTCACAAAAGGTCGAAATGTCTGTTTCAAGGTTTTTTCGCCAGCCGGCCGAGCCAGCCTTTTGCCCGTTACTGTTCAATGCACGCCATGATGCGTTCCATGGTCTCGTCGCTCGTGCGGCCAAACACCGCGGCGAGTTCATCGGTCAAAAACCCCCGGGCGCTGTCGAACATGACCCGCTCGCCCGAAGAGAGCCCCCGGCTCTTTTTGCGCACACAGAGCGATTTGAACACCGACGCGACCTCGAAGATATCGCCGCTTTTGAGCTTGTCCAAATGAAAGCGGTAACGGCGGTTCCAGTTGGCAAATTCCCGCTCGTTGTGGTCGGTCCCCAAAAATTCCAGCACTTCCCGCGCAGTCTCCAAATCGATCAGCGGGCGCAGATTGGCCGCTTCCGCCCGCCTTACGGGCAGCATGACCCGTTCGCCCTCGCTGCGGAAACACAGCACATAGTAGGTGTCTACCTTGCCGCGGATCTCCTTTTCCTCGATCGCCTCGATCCTTCCAACGCCGTACATGGGGTAGGAAATCATTTCCCCTAACTTAAACATGGCCTCCCTCCGTTGAATGGTCCGTGTGCATCCCGTTGTTTTTATCATATCGTTTTGGAGGCCGATTTGTCAAAAATTTTTTATAATACCACCATGTATGGAAAAAGTCAATACAGCGCGTGTGGATTTTGCTCTCGCTTTTTTGCAGGGCAAGCCGCTTCCCGGTTTGCCAAAAAGAAGTCAGGGGCCGCCAGCGGCCCCTGTTCAGCCACTTTCCCGGGGCAACCCCGGCAAAGCTGCACTTCTTTCCCTTTCCTTCTTACTTCTTTGCAAAGAAGGCCACGGCGTAAGCGTTGGGCCCGGCGTGCGCCCCCACCGTGGAACCCACCAGCATAAACTCCTCCTCGATGGGCACGCCGGCCTTTTTCAGCCGCCCGGCCAGCTCCTCGGCATTGCCGGTGCCGGCGGTGTAAAGCACCCGCACGGGGGCGTCCTCGCGCTCGGTCTCCTCCACGGCCTTGGCAATGCGGTCCATGGCGCGGTGTTTGCCGATGCACTTGCCCTGCACCGCCACCTCGCCGCGCTGGTTGATGGTGATGACCGGTTTGATGCCCGCCACCGTGCCGATGCCGGCCGCCGCCTTGGAAAGCCTGCCGCCCTTGTACAGATACTCCAGGCTCTCTACCCCAACGTAAATGCGCACCCGGCCCTTTAAGGATTCGATGGCCAGCGCGATCTCTGCGGCCGAGCGCCCCTCGTCGCGCAGCGCGGCCGCCCGCTCGATCAGCAGCTTCTGCCCGGCCGTCACGGTCAAAGAATCCACCACGTACACCCCTTCCATGCCCTGCGCGGCGATGCGGGCGCTCTGCCACGTGCCGCTCAAAGCAGAGGAGATCAAAATGGCGACCACCTCGCACCCCTCTTCGCGGGCCTTCAAAAACCGCTCCTCAAAAGCCGCCGGCGCGGGCTGCGCCGTGGTGGGGAAGGATTCGGAGGCGCAGAGCAGCTCGTAAAACCGCTCGTTGGTGAGGTCCACGCCCGGCGTATACTCCTCGCTGCCAAAGGCAACGGTCATGGGAACGCACTCCACGCCGAGGCGGTCGAGCTCTTCGGCGGTCAGATCCGCCGCCGAGTCGGTGATGATCCTGATGTTGTTCATATCGTTATGCCTTTCCGTCCTGTTGTTTTGTAAGCGTGCCGTTCAAAATGCCGACCACCTGGTCGACGCCCTGCGCGATCTTCAGGGATTGTTCCACCCCCAGGGCTGCAACGACCTCCAGCACGGTCTTCATAATGCCCTCGTGCTCTTCCTCATAGGCCCGCTTCCCCTCCGCCGTCAGGCGCAGTTCCACCGTGCGGCGGTCGGACGCAGAGCGCTCCCTTTCTATATAGCCCTTTTGCTCCAGGCTCTTTAAAATGCGGTTCATCTGGCTCTTTAAAACCTGCATGCTCTCGCACAGCTCGGTGGCGCACACCCCCTTGCCCCGCGCTTCAGCCGCGGCCAGCAGGCCGCAGGCGTGCGCTTCGTGGAAGGTCATGCTCTGCACCATGCGGGTGTTCCACAGCGTAGAAGAAAGCCGCAGCCATACCTGCAGCAGCTCTTCGCCCGCAGCGCGTTCTCTTGTGGGATCCAAGGCTGCTCCTCCCTTGCTTTTTAGTTTATCAAATGAACTATATGACTCGCGTGCTCATTTGTCAAGCCGAAGTTACCCACGCTCTGTAAAATGACCCCCAAAAACGTCACAGCAGGCGGCTCCCTACCCCCCAAAGGCTTCTTTGAGCCTCTTTAAAAACAGCGCCGCAGCGGGCGAAAACACCTGGTGCTTTTTCCACACCACGTTCAGCCCCGACTCCAGCCGGGGAAAAAGCGGCCGGAAGCACAGCGCGCTGTACTCGGCGGTGTTTGCGAGCTTGTCGATGGTCACGGCGTAGCCCATGCCCGCCTCGGCCATGAGCAGGGCGTTGTATACCAGGTTGAAGGTCGCCACGATCTCGAGCCGTTCAAAATCCCCTCCGAACCACCCGGCAAACTCGTTGCCCTCCCGCAGGGGCAAAAGCGCCTGGCGGGAACAAATGAGCGGGACCCCCAACAGGTCCTGTTTTTCTATGGCCCGCTTTTTTGCGAGCGGGCTGTCCTTTCGCATCACCACGCCCCACACGTCGCGATCCGGCAGGGCGAGCGAATCGTACTTGGAAAGGTCGGCCGGCTGAATGAGAATGCCGAAGTCCAAAAGGCCCTTGTCCAGCCGTTCGGTCACGTCCTGTGCGTTGCCGCTGTACAGGTGGTAACGGATGCCCGGGCAATCCTCCCGCAGCGTCTTCATAACGCCCGCCACCTGCCGCAGGGCCTGAGTCTCGCCGCCGCCCAAATAGATCTCGCCCCGCGGGGCGTCCTCCATGGCGGCAAACTCCGCCTCGGTCTTATCTGCCATGGCCACGATCTCCTCCGCCCGCTTGCGCAGCAGCACCCCCTCGGGCGTCAGCTCCACCCGATGGCTCTTGCGCAGCAGCAGCCGCTTGCCCAGTTCCTCTTCCAGATCGCGGATCTGGCGGGAGAGCGTGGGCTGGGTGAGGTGCAGAACATCGGCCGCCGCCGTCAGGCTCCCCTCCCTGGCCACCGCCAGAAAATACCGCAGCACCCGCAGTTCCATGCGCTTTCCTCCCTTTGCCGTTTTTTTCATCGTACCATTCTGTGCTATGCCCGTAAAGCATATCACACAATAACAACAAGGTATTTTCTATTTTCTTTGCCCTGCCTTACAATGAAAGCATCCAACAAAGAAAAAAGCGCCCCTGCCCGCCGCTATGGAACAAGAGTGCAGAAAAAACGGAGGAACATCATGAACCAGACCCTGACCCTCACCACAGCATGGGACAAGACCTTCCCCAAAAACGACGCCGTCAGCCACCGCAAGGTGACGTTTTGCAACCGCTACGGCATCACGCTCGCCGCCGACCTTTACGCCCCCAGATCCGCCGCCGGCAGGCTGCCGGCCATCGCCGTGTGCGGGCCGTTCGGCGCCGTCAAGGAGCAGGCCTCAGGCCTGTACGCCCAAACCATGGCCGGGCACGGGTTTTTGGCGCTGGCGTTCGACCCCTCCTTTACGGGCGAAAGCGGCGGCGAGCCCCGCTATATG
>CALWSW010000024.1 GCA_944384305.1 uncultured Christensenellaceae bacterium
GGGAGGAGCTCAACCGCTCGTTCGGCGTACAGGCCGCGCGGTTCGAGAGCAAAACGCTGAATTTTACCAAGGAGGAGTACCTGAACTACACGGTGGAGCGGGTGGCCCCCTGCGCGCAGGACGTCTTTCTGGACGTCGCCGCCGGCACCTGCGTGTGCGGCCGTTCCTTTGCCCCTCACGTGCAGACCGTGGTGTGCCTGGACGCCACCGACGCCATGCTGCAGGTGGGCAGGCGCGCCGCTGAATCGGAAGGTCGCAATAACCTGGTGTTCGTGCGGGGGTGCGCCGAGGAACTGCCCTTTTTGAACGAGAGCTTTTCCATCGTGTTTTCCCGCCTGGCCTTCCACCACTTTGCCGCCCCCAGCCGCGCTTTTGATGAGATGGCGCGGGTGCTGCGGCCGGGCGGCAGGCTGGTGCTCATCGACATGGAAGCAGCGCCCGAGCCCCTGCGGCAGGCTGAGGATGAATTGGAACGCCTGCGCGACCCTTCGCACCTTCACAACCTCAGCAAAGAGGAGATGTTGGCGCTGTTTTCCGCCCACGGCCTGGCGGTGAAGCTGTGCGAGACCACGAAGATCGGCCAGAACCTGGCGCGTTGGATGGCGCTTACCGAGACCCCGGCCGGTGTGCAGCAGACCATTCGGGCGCGCATGGAAGAAGAGCTTGCGGGCGGGGCAAAGACCGGGTTCTTCCCTTACAAAAAGGAAGGAGAACTCTGCTTTGACCAGCGCTGGGTGCTGACCATCGGGCAAAAGAAATAGCAACAGGAAACATAGAAAAAGGAAACATAGAAAAACAGGGGCTTTCCTGAGGCGCTTTGCGCGCGGGGTATGCCCCTGTTTTGCGGAACAAAAAGGGTAAATTTCATAAGAACGGCTTATGGAACAGGAGGAACAGCCGGGATTTGATGCGGGGGCCCTACTGGCGCCGCAGCGGTTTTGCCGCCGCGCGGCGGTTTAAACCCTGCCGGCACAAAAGGGCTCGCTCGCCCGCTTCGCAAATACAAACTCCATTATGGGGCCCCCACAAACCCACCCCACATATTCTCGCTGCGCTTGAATAAGCGGGGGCCCCGGGCGAGCTTCTTCGCCTGGTTTGTGCAAAGCAGGTGCGGCCAAGCATATTCCCCTGCGGGGAATGGCCGGGCCCCCGAAAACCCTCACAAAATAGGCGACAGCCTATTTTGCGGCAGCCCCGAGTTTTGTACAACGAAACCCCCGCTCAAAGCGGGGGTTTCGTTGTACAAAAAAGGGCGTGTTGCAAAATAAACGTACGGAATCACAGTTTTTGGAACGTGGGCTGCTTCAAAATCTGTTTGATCGAATCTGACAATTTAATTGTCAGATTCGCAAAGCTTTTCTGAAAGAAAAGCAGCCCTACACCATTCGCTGGCCGGGAGCACCGAAAAGGTGCGACCAAGCGAACGGTGTAAAACTCGCAAAATAGGCGGCAGCCTATTTTGCGACAGCTCCACAGAGCGTTGTGTATTTCAGTTCAGCACCAGGCGGTCGTTGACGGCGCCGTCGTGGCTGGCGCTGTGGAACAGGCTGAGCAGCTGCTCAACGGTGAGGTTCTTTTTTTCTTCTCCAGATACGTCGATGAGCACGTTGCCGTCGTACATCATGATCAGGCGGTTGCCGTGGGCAATGGCGTCCTTCATGTTGTGGGTGATCATCAGCGTGGTCAGCTTGTTTTTGTGCACGATCTGGTCGGTCAGCTCCAGCACCTTGGCGGCGGTCTTGGGGTCGAGCGCGGCGGTGTGCTCGTCCAACAACAGCAGTTTGGGGCGGTTCATGGTGGCCATCAAAAGCGTAATGGCCTGGCGCTGCCCGCCCGAAAGCAGGCCGACTTTGGTAGAGAGCCGGTCCTCCAGCCCCAATTCGAGCGAGGCCAGGAGCTCTTTGTACTTGGCGCGGTCGGCCCGCCGCACACCCATGACGAACCGGCGGCGGATGCCGCGGCGGGAAGCGATGGCGAGGTTCTCGGCGATCTCCATGTCGGGCGAGGTGCCCTTCATGGGGTCCTGGAACACGCGGCCCAGGAATTTTGCGCGCTTGAACTCGGGCATGAAGGTCACGTCCACGCCGTCGATCTCGATCTTGCCGAAATCGGGCTTCCAAACGCCGGCAATGGCGTTGAGCAGCGTGGACTTGCCCGCGCCGTTGCCGCCGATAACGGTCACAAAATCGCCGTCTCTGAGTTCCAGGTTCAAGCCGTTGAGCGCGGTCTTGGCGTTGACCGTGCCGGGGTTAAAGGTCTTTTGCAGATCGGTGATCTTCAGCATGACGTCAGACATGGCCGCCACCTCCCGCGTTTTTGCCTTCTTCTGGGTGCAGGGACTTTCGCTTGGTAAAGTATTCGCTCTTCAGGTACGGTACGGCGAGGAAGATGGCCACGATAATGGCCGAAAGCATCTTCAAGTAGTCGGTCTTGAGCCCCAGCAGGATCACGAAGTTGTAAATGATGTAGTACACGATGCTGCCGAAGAGCACGCCGATGAGGCTGACCACGAAGTTGGGCTTGATCTTCATGGAAACCGAAAGGCCGATGAAGATGGCCGCCAGACCGATGACGATGGCGCCGCGGCCGTCGTTGATGTTGGCGGAACCCTTGTACTGCGCGAGCAGCGCGCCCGAAAGCGCCACGATGCCGTTGGCAATGGCCAGGCCGACCACCTTGTTCAGCTTGACGTTGACGCCCTGGGCACGGCTCATGTCGGGGTTGTCGCCGGTGGACTTCAGGGTGAGGCCGACTTCGGTGTAAAAGAACAGCCACAGGCAAATGATCAGCACAGCGGCAATGATGACCATGGTGAGGATGGACGAGGGGTTGTTGCTCATGTTGACCCACAGGCTGTTGGCCCTTGGGTCGACGGCCACGAGCGACTTGCCGCCCAGTATGCAGAGGTTCACCGAGTACAGAATGAGCTGCGTGAGGATGCCGGAAAGGATGGAGGGGACCCCCAGCGCGGTGTGCAGAAGACCGGTGACCACGCCGGCCAGCGCGCCGGCGAGCAGCGCCAGCAGCACGCTCGCCCACACGGGGAAGCCGCCGGCGAGCAGCACGGCGCACACACAGCCGCCGGTGCAAATGGAACCGTCCACCGTAAGATCGGCGATGTCGAGGATCTTGTAAGAAATATAAACACCGATGCCCATCAGGCCCCAGATCAGCCCCTCTGCAATGGCGCCGGGCAGTGCGTTTAGGAAAGCCATAACGTACCTCGCAAGTGATTATTCAGCGGGGACCTGAATGCCCAGCTGTGCGCACAGGTCTTCGTTGTAGGAAACGGTGGGGGTCAGGGTCTGGATCTCAAGATCGGCGGGGGCCGTGCCGTTTAACAGGATGTCGGCGGCCATGTTGCCGGTCTCATAGCCCAGCTGGTAGTAGTCGATGGAAAGGCTGGCGTAGCAAATGGCGCCGCCGTAGCTGGTGTAAATGGGCACGTTCTTTTCGGTGCAGATGGTGCCCACAATGGTGTCGTTGGCGGCAACGGTGTTGTCGGAAGGCACGTAAACGGCCTTGCACTCGCCAGCCATGGCGGTGGCCACGGTCTGCAGCTCGGTGGTTTCGGAGAAGGTGTAGGCCTTCACCACAATGCCCTGAGCCTCAAACAGCTCCTTGACGGCCTCGTACTGGATGAGGGAGTTGGACTCGTTGGTGCAGTACAGCACGCCCACCTGGTCGCCGGCCACCAGGCCCAAAGAATCGATCATCATCTGCGCCTGTTCGTCAAAGGGAACGGCGTCAGAGGTGCCGGTGACGTTTTCGGGCAGGGGGCCGCCAAAGGTGTCGTCGTAGTCGGTCACAGAGGTGCCCAGCACGGGAATGGTGGTGGTGGCGTTGGCAGCGGCCAGCAGCGCGGGCGTGGCGTTGCCCAGGATCAGATCGACGTTCTGCGAAACAAAGGAGTTGATGACGGTGGAGCAAAGATTGGCATCGCCGGCCACCTGGGTCAAAAATTCCACTTCCTTGCCGGCCTCTTCCATGCGGTCGGTCAGCGCGTCGGTAAAGCCCTGCGTGGCCTGGTCCAAGGAGTCGTGCACCATCAGTTGGCAGATGCCAACGGTGTAGCTGTCCTTTTCGCCCGCGGCTTCGCCGCCGTTTTCGCCGCAGCCGGTCAGCGCGGCGCCCAGCGCAAAGAGCGCGGCAGCGCACAAAACAAGGGAAACGATCTTTTTCATGAGTCTTTCCTCCCAATAATTTCTTTCCCATAGCGGGAACAAACCAAAGAAACCATAAAAAAACGCCCCTGCTTCCACAGGGGCGATTCTATCGCGGTACCACTCTGCTTTCGTACCGGCCTTGCAGCCGGAACCTTATTAGGCTTAAAAGTCTTAGCGATGTAACGGTCGCACCCGTTGTGCCTACTGTGAGTTCAGCACACCGCTTGCAGAATGAACTTCATTGGGGTATGGCTGGTGCCTCGCAGCGGCCGGCACCTCTCTGAAGCTGTTCGCCCAACTACTCTTTCTGCTCAAACGCATTTTGTAAGTATGAAAGTGGGCTTATTGTAGCACGCCGCCGCGGGATTTGTCAATATCCCTCTGTTCGTGCGCCAAACCGCAAAAGGGGCCGCTTCGTCAGCTGTTTTGCGCCTGGTAGCTCTCGCCCCATGTCTGCATAGCGTCCAGGATCGGTTTCAGGCTTTTTCCCAGGTTTGTCAAGCTGTATTCTACCCGCGGCGGAACTTCGGCGTACACGCGGCGGCTGACGAGCCCCTTTGCTTCCATATCCCGGAGCTGGGCGGTCAACACCTTTTGCGACACGCTGCCAATGGATTTTTTGAGTTCTCCGAACCGCTTGGTGCCGGGCAGAAGGTCGCGCAAAATAAGAACCTTCCATTTATCGCCAATGAGCATGAGCGTCGTTTCCACCGGGCAGGCGGGCAACTCTTTTGCCTGAGGCATTATGAGGGAACCGGCGAATGGCTTGACCTTTCCAAACGCCCCATAGAACGCGCCAATTTTTCGTTTGGCGGCGCACAGGCAAAGAAGACCGGATACTTTGTAACGGACGGGTGCATTGGCTGTAAACTGTTCCTGCACCATCTGTTCCTCGCCGAGGATGGGCAGCAGGTCCTTCTTCAGAAATACCGGGATGCTCAGCGCGCGGGCCTGGCGAACCAGGCGCCGCACCCATTCCGGTTTCGAGACCGCCCGGCCTTTCCTGCGCCCCGTCTCCGATGCAGATGCTCAAACGGGGCTCGCCCCCTTTTTCGCGGGGAACATCAGCCCTCTGCGGCGGGAGCGGCCTTCCCGAAGCCGTTCCAGGCGAACAGGCCCTTTTTGCCCGCATCCCCCAGGAACTTTTCCACCCGGCAGATGTGCAGGATGTGGTCGCCCGTTTCGACCGTCTGCTCCAGCGCCGCCACCATCGCCAGCTTCGTGTCCGCCGGGATGAGGATGTCGGAGCCTTCCACCGCCTTCATTTCCACGTGGTACTCGGCGGCCTTGTGGACGGATGCGCCGGTGGAGCTGCCGCAGGCCATCACCGCGCCGGCCAGGCTCTCGCCGGGAACGGTAAGGATGACCTTGCCGGTCTCCCGCACGCGCCTGCCGGTGTGGGACTGCTTCCCGGCAGAGAAGCCTACCATCGGCGGGTCGAATGAGAGGTAGGAGACAAAGCAGATGGGCGCCAAGTTGGTGGTGCCGTCCTCGTTTTGGGAACAGATCAGTGCCAGCGGGTTGGGAGAGGTAAAAGCGGCAGCTTCCATAATGTTCAGTTCGTTCATAGTTTTCAGGCCTTTCCGGTGATTTCAGCGATTGACGAGGTCAGAACCGGCTGATACAATAATTATACTTGGTTGGAATTTACCATCAAGTACGCAAATCGTTTGTACCTGGTATCCAAAACCATACTGCAGAAGGCGGGGAACGAGCGGAACATGACCTACGAAGAATTCAAGGAAAAGGTGGGCGGCGTGATCCTCACCGACGGGGGGAACTGCCCCGTCATGCCGGTGGTGCAGATGCTGCAGGGCAAGTGGAAGCTCCAGATCCTCTACGAGCTGTGCATCAAGTCTCCCATGCGGTTCGGCGAGCTGAAAAAGATGCTCCAGCCCATCACCAACACGGCGCTGACCAACGCGCTTCGGGAACTGGAAGGGGACGATTTGGTGCGGCGGGTGCAGTTCAACGAGATGCCCCTGCGGGTGGAATACTCCCTGACGGAAAAGGGGCAGGATCTGCTGCCGGTGTTTTACGCCATTTCTCAGTGGGGCATGAAATACATTCCGTAAAGGAAAAGGGGGCTGCCGCGCAATAGGCGCCAGCCTTTTTTGCGACAGCCCCAATAAATAAATCCAGGAGCCTAAATTCTGAAGCCGCCGTTATAAAAAAGGAGATCCTGTGCTTTTCTTTTGCAGCAGGCCCACCCCGAAAGAAGAGCAGGAATCGCTCTTTGCTTCCTCTTTCTTCTTCCATTCAAGCGCTCCCTGCGGCTGCGGGCTTTATCGGCGCTCTGGAACAAGACGGCAGCGATCTCATCACGAAGTCCTGCGCAGCTGGGCGTCAATCTCCCCTCCGCCGCACATCACGCGGAGCGCTGCGGCGGTTTTTGCCCGGTGGTTTGGGAAGCGGAACACCGGGGAGTGATCCGCTGGTGCGACAAAGAAAAAGCGCGCGCTGTAAAACAGGCGCATGGAATCATAGTTTTGGGAACGATGGCTGCTTTAGCATTGATTTGATCGAATCCGACAATTTAAAGAAAGATGCGGCCAAGTAAACGGTGTAAAACTCAAAAAAAGGCTGCCGCTTATTTTGCGACAGCCCGTTGTTTGGTGGACGATCAGGGACTCGAACCCTGGACACCCTGATTAAGAGTCAGGTGCTCTACCAACTGAGCTAATCGTCCGTCTGGAGCGGAAGACGGGGTTCGAACCCGCTACCTCCGCCTTGGCAAGGCGGCGCTCTACCAAATGAGCTACTCCCGCGCGACAAGGATTATTATAGCAGGTCATGTTGGGTTTGTCACTACCCAATTTTATTTTTTTCGCACTTTTTTTCGGGAGGGGTGCAGCGCCGGCAAAAATGGGGCAAAGCGCACGGTTTTTGCCGGCGGAAAGGGAAGGGCCCAAAGCGCGCAGAGAGCGGAGTGCCTTGAAAAAAGTCTTGAGCGCCCCAAAAAAGAAAAAGCCGGGCCTTTTATAGTACCCGGCAGAAAATTTTTACAGCTTGTGCAGAATGGGCTTGCGGTCCTCGAACGTGGCGTAATAGCGGATGCCCGCTGCGCGCGCAAGCTCGGCCGCTTCGTCCAAACGAAAGGCGACGTGCTTGGTGAGGTGGGCGTCGGAGCCGATGGTCACGAACTCGCCGCCCAGCTCCTTGTAGCGTTTGAGCCAATCGAGCCCCGGAATGGGGCCGGTGATGGTGCGGTAGGTGGAGGTGTTGATCTCGATGCACTTGCCCTCGGGGATGATGTGGCGGAAGATGGCGTCGATCTGGTCGGGGCAGTCGGCGTAGTGCATCCGCGCCTCGGGGTCGGGGTAGAACTTGGCGCCGTAATCGATGTGCCCCACGGCGTCGTAACAGTCGTAGGGGATCCACTGCAGGTACTGGTACAGCGCGCTGGTGTACTTGTTGAGCGCCTCGTGCAGGGTCATGCCGCCCTCGTAGTACTCGGGGAAGTAGGGGTCGCGGTCATCCACCAGATGCGCCGAGGTGAGGATGAAATCAAAGTGGTGGTTGCGCAGTTCCTCGACCATTTTGGGGTAGCTTTCTTTGTGGCAGGGCAGGCCGTTTTCCACGCCCTTGCGCACGGTCATGCCCAGGCGGTCGAGCGCAGCAAGGGTCTTGTCGTAAGTTTCAAAATTCAGATTTTCCCCCACGAGGTTGGGAAAGTCGGTTTCCAGGTGGTCGGTAAAGCACACCTCGGTCAGGCCGTGTTCTTTGGCGGTTTTGAGCTGCAGGGCCATGGGGGTCTCGCAGTCGTTCGAAAGATGGGTGTGCAGGTGGTAGTCGCAGTGGATGAACATGGGATTTGCGCTCCTTTCGCCCGTGCGGCGGGCGGGTGGTATGGTGAGGGTAAAGCCGTGCATCGGCGGCGAAAAGCCTAAGGTTCCAAAAACTCCCCTGCCCACACGCCGTTTTGGAAAATGGGCAGGCGCAGGCCGTTGGGAAGGAGGCCTTCGATACTGAGGTCTTCGGTACCGATCATGAAGTCGGCGTGCAGAAGCGAGGTGTTGCCCCCGCGGCTGCGCAGCGACTCTTCGGGAAGTTCCGCGCCGCCCTGGATGCAGCTGGGGTAAGAGGAACCCAGCGCCAGGTGGCAGGCGGCGTTTTCGTCAAAGAGCGTGTTGTAAAACAGCACGCCCATTTGCGCAATGGGGGAATCGGCGCTCACCAGGGCGGCCTCGCCCAAGTAGCGCGCGCCTTCGTCGGTATCCAACAGCGCGCCCAAGGCGGCTTCCCCCTGCGCGGCAGAGAAGCGCTCCACCCTGCCTTCGCGGAAGGTCAGGGAAAAACCGTCGATGACCGCGCCGTTGTACACCAGCGGCAGGGCGTTTTTGACCACGCCTTCGACCCGCAGGCGGTCGGGGGTGGTAAAGACCTCTTCGGTGGGCATGTTGGCAATGAAAGAGGCGCCGTTTTTGGCGGCCATGTCGGCCCCGCCGCACCAAATGTGTTCCCTTGCCAGGCCAACGGTCAAATCGGTGCCGTTTTGGCTGCGGTAGTGCAGGGCCGAAAGGCGCAGGGCGTTGAGTTTTTCCATGCGGCGGTTCAGGCGTTGAATGTGCGCCTGCCAGGCGGCAATAGGGTCGGGCTCGTCCAGCCGCACGGCGTGGGCAATGGCCTTCCACAGCGCGCCCACGGGGTCGGCTTCGTTCGGGAAGACCTTGTTGGCCCAGGCCTGGGTGGGCACCGAGGCGATGCACCACTGCAGGACGTTGTTGTTCATGGCCTCAAAGTAGGGCTTTAAGGCGGTACGGGTGGCGATGCGGGCGCGCTGTACCACGTTGGGGTCCACGCCGGCGTAGGCGTCCGGGTCCTCGGCAGAAATGGCCACGTAGGCCGCGCCTTCCTGCAACGCGGCCATGCGCTGTTCGCGCAGGTAACCGGGCAGGCTGCACACACGCGCCTGCTCGCCGTACAGGTAGCGCAGGCGGGAGACCTGCTCGTCGTTCCAGTAGATCTCAACATCCGGCGCGCCGTGCAAAAAGGCGGCTTCGGCCAACGCGCGGGCAAACGCCGCGCACTCCACCGGCGCGCTGATGGTCAGTTTCTGCCCCTTCTGCAGGGCGCAGCCGATCCTTACCACCACTTCGGCGTAGGTTTTGTACAAAGCCTGGTTCATGAAGGGTCCTTTCCTGAGCTGGAGCTGCCGCGAAATAGGCGACGGCCTGTTTTGCAACAGTTCCTTCTATTACACAAATTCTGAAGCTGCCGTTGTTTTGAAAACTGTGATTCCGGGTGCCTGTTTTGGAACGGCCCGTTTTTTGCGCTTATTTTGCGGCGGGCTCGTCTTCTTCCTTTTGCTGCCGCTCCAGCTCCAGCTCCTGCTCGCGGTAAGCGCGGTCGCGCTCGAGCTTGATGCGCCAGGCGTAAAAGCCCACCAGAAGCAGCACGACGGAAGAGGGCCAAATAAGCGCCTCGTTCTGCCGCAAAATGCCCACCACGGCGCCGGTAAGGGCCAAAAGGAAGGCGATGAGAAAGACGATGGCAATGATGCGGTGTCGGTTCATGGTTCAAGTTCTCCTGTGAGGATGCGCACGGCGGCCGATGCCAGCAAAAGCCCTGCCGCCGGCGGCACAAAGGCGGCGGAAGAAGGGGGCGTGCGGCCGTTTTTTAAATCGCCCGGGGCCAGGCAGGCGCCATCCGGCTTTCTGGGCGGTTCCTTTGAGTATACACAGCGCAAATGCTGCGCTCCGCGCTTGCGCAGCTCGCGGCGCATCACGCGGCAGAGGGGGTCGTTCTGGGTCTCGAACACATCGCCCAGCCGCAGCTGGGAAGGATCTGCGCGGTTGCCGGTGCCCATGCAGGAAAGCAGCGGGATGCCCCGCGCCCGGCAGGCTTCAAACAGCGCGAGCTTGGCGGTGACGGTGTCGATGGCGTCGATCACCACGTCTACCCCCAAAAGCAGGTCGTTTTGCTCGCTTTCCACGCTTTGGGGCAGGTAAAACACCGGGTGGAGCGAAAGCTCGCACTCGGGGGCGATGTCCTTGATGCGGCGCGAAGCAGCTTCGGTTTTGAACAGGCCCAGGGTGGAACGCAGCGCAAAGAGCTGGCGGTTGAGGTTGCTTTCCTCCACGCGGTCGCCGTCGACGAGCACCAGCTTCCCCACGCCGCTGCGGGCCAGGGCTTCGGCCGCTGCGGCGCCTACGCCCCCCAGGCCAAAGACCGCCGCGCAGGCAGAGGTCAGGCGCCCGACCTTTTCGGCCCCAAAGAGCATGGCAGTGCGCGAAAGACGGCGCGGCAGCAAAAAAATCCCCCCTCGTTTTCTTTAACGGCACAAAGCCGCTGGGTTTTCCCGCACCATTATAGCACGAACCAGGGGGCCGCGGGGGCGCGCCCGCGCATTTTTTGAAGAAAAAGAGCCCGCGCGGCAGATCCGCTGCGGCCAAAAGAAAAATGAGCCGCAAGGAAAGCCCCCGGCGGCTTTGACAATCGGCAAAAGGGTGATAGAATAGCAGTATCGGCTGCCCGGCGGGCGTTTTGCCCGGCGCGGCGGATTTTTTGCAACGGAGGAACTCATGAGCTGCGAACCTGAAAAGTGCGGTACCCTGCCGGCCTGCGAAGGGTGCCCTTCCAACACCAAGGAAAAAAAGAAAGCCCCGCCCCACCAGAGCGGGCAGGAAATGAAACAGCAGAACATCAAAAAGGTCTTTGCCGTGGTGAGCGGCAAGGGCGGCGTGGGCAAGTCCACGGTGACGCGGCTGCTGAGCGCGGAGGAGCGGAGGCAGGGCCTTGCGGTGGGCGTGCTGGACGCCTACGTCACCGGCCCTTCCATGCCACGCATGTTCGGTGTGCAGGGCGGTGTGCTGGGTGACGGCGAGCATATGCTGCCCGCTTCTACCGTAACGGGCATCAAGCTCATCAGCGTCAATCTGCTGCTCGAAGAAGAGGATTCGCCCGTGATCTGGCGCGGCCCCATTTTGGGCGGCGTGGTGCAGCAGTTCTGGAACGACGTGGAGTGGGGGGATCTGGACGTTTTGTTCATCGATATGCCGCCGGGGACGGGCGACGTGCCGCTGACGGTCTTCCAGTCGCTGCCGGTGGATGGCATTTTTGTGGTCACCACTCCGCAGGACCTGGTGGGCATGATCGTGCGCAAGGCCGTGAAGATGGCCGAAATGATGCACATTCCCGTGCTGGGCGCGGTGGAGAACATGGCCTACGCCCTTTGCCCGGACTGCGGCAAGAAGATCTACCTGTTCGGCGAGGGCGAGACCGCAAAGCAGCTCGACGCGCTGGGCCTGCCGCTGTTGGCGAGCATGCCCATCCGCCCCGAGACCGCCAGGCTCTGCGACCAGGGCATGGTGGAAATGGCGGACGCGCCCGAGATCGAGCGCGTGGTGGATGTGGTGCTGCAGCAGCTTAAATAAAAACAGGGCTCCTGCAAAGCAAAAAAAGTTACGAACAGCCCCTGGGTGGTCCAAACGGAGCCTGCCGGGGGCTTTTTTTGACCGCTGTGGGTCAGTGCGGCCTGTGTTTTACGCAGGAGTTTCTTCTGCAAAACGCGGCCGCTTGCCCGGGGCCCCCGCAGCCTTTGCTTTTTTCTTTCGATGCAGATTCGCAGAGCTTTCGCCGCTCCACGACCCGGGGCAGGCGTTTTTGCAAAAACGGAAATTTTTCGGTTTCCTTTAAACAGAAGGCAGTCCTTCTGAAGAGATCTTTTTTAAGCCGGAGCGACCCCGCAGGGACGCGATTCCTGTCACGACACCGGGCTGGGTACGACTCCGCACGGCAAAAAGTCTTTATGGTACATTCGCGCTCTGCGGAACCGCCCAATCCTGCAAAAGCTCCCGCAGGGCGCCGTCGTAGGGCAGCGTCAGCGTCAGGCTTGTTTCCTGGCCGGGCAGGCTTCCCGGCGCAAAAAAGATCTCCAGGGAATCGCCGTGAAAAATCAGGTGTTCGGGGGAAAGCGCCGCTGCCATTTCTTCCCGTTCCGCAGGGTCTGTCACCCCGGCAAGGTCCAGCAGGCGCACAGCTGCCTCCTCTGCCGGGCAGGCAAAAAGTTCCCAGGCCGAAAGGGGTTCGCCGGTGGCTTTGCAGAAGGCGCTAGCATACAGGCTGGTGCTTTCGCCGCTGCCTGCGGGCTGGGAACGGGTGGTCAGGCAGTACAGCACACGCTCGCTGGAAGCTGTGGGCCGGGTGGTTTCCTGCACACGGTGGAAGGAAAAGCGGGCGGGGTACTTGGCGGCGCGGTACGCGTCATAGGCGTTTTGCAGCGCGGCGGGCAGATCCAGGCCGTTCTGGGCCCGCTGTTCTTCGTAAAAGGCGAGGATGCGCTCCTGCGCTTTCGCCGGCAGGTCGTTCAGGTTTTCCGTGCCTTCCACGAACACATCCTGCGGGCCGGCGGGCGTTTCCACAAACAGCAGCCAGATCCCGTCGTTTAGGGTATAGAGCCGGCCGTTTGGAAGGTAGCCGTATTGATAGATGCCGATGGGCGTGCCGTCTGAAACCGCCGTTTTCCCCAAATAGACTCTGCGGATGGCAATGGCCTGCGCCGGGTAAGCGGGAATGGTTTGGCCGCTCTGGGTGCGGAGCGTGGCCTTTTCCCCGCTGCAATACACTTCTACCTCCACTTCTGCCGGCGGCCCGACCAAAAACTCCTCTGCCGTCATGCCCCCGTCCAGGGGGAAAACGGCGGTGCCGCCGGTCAGCAGCACGCCGGTCAGCGTGCCGTCCTCTGCCCGCAGCACAAAGGAAGCCAGGCCGGCTTCTCCCAACACGGGCTCGGTCACCCAGCCGGTAAGGTCCTCGTTTGCTTGGCAGGCGCAGAACAGAAGCAGGCAAAGGGCGAACAAAAAGAAAACTGGCAGGCGCTTTTTCATGAGAGCTCCTTTTGCGGGCAGGGGAAAAAGCAAAGGGGATGGGGAATGTAGAAGAGGTTTCTTGCAAATAGTGTATCACAAAGGATCGATCTAAAAAGTAAAATGTGGGTAAAATCGACAGCCCCCAGACCCGAAAAAAAGGTCCCCCGCGGGGGACCTTTTTTGCTTACGAAGGAACTTTGGCCGCCTTCTTGGCCCGCTTTGCCCGCGGGGGCTTGACGATCCCCCGCCCCTTCAAAAAGGCCACGGTGTCGGCTAAAGTCTCGCGGATGTCGCGCGTGCGGTAGCCGAGCTCTTTGGTCGCCTTTTCGTGCGAAAACTGGGAATTGGATTCCAGCGTGTAAAGAGAGTAACGGGTGTAGAGCGGCGCTGTGCGGCGCAGGCGGTAATAGAGCTCGGCAAAGGGCGCGGTGAGCTGTGCGAACCACAGCGGCAGCACGGTTTTGATGGCCTTTTTGCCGGTCAGCTCCGAGACCGTGTCGATGAGCTGCTTGACGGTGAGGTAGCGGTTGCTGAGAATGTAGCATTCCCCCGCACGGCCCCGCTCGGCCGCCGCCAGGATGCCCCTTGCAACGTCGCGCACATCCACAAAGTCGTAGCCGCCCTTTACAATGGCGGTGAGCTTGCTGTTCAAAAAGTCGATGATGACGTGGGTGAGGTGGCCGTTCCCCAAATCGTTGGGGCCGATGATGCCCGAGGGGTGCACCACCGTGGCGTTGAGCCCGCGCGCAGCGGCGTTCAATACGGCCTGCGTGGCCTCGGCCTTGGTCTGGGCGTAAGCGCCCTCGACCACCTTGGGGTCAAAGCGGCTGATCTCGGTGATGGTGGTGCCCTTGGGGGCTTCGGGAATGGCGTGCACACTGCTCACGTAAACCAGCTTGGCCGCGCGGTACTTTTCGCACAGCGCCAGCACGTTTTTGGTGCCTGTTACGTTGACGGCGTAAATGGCGGGGTTGAGCTTAGAGGTGATGGAGACGATGCCCGCGCAGTGAATGACACAGAGCTCCTCGTCTTCGGCGTGTAAAAACGCTGGCTCCAGCTCCTCGGGCTTGGTGATGTCGCCGTACACCATCTCGACATCGCCGCGCACATTGTTGTGCCGCACGGCGGGCAGATCGAACCCGCGCACGGCGCCCTGGCCGGATTCGAGCAGGGCGGAAGCGACCGTGCTGCCCAAATGGCCGGAAATACCGGTGACCAAATAAAGCTTCTTCATGTTTTCTCCTTGCCTTCTTTCTTGCACCAAGAGCCGCGCCGTGGGGCGGCGCAGATCGTCGTTTGCTCTTCGTTTTCGGCGCGCCGTGGGGAAGCGCGCCGAAAAACGGCTTTTTGGCCGTGCCGTGGGGCGGCGCGGCGCAGCGCATAAATTTCCTTTTTCGAGTCGTTCTGGCTTTAGTATACGCCGGGATTGTGAACTGAGTTTGGCAGTTCCCGGGGTTTTCTGGGCTAAAAATTAAAATTGCGTGAAAAAGTTAAAAAAACGAACGCACAAGGCAAAAAATCAGACTTGCCCATTTTAAAAACCAGGTGAAATTTCGGTTGACACATCACTTACTTGTGATTATAATAAATCCATCTTCCGGCCGCAAGGGCCGCAGCCACAAAAGAAGAATTTATAAAGGCATCGACTGGAAAAAAGTAGGGGCGCCCACAGGTTATCAGAGAGCTTTTGGGTGGTGCAAAAAAGCAGCCTGCCGCTTCCGAATACCTTCCAAGAGCCGCCAACCGAACGGCAGTTTTTTGGCTTAGTAGGCTTGGCCGTGCGCGGGATTATGAGGCGCACGTTACAGCATCCAGGCGGCGCACTGCAGCCGCCCGGCAAGCCCGCACACCGCAAGGGTGCGGGAAATAAAGGTGGTACCATGGATGAAAAGATCCGTCCTTTTTACAAAGCGACGGGTCTTTTTTTATATCATCAACCATTTCACAAACAGGGAGGCTTCAAACGAAATGAAACGCGTACTTTCTGTCCTGCTGGCTGTTCTGCTCGTGCTGGCGATGACCGCCTGCGGCACGCAGAACGAAGACCCCCAGAGCGGCACGAACGACGATGTGCAGTCCACCGGCGATGCACAGTACACCGTGGGCATCATCCAGCTCAGCGAGCACTCGGCGCTCGACTCGGCGCGCGAAGGCTTTATTGCCGCGCTGGCCGACAACGGCCTGGTGGACGGCGAGAATTTAGAGATCGACTTCCAGAACGCCCAGAACGACCAGTCCAACCTGGGCACCATTGCCGACCGCTTCGTCAGCAAGGATGTTGATCTGGTGCTGGCCATCGCCACCCCCGCCGCCCAGACCATGGCGGGCAAAACCACCGAGATCCCCATCATCGCCACGGCTGTGACCGACTTTGCCGAGGCGCGCCTGGTGAACGATAACGACAACCCCGGCACGAACGTTTCCGGCACGAGCGACATGAACCCCATCAAGGAGCAGATCGAGCTCGTCAAGCAGCTCGCGCCCGACTGCCAGACCGTGGGTGTGTGCTACAACTCCGGCGAGGACAATTCCGTTCTGCAGGCTGAATTGGCCCGCGCCGAGATCGAGGCCCAGGGCATGAGCTACGTGGAAGTGACGGTCTCCTCCACCAACGATGTGCAGCAGGCCATCACCACCCTGGCCAGCCAGTGCGACGCCATCTACCTGCCCACCGACAACACCCTGGCTTCGTCCATCCCCGTGGTGTACGGCGTGGTCGCCGAAACCAAGACCCCCGTCATCGGCGGCGAGTCCGGCATGGTCGATTCCGGCGCCCTGGCCACTGTGGGCATCAACTACTACGACCTCGGCTACCAGGCTGGCGAAATGGCCATCCGCGTGCTGCTCGAAGGCGCCGATATTTCCACCATGCCCGTCGAGCATCAGACCGAGTACGAGTACACCTTCAACCTCGACACCGCCGAGGCCATTGGCCTGACCATTCCCGAAGACCTGCTGGCCCTTGCCGGCGAATAAGCCCTGCGCAGGAACGAAACAAAAAGGCCCTGCGTTCAGCCGGGGAGCGTTGCTCCCCGGCTGAAATGCGGAATCGCGTTTTTTAAAAAAGCGCCGAACGGGCGCTGTTTTGCTGAAACTTCCTTATTATAAATCATAAGACCGCGGCGCTGGCCGCAAACCGAAGAAAACGAAAAGGATTGGGTAGATACTGCCATGCTGAATGAAATCACCGGCGCAATAGGACTCGGCCTGCTGTGGGCCGTGATGACCATTGGCGTCTACATCACTTACCGCATTCTGGACATTGCCGACCTTACGGTGGAAGGCACCATCACCATGGGCGCTTCCATTGCGGCCATCTGCATCACCGGCGGCATGAACCCCTGGCTGGCGCTGCTGCTCGCCTTTTTGGGCGGCATGGCCGCGGGGCTGTGCACCGGCCTTCTGCACACGGTGCTGCGCATCCCCCCGCTGCTTTCGGGTATTTTGACCATGATCGCCCTGTGGTCCATCAACCTGCACATCATGGGCCGCTCGAATGTTTCGCTTTTGCGCATGGAAACGGTGTTCACCTATTTTACCGATACTCTGGGCATGAGCAAAAACATTGCCATGATCGTGGTGGGCGGCGGCATCGCGCTCGTTCTCATGTGCATCATTTACTGGTTCTTCGGCACCGAGATCGGCTGCTCCATCCGCGCCACCGGCAACAACCAGAACATGGCCCGCGCGCAGGGCATCAACACCAAGGTGGCCATCACCTTGGGCCTGATCATCAGCAACGGCCTGGTGGCGCTCTCGGGCGCGCTCATTGCGCAGTCGCAGGCTTATTCCGATGTGCAGATGGGCACGGGCTCCATCGTCATCGCGCTGGCTTCGCTGATCATCGGCGAGGTGCTCTTCGGCAAAGACCAGTTCTTCCGCCGCCTGCTCTCGCTGGCTTTGGGCGCTGTGGCCTACCGCATCATCATCGTGCTGGTGCTGCGCCTGGGCATGGACTCGAACGACCTCAAGCTGTTCACGGCCATTACTGTGGCCATCGCGCTGTATTTGCCCACGCTCAAGAAGATGGCGGCCAAGCGCATGGCCCGCAAGCAGCAGGCCAGGTTGGAGGCGGAAGAGGAAGCGGGCGGAGGCCCAGACGGGCCAGAAGGGCTTGACGGCGCACAGATCACGGAAGAAGGGCGGTGAGCGGCATGTTGAAAGTAAAAAACCTGAGCATCCTTTTTAACGCCGGCACCATCAACGAACGGCAGGCTTTAAAAAACGTCAGCGTGACGCTTCAAAACGGCGACTTCGTGACGGTCATCGGCGGCAACGGCGCGGGCAAGTCCACCCTGCTCAACTGCATCGCAGGGGTACACACGCCCGACCGCGGGCACATTTACATCGACGAGACCGAAGTGACCAACTGGTCGGAACACAAGCGCGCAAAACTCCTGGGCCGCGTGTTTCAGGACCCCATGATGGGCACGGCCGGCAACATGGGCATTGAAGAAAATTTGGCGCTGGCCTACCGCCGGGGCAACTTCAGGGGGCTGCGCTGGGGCATTTCGAACGCCGAGCGCGCCATGTACCGCGAGCAGCTCAAGCGCCTGGAACTGGGGCTTGAGGACCGCCTGACCGCTAAGGTGCGCCTGCTTTCGGGCGGGCAGCGCCAGGCGCTCACACTGCTGATGGCCACGTTAAAGCAGCCCAAGCTGCTGCTGCTCGACGAGCACACCGCAGCGCTCGACCCCAAGACCGCGCAGAAAGTGCTGGCCCTTTCGGAAAAGATCATTGCCGAAAACGGCCTGACCGCCATGATGGTCACCCACAACATGCGCGACGCCATTGCCTACGGCAACCGCCTGATCATGATGAACGACGGCGAGATCGTGCTGGACATTTCCGGCGAAGAAAAGAAGAACCTGACGGTCGAAGCGCTGCTGCGCGCCTTTGAGCGCGCGAGCGGCAGCGAGTTTGCCAATGACCGCGCCCTGCTGAGCATGGGCAAAAAGTGAATGTTCATTCACACCAATGGGCCGCAGCCTTTGTTGAGGGGCTGCGGCCCATTGGCTGTAAAATACAAATATGTCCAATAAAACGGATAGATGCGGGAGGGCCGAAGGGAGGAAAAGACCTGCCGCACCGCGTTTTGCCATTGTTTTTTTCTTACAAATCATGTATATTTAATCTATCTTTTTTTCTGTGCCCGCAAAAGGCACAGCACAGGGTTTTTTATTTTTCCCCACACATCAAAAGATTGGCAAAGGAAGACGAGATGGAGACGAAGCAGGCAAGGTTTGGCGCGCTGGACCCGGTCCAGCAGAAGATCGCTAAACTGACCAGCCATATGATGCACCTGCACTATTGCGAAAACGATATAGAAGGGCTGATCGCCATGTTCGACGAGCCCTTCAGCTGGCTTGGCGCGGGCGAGGCGGAATACGCCGTGGGCAAGGAAAGGGTGTGCGGCATTTTCCGGCAGTTTGTGGGCAAGGTGCCCAAGTGCAGCATTTCGGACGAGGAGTACGACGTGATCACCGTAGCGCCGGGGGTGCACCTTTGCACCGGCAGGCTGTGGATCACCACCGACCCCGAAAGCCACATGTACCTGCGGGTGCACCAGCGCGTGGCGGCGCTGTTCCGCATGGCGGAAGGCGGGGCGCGCTGCTGCCACATCCACGTTTCCAACCCCTATTCGGAAATGACGGAGAGCGAAATGGGCTTTCCCATGCAAATGGGGCGGCACACCTATGAGTATTTGCAGGAGGTCATTGGCGAGCAGAAGAAGCAGATCGAGGCGCAGACGCTGCAGCTGGAGCGCATGAGCTTTGAGGACGCCCTGACCGGCCTGTACAACCGCAACAAGTTCAACGAACTGCTCGACGAACAGGGAGGAAAAAGCCTGTGCTCCCTGGGCGTGGCCTGCTTTGACATCAACGGCCTGAAGTCGGTGAACGACAGGCTGGGCCATACCGCGGGCGACGAGCTCATTCGCCGCACGGCAAAGCACCTGCACTGCGCTTTTCCCGGGCGGGCCTTTCGCATTGGCGGCGACGAATTTGTGGCGATTTGCGAAGGGATGGCAGAGGGCGAGTTTTACGCCGGCGTGACGCAGGCGAGAGACGGCATGGAAAAGGAGGGCATCAGCTGCTCGGCCGGGGCCTGCTGGCAGGCCGCGGAGTGCAGCATCCGGGAACAGCTGGACGTGGCCGACGAGCGCATGTACCGCGAAAAGAAGTGGTTTTACCGCACGAAGAGCGTGGGGCGGGAGTGACCGCTCTTTCCCCTGCGGGCGCCGGGGCTGCCAAGGCAAAAAAGCCTGCGCTTTGCGTGAGTTGAAAAAATCTTTTCAATGAAGGCGGGAGCCCAAGGGCAGGGGCGCAAAACACTTCGCCCGGGGCGGCCCGAAAAGAACACAGTCCGCTGGGCTTGCGCCACGCGGGCAGAGAAAGCCGAAGGGGCTGTCGCGAAATAGACTATAGTCTATTTCGCGACAGCCCCTTTTCGCAAAGATTCAGTCGAGCAAAATATCGGATTCCTCTCCCTCCTCTACGATGTCGACGCCGCCGTCGCCGGGGTCGCCTTCCTCGGGAACGAGGTCGGGGTCATCGAGATTGGGCGTGGGGTCGGGTAGCTCGATGATATCGGGCTGCTCGCTCTCTGTGGGCGCGGTGACAGCGCCGCCGGGCACAGGCGTCTCCAGGCCGGGGAGCTCGCCCGAAGGGTCGGGTGAAAGCTCGGGGAGCCAGGGGCTCAAAGAGGGATCCAAGCTGGGACTGGGACTGAGGCTGGGCGAGGGCGTGGGGGTGTTCTTGGGGTGGTAGGTGCCGCGGCCGGTGTCGGAACCTTCCAGGGCCTCCACCTCGGTGGCCTCGTAAATAAATTCGTGCAGTTTAAGGGCGTTGGCGGGAATGTCGGGCAGCAGCACGCTCATGCCGCGGATGGTGGTGGGCTTGTAGTAGCCTTCCACCGGCAGGCGGTAGTGCAGCAAAGAGGAAGAATCCACCCCCATGCCGATGACCGTGGTGGCCAGCTCAATGATGCGGCCATTGGTCATGTTGGTCTCAATATAGGGCAGCAGCTTGTTGATGACGTCCAGCTTCTGCCCCACGCCCACCTGCATGAACTTGTCGTAAATGGCGCGCAGCACCTTGAACTGGCGGGAAGTGCGGGAAAAATCGCCGTAGCCGAACTTGCGGATGCGGCAATACCCCAACGCCTGCTTGCCCGTAAGGTGGATGCTGCCGCTTTGGGCGGTGATGAGGCCGGCGTTGCGGTCGTCGCCGCGCTGCACGTTGAGGCCGGCAATGCAGTCGTTGCACTCCTGCACCTCGCCCCGGCTCATCTCAATGGTCACGCCGCCCAAAGCGTCCACGATCTCTTCGAACATGTCGAAGTCCACCAGCACGTATTCCGTGAGGTCGAGCGAGAAGTTCTGGTTGATGGTGTCGATCAGCAGCCCCGGCCCGCCGGAGGAGTTGGCCTTGTTGATGCGGTTTTCCCCCACGCCGGGAATGGGCAGGTACAAGTCGCGCATCAAACTGGTGAGCTTGAGCTTGTTGTTGTTTTTGTCGACCGTGGCGATGAGCATGGTGTCGGAACGGCTGTAGCCCGAGGAGCCCCGGCGGTCCACCCCAATGAGCAGGATGTTGATGACGTTCTGGCGCTTTTGCTCGTCTTCCAATGCGGCCTGTTCCTCTTCCGAAAGCGCGCTTTGGCCGACTTCTTCTTCAAGGTTCAAAGCGTCATCCTCCAGCACGGGCTCGTCTTCCGGCAAAGGCGAGGCGCTCAGCGCCGACTGTGCGATTTCGGCCGCTTCGTCCAGCGAGACCCGCTTGATGCGGCCCAGCATGGTGTAAACGTAAATGATGGCGATGGCGGCGATCAGCACCAGCACAGCCAATAGGATCAGCAATACCTTTTTTGCAGTGCTCATGGGCGTAATGGTATCCTTTCCAAGATGCTAACATCATACTGCCCCGGCAGCGCAAATTCAAGTGCTGCGCGCGCCCCAAAAGGGCAGGGCGGTTTTATGATGGATACGATGCACCGGCAGAGAGCGTTCCCACTTTTTTGCGCGCAGAACGTGAGCGGGCGCACCGCGCCCTTTGCCGCAATTTTTGTAGGATTGTCAAACATATTGGACGGTGAAGAGGGAAGGAGAAGAGTAGTTTAAGGGCCTCATAGGGAAGTTGT
>CALWSW010000025.1 GCA_944384305.1 uncultured Christensenellaceae bacterium
GTTGGAATTGCCAGAAGGCGCGCCCGGCCGGCTCGCAGGCGCCCGGCTGATGGGGCCGCACGGCCTGCCCTTTGAGCTGTTGGAACCCGTGCCTGCCGAGCGCCCGCAGCTAAAAAAGATCTGCGCCGTGCGCGGGGCCGAGCGCTCGGACATCACGGCGCTGTGCGCCGGCGGCACGCCCTTTAAGCCGTTTGCCTTTGGCGGCGGAGCGCCCACAGAATTGCTGCTGGGCCTGGCGCGGCCGCCGCAGGGAGAGCTTCGGCTGTGGTTCCGGGTGGACCCCCCGCAGGGGCCGGAACGCAACCGCCCAGACGGCGTTTGCCCCCCGCCCAGGACCCTCGTTTGGGAATTCGTCGGCGCGGGCGAAGCCAGCCCGCGTTCAGACGGCACGTGGGCGCTCAGCTGGAGCGGCGCCGTGACGCTGCCGCTTCCCCCGGCGTGGCCTGCGGATGAAGAGGGCCTGTGCTGGCTGCGGCTGCGCCAGGCTGCGGCGGGCTGCGAGGAAGAGGTGCAGCTTTCGGGGATCTGGGCGGGGCGCTTTTGCGCCGCCCAGCAGGAGAGCCGCGCCAGGCAGTATGAGTTTACGGTGCCCGCAGAGCCCAAGGCCACGGTGCGCGTGCCCTCGGCGCAGGCGGTGGGCGCGCAGCTCGCCCTGTTCCTGCGCACCCCCAAGGGGTGGGAGCAGACCGCGTCGTACGAAGCGGTGCGCGGGCCGGAAGGGCTGGCGCTCACGGTCGACGCCGAAGGCGCGGCGCAGGATGGCGGCGCAAACCTCCTGCTCGCTGCGCTCGACCCCCGGCACGCGCACGAGCTGCTTTTCGACGGCACCGGCCTTCCCGGCCAGCAGGTCTTTCTCGACCTGGGCGGCCGCCGGGCGCTCTCCGGGCGGCTGAGGCTCATGTGCCAGACGGCGGAGGAAGACGGCGTTTCCCGCCCTGCGCCCTGGCATTTGGTAGAAGACCTTTCGGTGTGCGGCCCGCGCGACCGCGCCTTTACCTACGACCCCGCGCGCGAGGTGCTGACCTTTGGCGACGGCTGCCACGGCGCGGTGCCTGCGCAGGGGTTTGGCTCCATCCTCGTGAGCGAGCTGGTGCTTTCGCACTGCGGCGGGGGGAACATCCCCGCCGGGGCGGCTTTGCAGTTTGCCGACGGCTCGCCGGCCTTTAACGACGACGCCCGCGGCGGCAGGGACGAAGAGACCCTGGCAGAAGGCAGGGGCAGGCTGCTCGCCCAGCTGGGCCGCACAAAAAAGTGCCTTTCGGCCGGGGACTATGAGCGCTGCGCAAAAGAGACCCCCGGTTTGCGGGTGGCGGGCGCGAAGGCGCTCGTGGGATTTGACCCCCGCTGGGGGCAGGGGCGGCGCAGCGCCGCGGTGACGGTAGCGGTCCTGCCCGCGGCGGAAAGCAAGCGCCCCGTGGCCGACGAACGATTCCTCGCCGCGGTGGAGCGGCAGCTCGAACGCTGCCGGACGATCTGCATCCGCACGGCGGTGGTGCCGGTCAGATACGCGCCCTTTACGCTGTCTGTGCAGCTGCTCGCCGGCGCGAACGCCCGGCAGGAGGAGGTCCAGATGGCGCTGGAAGCGCTCTTTGCCCCGCGCGAAGAGGGCATTGGCGCGGCGGCCCGGCAGGAGGATATCATGGCCGCGCTGCAAAAGTGCCCCGGCGTGCTGCAGGTGCGCAGGATGGAGCTGCGGGGGCTGGACCAGAACAGTTACCAAACGGCGTCGGGAGACCTGCAGGTCCCGGCGGACGCCATCGCGAGCCTGGAGCGGGTGGAGATCCAACTGCTCCGGCCGTAAAGCCGGCCCGCACGGCGGGCCTGAGAGGAGAAAAAGCGCATGAGCGAGACCCAGGCTTATTTGACCCTGTGCTGCCACGAACAGTGGGAGCAGGGCAAGCTCTGGCAGACCGGCTGCCAAGGCGATTCCCTTGTGCTGCTGCCGGGCGCTTTTACCGGCACGGTGTGCCTGGCGCCGGTGGACAGCGGCGAGCCGGGGTTTTTGTGGAGCCGTGTGCGGCTTGTGGGCGAGCTGCCCAGAGAGGGCGGTGTGCGGGTGTACGCGCGCGCTTCCGACCGGCCGGACTGGCCGCAGTGGGAGGCGCTGGAGCAAAACGGCGGTTTTCCGCAGGCGGTAAGGGAGCTCTTTGGCCCATCCGCCGGGGCGGACACCGACCTTTGGCTCACCTGTTCCGGCCGCTATCTGTGGCTGGCCGTTGAGTTCAACGCCAGCGGCGCCGCCCGGCCGCGGCTCGACAGCCTGTCGCTCCGCATGTCGGGCGACCACATGGTGGACTACCTGCCGGCCATTTACCGCGGCGAGGACTTTACTTACCGCTACCTTTCCATTTACAACACCATGTTCCAGGATATGGAGGCGGCCATCGACGATTTGCCCCGGCTGCTCGATTTCAACAGCGCTCCGCCGGAGATGCTGGCGTTCTTGGCCCGATGGCTGTGCGTCGACCCCGAAGAAGGCGGGGACCTCAGGGCCCGGCTGCCGCTCGTGCTCGAGGAGTACGAGAGCATGTACACCCCGGCGGGGGTGGCCCGCACCACAGAGCGCCTCACGGGGAAGCGCCCGTGGATTATCGAGCATTTTGCCGTGGACCCCAACGACCCGGGGTGCAAAAACCCCGCGCTGTACCGCCGGCTGTACGGCGACGACCCCTACCGGTTCTTCCTGCTGCTGCCAAACGACACCTTCTCTGACCAGCGGGAGCTGGAACGGTTTTTAGACCGCATGCGCGAACTGACGCCCGCCGGCACGACGCTGGAACTGGTGCTGTTAAAGCCCTGTGTGCAGCTCGACTGGCACACCTACTTGGGCATCAACTCCCAGATCAGCGGGTATATCCCGGCTGCCATCAACGAAAAAGTGACCATCCACTACGACACGACGATAGGAGGAGCGGACCATGAGTAAGAATTTGGACCTTTTTCCCATAGAGCGCAACCGGTATTTTTATGGGAAGCTGCTGACCGTGCAGGACTTTGACCTCGAACAGCGCTACGGGCGGCAGAAGAGCCAGCTTCTCAACCGCTTGGCGCTGGGCGCCGGCGTGGTCTGCGGCCTGGGCGTGAGCGCGAGCGACGATTCCACGCTGCTCATCGAAAGCGGCATGGCGCTTGATTACCAGGGCCGGATGGTGGTGGTGGAAGAGCCGCTGCTTCGCAAACTGCAGATGATCGAAGGCCAGGAGACCCTTTCCGGGCACGATACCGCCTACCTTTGCCTGCAGTACGCCGAGACCGACATGGAGCCGGTCAACGCCGTGGGGGCAGACACCGGCGAAAGCCGCCAGTGCAACATCACCCGCGAGGGAAGCCGCCTGTTTTTGACCACCCAGCCGCCGGAGTACCGCAGCCTGCTGGAAGCGAACGGCAAAAGCAACGTGTCCATTCTGTACGCCGCGCAGGAACTCTCGCTGGTGTTCTGTGCGCCCGAAGCGGTGTGCGGCGGCGAAGAATTCGCTGTGGAAGTGCTCATCGTCAAGAACGAAAAGACTCCGCCCGTCAAGTTCCGGCTGAATGGCGAAAGCAACCTGGTAGACAGTGAAGACGGGCGCATCCACTTGGAATTTGCCGAGAGCCCGGAAGAACAGCGCCGGGTCTACCCCGTGCAGTTCAAGCTCAAGGCCCGGCAGCTCAGCGGCGCAGACAGCCCGCTCTTCCCTTCCGGCGGGGAGATCGATCTGGAGCTGGGCAGCCACAGCTACAAGAACTACCTGGAGATCGAGTCCAGGGTGCACCTGTGCGCCGACCGCGCGCAGATGGAGGAGAGAAGGCAAAAGACCGACAGCCTGGAGCGCCGCATGCGCGGGCAGGATCTGCCCATTTACCTCGCCAAGCTCGAGCTCATCAGCTCGGCGGGCAGCGTGTTCCTGGTCAACGTCACCAACCTGCCCTTTGCCCAGCGCCTAACGTGCGAAGACAGTGCGGGCGGCGAGTCTGCACTGCAGGCCGTCACCACCTCGGTGCGCAGCCTGGAATACTGGCAAAAGCCCGACGTCAAGGCGGTGTACCAGAAGCTTTCCGGCACGCTGCACCTCGACTTCGGCATCCCCTCGCCCGAGCAGTACGACTACGCCGTGGCCCACGGCGCGGTCGACATCACCATGCCGGGCGGGCTGCGGGTGAACAGCCGGGTGTATTCCGAAGAAATCGCTCACGGCCTGGGGCCGGGCGCGGTGGACGTGCGGCTGAGCATCGAATTCAAGGATGAAGCCGCCCAGAACGAGACCGCGCTGTACTTCGGCAACAGCGAGGTGTTCAAGGGCAAAAACGCCCCCGCGGCGCCCCCGTGGGTGGAGGCTGCGGCGTTGGTCTACCCCGAGCGCGGCACCATGCGCATCGGGCTGTGGCTGCACGACATGGTGGAGGGCAACCGCCTGACCGTTCATTATTTTGCCCAAAAGCCCGAGCGGGACACCAGCCGCATTCTGGCGAGCCGCAAAGTCTCGCTGCGGGTGACGCCGGAATTCTCCCGCGTGAGTTGCCGCGGCAGGCTGCAGCTGCAGGGCGAAGTGACCGGCAGCGAGGACCGCAGCGTGCAGTGGTCAGTCAAGGAAGAAAACGGCGGCGTCATCGACCGCAACGGCGTCTACCAGGCGCCCGAGCTTCCGGGAACGTACGAGATCACCGGCGTGGCCAGTGCCGACCCGTCGGTCACGGCGTCGGCCTTTGTCATCGTCGAATAACAGGCGCCGGTTTGACGCCGGGGAAGGAGGGAGCAGCCCGTGGAAAGCATGCTGATCCGCGAACGGTACAAGATCGTGCGCATCCTTTGGAGCCAGCCGGGGTACGCGCTCGCCGAGGCAGTGGATATCCAGGACAGGGAGACTCCCGCCCTTCTGCTGAACCTGTACGAGGGCGAGTTCCTCCACCGCTACGGCCGCATCTATTCCGAGGTCGGCCGGGCGGATTGCCCGGAATTTAAGGGCGCCTTTTTGGAAGGCGACACCCTGGTCGCGGCCTTTGACGCCCAAGAGGGTGAGGGCATCGATTTCGCCTTTCACCGCGGCGACCGCTGGAGCTGGCAGGACCGGTTGGAGTTTGCCCAGCTGGTGCTGCACCAGGCGCTTTCCATGGCCAACCTTCCGCCCGAGATCAGCTGCGCGCTGCTGCTTTCCGACAACCTGCTCGTCGATGTGCCCGAGCGCCGGGTGCGGGTGCGCTGCATGGTCCGCCCGGTGGAGACTGACCTGAACCCGCGCGAAGCGGCGCTTTTGGCGGCAGACCAGGTCAAAAAGATCCTTCCCCGCCGCCTGACCGATACTGCCGCCGAAATCGCCTTTTTAGACCTGCTCGACGCCGGGGCGTTCCGGTCGGTCGTGCCGCTTTACGCCGCGTGGCGGGAGGCGCTGCCCAGGATCCGGGAAGAGCGCGGGGAGTACGACAAAAAGAACTTCGTTTCCAAAGGCATCGCCCTGCTCAAAAGGGCCTTCCGCCGCAGAAGGAAAAAGAAGGGGGAGCGGGCATGAAAACGGCAAGAAAGATCATCGCGTTTCTGGCGGTCCTAGTCTTTGTGAGCTGCGTCGTGTTCCTTGCGGCCCGGTCCACTCTGATGGAATGGGTCTCGGTGGCGCAGCATGGCTACGGGCTCACCGTTTACGACGCGGTGGGCTCCAACGCAAACGGCGTTGCCGTTGCCGCCAACTGGTCGGAGGGCGGTGTGGGGCTGCGGTTCTTTACCATCGACGGAAAGAGCCTGGGCCACTGGATGGTCGAACTGGGCGAGGAGGAGAGCGAGGGCAGCATAGGTATGATCTACCCCGTGGAGGCGGGGTGGGCCTTTTTGGCGACGTACGACCGAAACGCCGAACATCTGACGATCTACCGCGTGTCGCCTGAGGGCGCCGAGCGCGTGTACCGCACGGAGTGTACGGGCGGCACCTCTGCCGAGCGCAAACAGGAGACCCGCGCGTTTTCCTTTTCCCGCAACGGATCGACGATCGGCTTTGTCGTACTTTCCGAAGGTGTGATGCGGGCGTATACCTGCCCGCTCGAAGGCGGTGCAGAAAGCGAAGAGGCCGAAAGCGGCAGCGGATGGGACAGCCTGGGCGGCGTGGCGCAGACCGACGAAGCCCCAGCCCCCGAGGGGCTGGTGACAGCGGTCGTACTGCCGGACGGCAGTTTTGCCATGGGCGGCGACGGCTGGCTGACCCTCGATGGCGAACCGGTCGCGGCGGATCTTTCCGGCCAGCGCGTGAGCCATTTGGTGTGCACCGGCCCGGGGCTCTATTACATTGACGACAACACCTTAGAGGTGTGGTATACCGACCTGACCGGCTCGGGCGCGCGGCTGCTGTTCACGCTGTTTGACCTGGCTTCGCTGGGGCAGTTTTCCGGCATGGACCTGACGGCCGACGGCGCGATCCTTTTGCTCAACGGCCAGAACATCTATTTTGTGGATGAGACCCACGTGGCCGATCTGACCGCCATGCTCTACCAGACTCCGGCTGCGGCCATTTTAAAGCTCGCTGGCACGGCGCTGGGCATTTTGGTGGTTTCGGCGATCCTGTGGTATTTGGTTTGCGGCATCCGCAAGGGCCGCATGCCGCTCGCGGTGTTCTGGGGCGGCATCGTCGTGGCGCTGTCGCTCGTCTCCATCGTCGCGCTGCGCGAGCAGGCGCTGAACCTGCGCTACAGCGACTACGCGCTCAACTCCGGCCAGATCGTGGTGGAGAGCAGCGTATCGCTCGCCCTCACCGAAGAGGGTGTCACGGCGGACAGCCTGCCCATCCGCTTGGGCCAGGCGCTCGAAGGGGTGAGCGACCGGTTCCACGACGTCACGGTGACCGTGGCGCAGAAGACCGAAGACGGCTGGCGCACGCCGCAGGGCGCCCTTGCCGTGATGGACGGCGTGTTTCACCCGGACGCCGCGGAGATCACGCTGGAACACGCCGGGGCGGTTGATGTGATAGACGGACGGTTGCTTTACGCGCTGCAGGTGGACGGCTGGACGCTGTATTTGACGGCCGGCATGTCTACCGAGCAGGACAGCGCGCTGGTTTGGGATGTTTCGGCGGCGGTCGTCATCCTTGCCGCCGCGGTGCTGCTGATCCTCGCCTTGGTCAACCACGACATCCGCCGCCTTGCCAAGGGCATGGAACGCCTGACGGCGAAGGGTCACGGCAAGGAGTGGTTCAACCTCCCGACCGGCGACGAGCTCGAGGGCATGGCCAGCACGCTCAGCAGCCTGGCGGGCTCGCTCGAAGAGCAGGACCGCCAGCGCGAGATCCTCGACCGCTCTTACCGCCGCTTCGTGCCCGAACAGGTGCTTTCGCTGCTGGGCAAGCGCTCGATCGTCGAGGTCGACAAAAACACCTTCGCCTCCCGCCGCATGGCGGTCATGATGGTGGCGTTCTCCTTCCCCGCCCCGGTGTACAGCAGCGCCAACAGCCGCCTGCTGTTCGACAGCGTCAACCAGGTCATTGAGCGCACTGCTGCCATCGCCGCAAAAAAGGGTGGCACGGTCTTCAACTTCGCCTACAACGGGTTCGACGTCGTTATGGAAGAAAAGGATCTCAAGCAGGTGGTGAGCACCGCAGTGGCCATCGAGCAGGAAGTTCTGGCGCTCAATGAGCGCCGCGGCAGGCAGAGCCTGCCCGCAGTCGCGCTGCACATCGCGCTCGATGTAGGCGACGTGATGATCGGCGTCGTGGGCGACGAGACCCAAATGGAGCCCACCACCATTTCCTCGAGCTTCTCCACGGTGCGGGAACTCATCGGCCTGTGCGGCAAGCTCGAAGCCGGCATCCTCTGCACCGAGACCATCATCGCCGGGGCGGAAGGGTACGGCAGCCGGTATTTGGGCAAGTGCCGGCTCAATCAGACCTCTATTCGGGTCTACGAAGTGTTCGACGGCGACCCCTATGGGGTGCGCAAAGGCAAGGAAAGCACGGCCAGGCGTTTTTCAGAAGGCGTGTTTTTGCTCTACAGCGGCAGGCCGGCAGAGGCCAAACGCATCTTTTTGGAACTGGCGCACGACAATCCCGGCGACGGCGGCGCGCGGTATTACCTTTACATCGCCGACCGAATGGAACGCCGCCCGGATGAGCCCTGCAGCCTCAACGGCGGTTAGCGGGCAAGGAGGTAAACGATGGGACTCTTGCAGATCGATCTTTTGCGCCGGCAGGCAGAAGGCGCGGCCCGCCGCACCGCGCAAAAAGAAGCGGCGGCTGTTAAGGAAAAGCTCAGCCTGACCCGCCAGGCCAGCCGCATGGCCGGCATGGCGGAAGATGTTCTTGAAAAGGGCGCGGCCGCGGCCGGCCGCTGGTGGAACAGCCGGGAAGAGGGGCTGTGGGAAGACGGGTTTGACCCCTTTGCCCCCGCAAAAGCCCCGGTCGTGTACCCGGACGGCTACGTGCGCCTCACCCCGGTGCAGCCCTACCGCACGCCGGCGGGCTACCGAAAGCGCCGGATGCGCCGGGCGGCTGTTGCCGTTTTGGCGGCGGTGTTCCTGGCAGCGCTCGTCGTGGTCATTTTGCGCAGCGGACTGCTGCAGTTCTAGGGGGAGTCTGGCATTGCTGAACCAACTGTTTACTCAGCTGATCCGGTCATTCGGCGTTTTCTTCCGCACCATACGGGCCTTCTTTACCCGGCGGCTGACGGGGATCGTTTCGCGGTTAAGGCGGCTCACCAATTTTTCCCGCAATGCGACCAAAGTGGCAACTTCCTCCATTCAGTCGGCGGTGTCGGTGGCGCAGAAACCCACCAAAAAGGAAGACTACGTGGAGACCAGCCGTTTGCTGATCTCCAAGGCTTTGATCTTAAAGATCATTCTGGTGCTCATCGGTTTGGGGCTGATCATTTACTACATCGTTTGGCCCTTTATCCTCAGCACCTTTCTCACCGCGCATTTTTATGTGCAGGACAGCCGCGTGGCGGAATGGAACGGCCGCGTGGTGGTATATGCCGACGAAAAAAAGGAGGTCCCGCTTTACGCCGGGCAGCTGGAAGACGGCGTGCTGCAGGGCCGGGGCGAAGAGTACGACGAAAACGGCCTTTTGAGCTACGAAGGCTGGTTTGTAGACGGCGAGCGCTCCGGCACCGGCACAGCTTATGAAGACGGCGTGATGGTTTACGCCGGCCAGTTTGCCGCCGGTGTGTACGAAGGCACCGGCAGCGCTTATGAAGCGGGCGATCTGGTTTACGAAGGCCAGTTTGCCGCCGGCGTGTACGAAGGGCAGGGCAAGAAGTACGAAGAGGGCGTGCTGGTCTACGCGGGAAGCTTCCAGGGCGGCACGGCTTCGGGCGACGGCACGGCCTATTACCCGTCCGGCACCGTCTCGTACAAGGGCGGCTTTGCCGCGGGGCTTCCCGAGGGCACGGGCACGGCTTACGCCGAAAACGGGCAGGTCCTTTACCGCGGCGCCTTTGCTGCGGGGGTGTACGAGGGTGCGGGCACGCTGTACCTCAGCCCGGGCGAAACGCTGGAAGCGGAGTTTTCCGAAGGCGAGCCGCAGGGCGTGGTGCAGTGGTACCGCGGCGGCAGATTGTACTACGAAGGCGAGTGGAGCGGCGGCGCCGCCACCGGCTTTGGCACGCTCTACGACCGGGCGGGCCAGCCGCTTTACACCGGCCAGATGAAAAACGGCACGCTGGACGGCAGCTGGCTGCTGGGGCTGACCGCAGAGGAGCTGCGCGCCGCCCTGGGCGAGGGAACAACGCGCAGCCTGGCCGACGCGAGCGGCGGCTTCGTCATCGTCAGCGATCAGTTGGGCATGGCCGCGCTGTGCAGTTTGCAGACCATGGAGGCCGACGCCGAGGTCTACACGGTCTACCTGTTTGAGCCGGAGGAGGCCTGGGTGCGCCTGCTGCCCGGCATGACGGGGGTGGAGCTCCCCGAATGGCCGCAAGGCACCGAGGTGTGGAGCGGCGAGCAGAGCTTTACCCCGCCGGCGGGCGTGGGATTGCAGGCAGGCGTTTACCAAAGCGAAATGTTTACCACCGAGACCGAGCGGGCCATCGTGCTTTCCGGCAGCTCGGGAGCCAACGTGCTGCTGTGCTGGAGCCGGCTCGAGAGCCTGCCCGAGGGCGTAAGCGAGCCGGAAGAAGAGGGGAGCGACGGCCGGATGCAGGCGCTGCTCGCGGCGCTGGAGCTGATGGAAGTGCCGGAAGATGCGGCAGAAGCTGCCGAAAACCCCTATTACGGCACGCAGGCGGTTGCCGGGGCCCTCGCTTCCTGCGAGACGCTGGAAGGGGCGAACGAGCTCATAGATGTGCTGCTCGGGTACTGGGAACAGGCCGAAAAGCAGACGGCGCTGGAAGAGAACCTCGAGCGCACCGCTGCTCTTTTGCAGGAAGCGCAGAGCGCGGTTTCGATGGGCGAGGGCAGCGCCGACGCGGTCTCAGCGCTCGAGTCGCAGGTGTCGGCGCTCGAAGCCGAGATCCAGCTCTGTGAGGGCGAGCGCATGAAGGCCGAGCTTTCGGCGCAGGAGATCGCCGGCATAACGCCGGCCGACTACGCGCTCGGGGAGCTGCTGGTCTCCTTCGACCCGGCCGAGCAGGACGTCAGCCAGCTGGCCGTGCTGGCCGCGGAATACGCGCAGTCGGGCGGGCAGGAGGTCGATGCTGGCGCCCTCACCAACCAGGTCAAGGCCGGGCTCATCGACTTGACGGCGGCTTATACGGCCTCGCAGGCGGCGCTTTCGGCTTACGAAAGCGCGGCTTCGGCGGTAGAGAGCGCAGCCAGCGCCTTTGCCATGGGCAGCGGCACGCGGGAGGCCTGGTACGAGGCCCTTTCGGCTTCGGCCGACGCGCGCGCCGAGCTGTGCAGTGCGCTCGCCGCGTTTACCCGCCAGGCCAGCGAGCTCAACCAGATCACGGGCGGCTGGGTGAGCGAGACCTTTGGCTGGTTTGGCGATGTTTTGCCCGGGCTGTTTGAAGAAGCGGCCGAAGAGGCTGCGGCGCAGGCCGCGGCGGAAGACGCTTTGACAGGAGAAGAGGAGGGAGCCCCATCCGGCGGGGAGGAAGAGACCCCTGCGGCAGAGGGCGCTCCCTTGGGGGAGGACGCCGCCGGGGACGGCTTGGAAGAAGCGGGAAAAGAGACCCTGGCACAAGAGGATGATCCCCCCGACGGGCCGGCCGGCGATGCCGGCGGCTCGCAGTCTGACGGCGCGGCGGCCGTGCAGGACGCCGCCGCGCACGAACTCATGTAGCGGGAGAAAGGAGTGCGCGATGGCCGATTACACCGCGTTTGTTGAGGCGGGGCAGGCCCTTGTGGATCTGCTGCGGGACCATTTGACCCCGGAGCCGATCGGCAACAGGGAGCTCATTTCCCTCTGTTCCCCCCACGAGAGCGAAAACAATCAGCTCACGCTGTTTTTGTACCACATAGAAGAAGAAAGCCAGAACATCACGGCCGGCTACTACCAGGCCGGGCAGGATGTGCAGCGCCTGCAGCCTGCGCGCTACGTTCTGCGCTATCTCGTCACCGCCCATTCTAAGGCGCCGGCGCAGCTCAAAGAAGCCGACCAGCACCGCATCATGGGCGCGGCGCTGCAGGTTTTAAGGGACAATCCCGTCATTCCGCAAAAGTACCTTTCGGGTTCCACGGCGGAAGAAGCGGGCGAGCTGCACGTGCTGGTCGAAAAGACCCCGCTCGAGCAGCTGCTCAAAATTTGGAACAACACCTCCAAGGAATACAAGCTTTCCTTCGTGGCCATGATCACGGGCGTGACCATCCGCTCCAAGCGCGAGCGCAGGGTCACCCGCGTCAAGGAAGTGGTCATCGACACGCGGGAACGCCCCGCGCCCAAAGGAGGCGCGCAATGATCCGGCGGCGGCTCAGCGCCGTTTTCCTGGTGCGCGACGGTTTTACCGGGCGGGCGCTGCAGTCCGGCGCAGAGCTTCGCTGCCGGCTCGACGGCGCGCCCTGCGCGCCGCTGTGGAAGGCGGGCGGCTACCTCGCGCTGTGCGACCTTCCCGAAGGCGAGCACACCCTTACGATCGAACGCCGGCTCTTTTTGCCTGAAAGCAGGACCTTCTCTGTTGGGAAGGACGGGCCGTGGGAAGACGCCATTTCCCTCCGGCCGGGGGCGGGCTACCCCTTCCCGCAGGAAAGCGCCGTGCTTGAGCTGACCCTTGTGAGGGGCAAAGCGCCCTCTGAGGAACCGGTGTGGATGGGCATGTCGCCCCCTTCGCCCCTTAAGCTGGCGCAGGACAACGGCAAGGGCAGCGAGATCCGGCTGTTTTGCCGCAACCCCGCCCTGCTGCCCCTGCCGGGCACCTTCCTGTTGCCGCAAAAAGAGGGCGGCGAACTGGTGGGCATCAAGAGCCTGGAGGGCGAGGTCGGGAAGCTCGAGCGCCCGCTTTTGGGCAAGCACCCCCGCGGCACAGAGCTTGTGCCCATGCTGCGCTACTTCCCCAACGCCCAGGGCCGGCTGCGGGCGGTCTTCTCCCGCGCCGGCAAGGTGTGGCTGTATTCCGGGGAAAAGGCAAAAAGCGCAGAGCTCGCCCCGGGCAGCCAAACGCTCGAATGGGACCTGAAAGAGAGGAACTGATATGGCAAACCCTGTGGTGAACACCAGTCTGTGCGCCTGCTCGTTCGGCGTGGCGCCGGCGGTGCTGTCGGTGTCGTCGCAGCAGACGGTCAAGATCTGCGGCATGCCGGCCGCCACCATTATGGACAATAAATTTCCCACGTTCGGCATGTGCTCCTCGCTCCTGAACCCCACGGTGGCCTCGGCCACGTCGGCCGCTCTGGGCGTGCTCACGCCCATGCCCTGCCAGCCGGCGCTGGTGGCGCCATGGGCGCCGGGCGTGCCCACCGTCATGGTGTGCGGCAAGCCCCTGCTCAACAATTCCTGCAAGCTCATGTGCGCCTATGGCGGGATCATTCAGGTCAATATGACCCCCGCTCTGTTGGTAAAGACCCCGTAGAGGAGGAACCATGGATCGCGAAGAACTGCGCGGACCGGACGCCAGGCATTTGGATACGGGCTACGCTTCCCAGGAAGAACTGCTGGGCGACCTTTCGGCCTGGGTCGATCTGCTGCTATACTATTACTACAGCCGCCACCAGTGGCTGGGGCCTTCGAGCGACCTGAGGAACATGCTCGGCCTTGTGGTCAGCCGCGAGGAATTCGAACACAACCTCACCAAGGCCGCGCAGACCAGCCTGCGCTCCCGGCTTTCGGCGGAAGAGCGCGCCCAGGCCGACCTGGCGCGCAAGGCCGTGGCGCTGCGCGTGGAGCATACCGCTGCGGCGCTGCCGCTGCTCGCGCTCTTTTCCCGCTGCGGGCTCGACGAGTTTGAGCAGGGCTGCGTGCTGCTTTCCTACCTGGCAACGGTCGACCGCAAGTACGAAAAGCTGCTGGCCTACCTGCAGGACGACATGACCCAAAAAGCGCCGGGTGTTTCGCTTGCGGCGCAGCTCTTTTTGCCGGAGGGCGAAAGCATGGAATCCGGCCTGGCGCGCTTTTCCCGGCGGGACGGGGTGTTTTACCGGCTGTTTTTGCCGGAAGAGCTGGCGCTGGGCAGGCTGGTGCTGCGGCCGGTGGTCACGGAGTTTTTAAACGCCGGCAACCTTTCCGACCGCCCGGGCCGCAGAATGTTTGACGGCGCAAGGGAACGCCCCGCCGGGGCCTTGGTGGTGCAGGGCGAGATCGCCCGGCAGCTCGACTGCGTGATGGACGACCCGGCGGACTGCTGCGTGTTCGTGTACGGCCCTGCGGGCGGGGGCAAAAAATTCCAGGTGGAGCACCTGATGGCCCGCTGCCGCTTAAAGTGCGTCTTTGCCGATGTGGAAGGCGAGGGGTGGCTGGAACAGGCCGAAGAAGCGGCGCTTGCGGCGCTGCTCACCGGTTCGGCGCTCTGCTTGTACCACCTGGACCGCCGCGGCGAAAACAACGAGCCCGCGCCCGCCGGCGGCGCGATGCTGCGCGCGCTCGAACGGCTGGACTGCGGCAGCAAAAAGCGCTTCTTCCTTTCGGTGCTGCCCCCTGCCGCCCGCATCGACACCCTTTCTGTCGAGATCGAGCTGCCCCCCGTCACCGAGACTGAGCGGCTGGAGCTCTTCCGCGCTTCGCTCAGGGATGCGCCGCTCGACGGCAGCTTTACGCCCGAAGAGCTGGCGGCAAAATTCCGCTTTACCCCCCGGCAGGTGCGCCTGTCCTGCAGCCAGGCCATTGGCCTTGCCCGCCTTTCGGGAGAGGGCAGGGTGGGCGGAAAGCTCATCCACCAGTGCTGCTACCAGCAGGTGGTCCACCGCCTGGGCGAGCTCGCGAGCAAGGTGCCGGCCGCCCATTCGTGGGAAGACGTGGTGCTCCCCGAAGAGCAAAAGCGCCTGATGCGCCACGCCTGCAGCTATGTGCAGCACCAGCACAAGGTTTATTTCCGGTGGGGGTTCGACAAAAAGATCAGCTACGGCCGGGGGCTTTCGGTGCTGTTTGCCGGCGCGCCCGGCACCGGCAAGACCATGTGCGCGCAGGTCATGGCCAACCAGCTCAATATGGAGATCTACAAGATCAACATCTCGCAGATCGTCAGCAAGTACATCGGCGAGACCGAAAAGAACCTGCGGGCGGTGTTCAACGAGGCGAAAAACGCCAGCTGCATTTTGTTTTTTGACGAGTGCGACGCCCTGTTCGGCAAGCGCAGCGAGGTCAAGGATTCCCACGACCGCAACGCCAATGTAGAGGTCGCCTATTTGCTGCAGCAGATCGAGGAGTACGACGGGGTGTGCATCCTGGCCACCAACCTTCTCGGCAACATCGACGAGGCGTTTATGCGCCGCATCACCTTCGTGGTGCGCTTCCCCTTCCCCGAAGCGCCCATGCGCGAAGAGATCTACCACCGCATGATGCCGGCCGCAGCGCCGGTGGCGGAGGGGATCGACTGGAAGTTCCTTGCCGAAAAATTCGAGCTTTCGGGCGGGCACATCAAAAACATCGTTCTTGCGGCGGCTTTTTTGGCCGCCGGCCAAGGGGAAGAGATTTCCATGAAGCACCTGCTGCGCGCGGCCGTCAACGAAATGAAAAAGAACGGCATCGTGGTGGTGCGCGAGCAGCTCCAGGAATACGCCGATCTTTTGGAAGAAGCGTGATGCCGGAACGCTTCCGGCGGTTTTGATCGTTCACACATGCCCTGAGGGAGGGATGCGGATGAAACGGAAAGCAGAAAAATTGTTTCTTTTGGGCGGTCTGTTTGCGGCTGCTGCTTTGGGGGCGCTTTGGTTCGTGCAAACGCCTTACCTGCCGGCCGGGCTGCTGTTCGTTGGCATTGTGCTGCTCGCCGCGGGCGCTGCGCTGCTGCGCCGCGAGGTCTACGCACCGCTCCAAAAGCTCGAAGAGACCGCCGCCCACTGGCAGGGTACGGAACCGGCGGAGCTCCGCCGTGAAATGGAAGCGATCGGCGGCGCTGTGCAGGGCACGGCAAAGGCCATGCTCGGCCAGATGGAGGGCTTGGAGGGTAAGCTGCAGACCATTCGCAGGGAGACCGAGCAAGAGACCGAGCAGCAGCTTTGCCGCAAGCTCACCGCCGAGATCGCACAGGCGGCGCTGCCGCACACACTGCCCTCTTACCCCAGCCGCGAAAACTTTGAAGTGGGCGGGTTGATCGGGCAGAGCAGAACGCCAAGCTGCGCTTTTTACGATTATTTTTACGTCGACCCCGGCCTTTTGTGCGTGGTCGTTGGGCAAACGCCGGGCGCGGGCGTGGCGGAGGCGCTGTACATGGTAGTGGCGCAGACCGCCATCCGCAGCCGGCTGCGGCAGGGCCTTTCGCTGGACGAAATGCTCTCCGACGTCAACAAGCAGCTCTACGATCTGGGCAACAAAAACTGCCTGCAGGCCTTTGTGGGCACGCTCAATACCTTCGACGGCCGCTTCCGCTACATCAGCGCCGGGGCGCAAACGCCGCTGCTGATGCAGAACGAGGGGCAGTACGAGTGGCTGAAGATCCGGCCGCACGCTGCGCTGGGGCTCAACCAGAACGTTTCTTACACGATGGGCGAGCTGCGCCTGCGGCAGGGCGACCGGCTGCTTTGCTACACTTCCGGGCTGAGCGCCGTGTGCGACCGCGACGGCCGGCCCTTTGGCGAATCGGCGCTGCGGGTGGCGCTCAACCGCAGCCGCAGCAAGACCCACACGCCGGAGGAGACCCTGCGCTTTATTGCAGACGAAGCGGCGGTTTATTGCCCGAGCGAAAAGGACCAACTGGGCTATGCGGCGTTGCAGCTTGAGTACCGCAAGGGCACGCGCGAACTGGCGCACTGCGACCTGCCGGCAGAACCGGCTTCGGCGCAGCAATTGGCGGCCTTTCTTTCCCAACAGTTTGAAAAAAACGGCATTGGCCCGCGGCGTTTGGCGCGCGTGGCGCTGCTGGTCGACGAGCTGTTTGCCCTGTGCTGCCGCCGCAGCGCGCCCGGCAGCGCCGTTACCACCGAGTGCGGCATCGCCCCGGACGGCATGAGCGTGACCATTCGCATGCTCGCCGCCACCGGCGGGGCCGACCCCCTGACCGCTTCGAACGACGAACCGGCAGAAAACGCCCTGTCCTTTATTCGCAGCCAGGCGGATTACCTGACCTTTAAGGCCGGCCCAGAGCGGGACACCATTACCATGGTGTGCTTTTTGACGGAATGAGCGGGGCGCGGCGGCTTGTTTTTGGTAAAAGAACAGGGCATAAACTTTGCTGGGGCGGATGATTTTGGGCGTAAGATTCGTTATGATAGAAGGGTATAAAAACAGGGAGCGGCTTTGAAAAAATAAGAAAAGCCGGCCTTCCCTGCGTTCTGACAGGAGGACAATGGGCATGATCATCGATAAAAAAGCAGAAGGAAGCAATCTTTGCATCGCTTTAAAAGGACGGTTGGACACCACCACGGCCCCTGTGCTGGAGGCGGAGCTCACGCAGTCTTTGGCGGGCGTAAAAGAGCTGGAATTCGATTTTGCGGAGCTGGAATACATTTCTTCTGCCGGGCTGCGCGTGCTGCTTTCGGCGCAGAAGACCATGAACAAGCAGGGCAGCATGTGTATCCGCAACGTCGGGCCCATCATCATGGAAGTGTTCGAGATCACGGGCTTTGTAGACATCCTTACCATCGTTTAAAAAGCGGGGGACACCATGCAAGACCTGCAAAAAACCGGGCGGGGCATTGTTGCGCGCAGCGGCGACCGCTTTACCGGCCCCATGTACCGAAGGCTTTGGGGGCCGGCCATGCTCTCGAGTTTGGGCTGGGCGCTGAGCGACATGGCGGACGCCGTGGTGGTGGGCCAAAGCCTGGGCACCACCGGCCTTGCCGCCATCAGCCTGATCCTGCCGGTGTACATGATCAACTGCATGATCGTCCACGGCCTGGGCCTGGGCGGTTCGGTCCGCTATGCCAAATTGATGGGGCAGGGGCGGGCCCAAGAAGCCGGGCAGAGCTTTTTGCAGGTGCTGTGGCTGGCGCTTGCCTGCAGCGTGGCCACCGCCGTGCTGGGCAGCGTGTTTTTGACTCCGCTGCTTTCTGCGCTGGGCACCACCCCGGCAGACGGCGCGCTGTTTGCCGCCACGCGGGATTACCTGCAGGTGCTCGTTGTTTCCACGCCCTTCTTCTATCTTTCCAATCTGTTCAATTATTACCTGCGCAATGACGGCAGCCAGGACCTTGCCGGCGCGGGGTCGGTCGTGGGCAATCTGTGCGATATCGCCCTGAACATTTTCTTGGTGCTGGTTTTGCGCATGGGCACCCGCGGCGCGGCGCTTTCCACCACGCTGGGGCAGATCGTCACTTTGTCCATCTATTTGCCGGGCTTCTTCCGCCGCGGGCATGTTTTGCGTTTGGGCCTTCCCAAAAAAGCTTGGTTCAGGCCGGCGTTCGCCGCGCTGCGCGCAGGGCTCGCCACCTCGGTCAAATACCTGTACCAAATGATCTTTTTCCTGCTGTGCAACAACCTGCTCATTCGCCTGGGGGGCGAGACCGGCGTGGCGGTGTTCGATGTGCTGCAAAACACCTCGTATTTGATCCTGTATCTGTACGAGGGCACGGCCCGCGCCATGCAGCCCGTGTTATCCACTTATTTGGGGGAACACAACGCAGCCGGCAGGCAGCGGGTGCTGCGCCTGGGGTTTGGCAGCGGCGTTGCCGTGGGCAGCGCGCTCATTCTGTTCATCGAGCTGTGGCCCATGGGCATGTGCCTGCTCTTTGGCGTTCAGGGCGCTGCGGCGCAGGCGCTGGCCTTTGCTGCGCTGCGCATTTACGGCGTGGGCGCGTTCTTTGCCGGGCTGAGCATCCTTGTGTGCAGCTATTACCAGGCCTGCGAGCGGGAGCGCGCGTCCTTTTTGCTCGAAACACTGCGCGGCGCGGCGCTGCTTTTGCCCCTGACCCTTTTGTGCGCACAGCTGGGCATTTCCGGCTTCTGGTGGCTCTTCCCGGCCACCGAGGCCGGCGCATTGGCCGTGTTTGCGCTCGTTGCGCGGGGTGGAAGGTTCGCCGTGCGCGACCTGCCGCCCGAGCGGGTCTTTCAGCGCACCATCCCCAGCAGCGCAAAAGACCTGGGCGCGGTCACCGGCGAGCTGGAGGAATTTTGCCAGCGCTGGCAGGCCTCGCCGAGGCAGGCGTATTTTGTTACCATGACGGTGGAAGAACTGGGGCTGGCGGTTTTGCAGCACGGCTTTGCCGGGCGTGCCGATGGCTACATCCAGATCACGGCCTCTGCGCTGGAGGAGGGCGGGTTTGAACTGGTGCTGCGGGACGACGCGGTCTCCTTCGACCCCTTCGGCCTGCAGGCAGACAAGGTCTCCGGCACCGACTCCGACGCCGGCCTGGCCGGGCTGCTGGTGGTCAGAACGGCCGCCAAGGACTTTTTTTACCGCAGGTACCAGGGCTTCAACACCCTGGTCGTAAAGATATAGGAACGTTTTTTATGAAGATCGTTTACTTTGGCACAGACGTGTTTTTGTCCTGCTTTGAGTTTTTGCTCGAGCGGCACGAGATCCTGGCCCTTTACACCTACCACAACGAGGAGGACTATTTTACGGAGTACGCGGTGGCGCGCCGGGCCAGGGCGCTGGGCATTTCCGTGCACTACGAAGAGATCACGCCCCAGGAGATCCGGCGGTATTTTGAAGAAGAGGGCTGCGAGCTGTTCTTCATTGCGGAATACAACCGCATCCTGTGCCTGCCCGAGGGGCTGGAGCGCTTTCGGGGCATCAACACCCACAGCTCGCTTTTGCCCGAAGGCCGCAGCTATTACCCCATCGAGGCGGCCATGGCGCAGGGCTTGCGGCGCACCGGCGTGACCATGCACAAGATTACCCCCGTGCTCGACAGCGGCGATATCCTCGCCCAGCGCAGCTTCGAGATCGCGCCCGAAATGGACAGTGTGGACGTGTATCTGCGCTGCGCGGCCCACGCTAAAGAGATGCTCGAAGAGATCTTTTCGGACTTTGACGGGGCCTGGGTAAAGGCCTGGAAGCAGACCGGGCGGATGCCCTACTGGAAGCGCCCCGCGCCGGAAGGATTGACCCTTTTGCACGGTATGACCCGGGCGCAGGCCCTGGCGGTCTTTCGCCGCGCCAACGGCATGACCCAGGTGGAGCTGGGGGGCCGGTGGTATTACGTTTCGGCCCTGATGACGGGCGCGGAACCCCTGCCGCAGCAGGAGCAGCCTGTATCGGGCGGCCGGTGGCTCTACCGCGTAGCAGACGGCCATTTGCGGCTCAGCGTGCACCCCATTCCGGAAAGGAGAGCGTAACACACCATGAACGGCCAAAAAGGGCACAAGTGGCGGCCGCGGCTGCAGGCCAAGCTCATCCTCGGCCTGGTGCTGATGGCGGTCCTGCTGATGGCGGTGCTCACGCCGGCCATTGCCGGCATGTACCGCCAGCAGATGGAGACCCACTATTCCGAGCTGGCGTTTGACCAGGCGGCGATCGCCGCAAAGATCATCGACGGCGACCGCATCGCGGCGTATTACGAGACCGGTGAAAAGGACGATTATTACGACGAGATCGCGCAGTACCTGCTCCTTGTCAAGCAGAACATGGGCCTCACCTATTTTTACGTGGTCGTGCCCGAAGAAGAGGTGATGGTCTATATTTGGGACGTGGGCGAGCCCGGCGAAGAGGGCGTGTGCGATCTGGGCGATTCCGACGCTTACTACGGCGGCGGCCAGGAACTGATGCACGCCGCCTTTTCGGTGGACGCCGAGCGGAATATCCTGGTCACCAACAACGAAGAATACGGGTATCTGGCCTCGGCCTACGTGCCCATTTTCAACAGCGCGGGCCAGCCGGTGGCGCTTGCGAGCGTGGATATTTCGATGGACATGATCGACGCCGAGATCCAGAGCTTCGTGCTGCTTGCCCTTCTCGCCATCTGCTTCGTGGCGCTCCTTGCCATTTGCGCCTGCTATTTTTACATTCGCAGAACGCTCGTCCGGC
>CALWSW010000026.1 GCA_944384305.1 uncultured Christensenellaceae bacterium
GTTTGGGGGGAATATGATCTCTTTGGGCACGCTGCAGGCCGGCGCGCTGACCGGGTTTTTGAGCTATGTGCTGCAGGTGTTGAACAGCCTGATGATGATCTCAAACGTCTTTTTGATGCTCACCCGCGCGCTGGCCTCGGGCGAGCGCATCGTGGAGGTGCTCGACGAGATCCCCGAGCTGGACGACGACCGGGCGACGGATGCCAGGGTGGAACGCGGCGAAGTGGTGTTTGACCACGTGTGGTTCAAGTACCACGACGGCGCAGAGGAATACAGCTTAACAGATATCGACCTGCGGTTCCCGGCGGGCAGCACCATCGGCATTTTGGGGCAGACCGGTTCGGCAAAGTCCACGCTGGTGCAGCTGATCCCGCGGCTTTACGATGTTTCAAAAGGCCGGGTGCTCATCGACGGCCGGCCGGTGTGGGAGTACACGCTAAAGCACCTGCACGACGCTGTGGGTATGGTGCTGCAGAAGAACACGCTGTTTTCCGGCACAGTGCGCGAGAACCTGCTGTGGGGCAACGAGCACGCGACCGACGAAGAGATCGAAGAGGCTTGCCGCGTCTCCTGTGCCGACGAGTTCCTCGGCCGGCTGGAACACGGGCTCGAGACCGAGCTGGGGCAGGGCGGCGTGAACGTTTCGGGCGGGCAGAAGCAGCGGCTGTGCATCGCACGGGCATTGCTTAAAAAGCCCAAGGTGCTCATTTTAGACGATTCCACCAGCGCGGTGGACACCGCGACCGAGGCGAAGATCCGCCAAGGGCTCAAAACCGCGCTGCCTGATACCACCAAGATCATCATTGCGCAGCGCGTGACCTCGGTGGCGGATGCCGATCTGATCGTGATGATGCAGGACGGCAAAGTGCGCGCCACCGGCACGCACGAAAGCCTGCTGAAGAACGACCCGGTGTACCAGGATCTGTACGAATCCCAGAAGAAAGGAGCGGAACTGTAATGGCCGTACCGGTTGCGCCGAGCGGAAAGCGCCCGAAAAACACCTGGAAGACCTTAAAAAAGCTGCTCGCCTACCTGGGGCATCACCGCATTTCGCTGCTGCTGGTGGCGGTGTTTGCCTGCACGAGCAGCCTGGCGAACATTCTTGGCGTGTACTCTTATAAAGCGATCATCAACAGCGTGGTGGGAACTGGCAGTGTGCAGGAGCTGCTGCTTGCGCTTTTGCAGCTGGGGGCGCTGTACGCCTTTGGCGTTCTGTCCACTTACGTGTACAACAAGGTCATGGTCAGAACCGCGCAGGAGGTCATCCAAGAGATCCGCAGCGACCTCTTTACCCACCTGCAGACCCTGCCTTTGACCTATTTTGACACCCATACCCACGGCGAGATCATGGGCAACTTCACCAACGACGTGGATACTTTAGCCGAAGCGCTCAACAACAGCTTTGCGGTCATCATCCAAAGCTCGGTCACGGTGCTGGGCACACTGGTCATGCTGGTGGTGCTGAACTTCGAGCTTTCGCTCGTGGTCTACTTCTTTATGCTGCTCATGTTCCTCTACCTCAGGCACAACGCTAAAACCAGCCGGAAGCTGTTTACTGCACAGCAGGAAGAACTGGCGAGCGTGAACGGGTTTGTGGAGGAAATGATCTCCGGCCAGAAGGTGGAAAAGGTCTTTAACCACGAAAAGCAGGATTACGAGGAGTTCTGCCGCCGCAACGAGGCCCTGCGCAAGGCCGGTACCAAGGCCAACGCCCGCACGGGGCTCAACGTGCCCATCGTGGTCAGCCTTTCGTACATCAATTACGCCGTTTCGGCCTGCCTGGGCGGCCTGTTCGTCATGGGCGGGCGCATGGATATCGGCTCGCTCACGGCCTATTTGGTGTATGTGCGGCAAAGCGCCATGCCGGTGAACCAGTTTACCCAGCAGACCAACTTCATGATGGCGGCGCTTTCGGGCGCGGAGCGCATTTTTGCCATTATGGAGGAGCCGGCGGAGTCGGACGAGGGCGAAGTGACGCTGGTGAACGCTGAAGCGGCCGGGGAGGGCCTAAAGGAGTGCGCCCAGTACACCGGCCTGCACGCCTGGAAGCTGCCCACGGGCGAACTGGTGCCGTTAAAGGGCGATGTGCGCTTTTGCGATGTGACCTTTGGCTACGTGCCGGGGCACAACGTGCTCAAGCACATCAGCCTGTACGCCAAGCCGGGGCAGAAGATCGCCTTTGTGGGTTCTACCGGCGCGGGCAAAACCACCATCACCAATCTGATTAACCGCTTTTACGATGTGCAGGAAGGCGCCATTACCTACGACGGGATCGATGTGCGCAGCATCAAAAAGCACGACCTGCGCGCTTCGCTGTCTATGGTCATTCAGGACACGCACCTGTTTACCGGCACCATTGCCGACAACATTCGCTATGGCCGGCTGGACGCGACCGACGAAGAGGTCGTGGCGGCCGCAAAGCTCGCCAATGCCGACTCCTTTATCCGCCGCCTGCCGCAAGGCTACGCCACCATGCTCGAAAGCGACGGAGCCAATCTTTCGCAGGGGCAGCGGCAGCTTCTGGCCATTGCCCGCGCGGCGGTCAGCCGCCCGCCCGTGCTGATTTTGGACGAGGCGACCAGTTCGGTGGATACCCACACCGAAAAGCTCATTGAACGGGGCATGGACGCCTTGATGGAAGGGCGCACAGTGTTCGTCATCGCCCACCGGCTTTCTACGGTGCGCAACGCCCAGGCCATTATGGTGCTCGAAGGCGGGCAGATCATCGAGCGGGGCGACCACGAAGATCTGATCGGGCAAAAGGGGCGCTACTACAAGCTTTATACCGGGCAGTTTGAATTGGAGTGAGAGGCATGGAACAGGGATTTGACCACAAGGAGCGGAGGCTGCGCGAAGCGCTGCGGGACCTGGAGCGCGAGCGCCTGCAAATTCTCAGGGAGCGGGTGCAGCAGATGGGCGTGGCCATTGGCATTGGGCTGCCCAGCGTGCTGAGCGCGCTCTACGAAAAAGACAACATTACCCAGCGGGAGCTTTCAGAAAACTGTGCAAGGGACACCGCCACGCTTTCCCGCGCGCTCGACCGGCTGGAAGAGAGCGGCTGGATCGAACGCCGGCAGGACCCGGACAGCCGCCGGTGCTTCCGCGTGGTGCTGACCGAAAGCGGGCGCGGCGTGGCAAAGGGCGTGCGCGAGGCTTACGCCGAGATCGACAAAGCCATGTTCGAAGGCTTTGCCGAAGAGGAGCTGGATAGGCTTTATGCGGCGCTTGGGAAAATACGAAGAAATTTGAACAGCAAAAAGGACGAATAAAAGGTCGTTGCCAAACAAACGCACGAAATCACAGGTTTTAGAACAAAGGCTGCTTCAGAATCTGTTTGATCGAATCTGGCAATTTGATTGTCGGATTCGCAGAGCTTTTCCGAAAGAAAAGCAACCCTGCACCGTTCGCTGGCCGGGGGCCCCGCACAATCACGCTTCGCTCGATTGTGCGGGGCCCCCGGGCGAGTTTCTCCACCTGGTTTGTGCAAAGCAGGGGCGGACCAGGCGAACGGTGAAAAACTCGCGAAATAGGCGGCAGCCTATTTCGCGACAGCTTTTTTATGCTTTTGCGGCCAGTCGGGTAAACACCACACGGTAAGCGGGATGATACGCCGCGCGAAACATCTCGCTGTGGTGTACGGCCGGGCAGCCCGCGGCGCGGTAGGGTACAAGATAGGCCGCAAGCGCTGCGGCGTCGAAGGGCAGCGCGCCGCCGCGGGCGAGCGCTTCAAGCAGCTGGAGTTTTTTGGCAAACCGCGCAGCGTCGCCCCGAACGGTGTTTGCTGTGGCCGTAAACCAACGGCACAGCTCTTCGGGCGCGACGCCGTGCGCTTCGATGGCGCGCAGGTGTACCCGGCAAAGGCCGTCGCCGATCTCTTCAAAAAGCGGCTGGTTTTTTTGTGTGACGCCCGACAGTTCTTTCAGCAGGCGGGAGAGCGCCGCAGTTGGGCTGGGCGCAAAGTGCCCCGGGCCGAACTCGCTTTGGTACAGAAACTTTACGGCGTCCTGCGGGGTGAGGAGCGGGCAGCGGCGCGCGTGGGCGAGCAGGGCTTCGCGCGCGGTCATGCCCGGCCCTGCGCTGTGTCGGGGCTGGCGGTGCGGCTGCGCACGGGGGCGTCGGGCAAAAGCCCGGCCTTGCCAAGCGCCAGCACCAGAAGCGGCACGAGCACGATCTGGCAGATGATACCGGGAATGGCGTTTGCCACCGCGCCCATCCAAAAGGCCTGCAGGCCAAAGGCCGTGCCGGCCACGCCGGTGATGACGGCCTGCACCGCGCCCCATACCAAGCGGCCGCCGATCATGGCGCCGATGAGCGAAACGTACAAGTAGCCCACCTTTTTGGGCAGCAGGCGGTACAACAGGCCGGAAAACGCGCCGTAAGCGGCCAGTTCAAACGCCATGGCCAAAGCCGTGGCAAAGGGCGGCATGCCAAAGCACAAAGTGCGGAACAGGGGCGCCATAAAGCCCATGGCCAGGCCCCACGGCCAGCCGCACACAAAACCGCACAGCAGGGCGGGCAGGTGCATGGGCGAAAGCATGCTGCCGATCTCGGGGATCTGGCCGGTCAAAAAGGGCAAAAAGAGCGCCAGCGCAAGAAACAAAGAGGCGTATACCATCTTTTTGGCAGAAACAGACATCAAATACCTCCTTTACAGCAAAAAAGACGCCGTGCTTCCCTGGGGGAAACGCGACGCCTGCTGGCATCAAATACAACATAACAGAAAAAAACGAAGCCGCCACTGGGGCAGCTGCGCGGCCTGGGGCCGCCCGCAAGGCTTCCTGCCCTGCCCCCTTATTGTAGGGCAAAGGGGCGGGAGCTGTCAAGCGGTGGGGGCGCTGCTTTGCCCCAGAAGAGCCGTGACGCGCTCCACGGCGTCCTGCACCAGCGCCGAAAGCGGCAGGCCGGCAATGCCGGCAATGACGTTGTCGCAAAGGTTCATGGGAATGAGGATGCGCACGGCGCTGCTTTGACCCACGGCCACGGCCATGGCGGGCGTGATCTCGCCCAGCAGGGAATCGGCAATGACGATGCCCAGCGGCCCGACGATGACATCGGCGTGCCGCGCCCCCACGATGACGGCGTTTTCGCCGGTGGCCACCTGTTTGGCCCCGCCTTTGATCATACATTCGGTGGCCAGGCTGTTGGTGCCCACGGCGGTGAGGTCGGCCGCGGGAAAGCGGGCTAAAATGGACTCGATGATCTGGCGGCCCACCCGGCCGCCCTGGCCGTCGATGACGAGGATCTTCATAACGCCTCCTTTTTTTGAGCGGCTGTTTTTGCCAAAACAACGCCGCTTGCAGGCAACATGCGGTTTTTTGCGGGCTAAAAGTGGCCGGCGTCAAAATCGTCGGCAGGGCCGGGCGCTTCCTTCTTTTTGCGCAAGTGGCCGCCGCGGCCCATGGGCATGCCGGCGGGGCCTTCTTCGTGCGGCGAGACGCCGGCTTCTTCTTCGCCGGGCGCTGGCAGGTCGTTCAGGGTAAAGCGGTTTTTGCCGCCCGCACCCCGGCGCCTGGCAGAAGCCTGTCGCGCGGGCCTGGGGGCGGCGGGCGCGGCTTCTTTTGGCAAAGGGCCGTCCTCCTGCTCTGCGGCAGAAGGCGCTTGCTCCTGCCCGGCCTTGGCAGCCGCCTGCTGTCGCTTTTTAGAGGACGGGTAGCGGATCTTGAACTGGCAGATGGCTGTGAGCACGCAGTTGACGATGGAAAGCAGGGCAAACACCAGCAAGAGCGCCTTGCTGAGCGAGCTGTTGATGAAGTCCATGGAGGGGTTGAACCGGTCGAGCACGAAGAACACCCCAAACATGACGGCCAGAATGAGCACTGCGTGGGTCAGCAGCTTCCAAATGGTCCAGAATGACTTTTTCACGTCAGTATTCCTCCCCCACGTAAATGATGTCGCTCGAACGGCGGCCGCCGCCGGAGGGCTGGCTGATGACCTCGCCTTCGTACACCATGGCGGCAGTGGCGCCGCCGTCTAGGTTGTAGGCAGCTTTGCAGCCCAAAGAGGCGAACAGGCTGGAAAGATCGGCCAGCGTCATGCCGCGGGAATAGCTGCCCTGCCGGCCGTCCACCGTGACCAGGCAGTAGTGGCCGGGCTCGTAGTAGCCGATGGCGCAGCGGGGATTGCGCACGAAAATAGAGGAATCGAATTCTTCCAAAGCTTCGCCGTTTTCCCCCAGCAGCGAGGGGCCGAACGACCACGCCTGCCACACGCTCTGGCCAATGGCCTCTTCCAGGTCGAACTCCTCTTTGGTGTAGGTTTCCATGCGGCCGTCGTAATAGAGCACGCAGATGTCGTCGAGCATCTCTTCGCGGTACAGCACGCCGTTGCGGATGACCACGCTGCGCTGACGCGCGCCGTAGTAGTCGCCCGAAATGGCCACAATGGCGTTGTTCTCTTCGGCCATGTCGGCCGGCCAGGCGGTAATGCCCGTGCCGTACTCGCCCTTGGCAAAGGCCGAACGCAGGTTTTCGATGTTTTTGACCCAAACGTCGGCCACAAAATAGGTCACTTCGTTTTCCTGCACCTTGTCGACGGCGACGCGCACGTTTTCGCTCTGGTAGCTGTAGTCGGCGTCAACGCCGGTGTCTTCTGTGGGAAAGACCGCCGAAAAATCGCCTGGCGCGGGCGTGGGCGTGGGGGTAGGGGTGGGCGTTTCCTCGGGTTCGAGCGAAGGCGTGGGCGTCAGGGGCGCCTCGGGCGTGGGGCTGGGCGTGGCGATGGTGCTTTTGATGGCTTCGCCCCGGCTGGGCCGCACGTGGTGGAAGTAGGCAAACGTGAGGAGCGCCGCGGCAAAAATGATCACATCCAGCAGGATGGTCAGAAAGATCTTTTTGCGGCGCATCTTGTCGTAATCGTTCATGGGACTCCTCTTCTTCTGTTCAGCGTTCTGTGTTTTATCATAGCACAAGCCGATGAGAAGAGAATTAAATTTTGGAAAACTCTTTTTCTCATTTTAAAAGGAAAGTACCCTGCCAAATCCAAGCCTATGGAAAGAACGGGGCAAAGCCGCAAAAATTCCTGAAGAAAATATGAAGAAAACCGGAATTGAGGTGGCGGGAAATGAAAAGGTGCGGTAAAATAGGGTTTGCCCTGCCAAGCCGGGGCAAAAACAGGGATGAGGTCAGCAACCGATGAAACCGATCTATGTGTTGATCCCGGCCTACCAGCCGGACGCCCGTATGGTGCAGCTGGTCAAGGCGCTTTCTTACCCCGTGGTGGTGGTAGACGACGGCAGCGGCGAAGCCTACGACCGGCTGTTTGAAGAGGCGGAAGCCGCCGGAGCGGCGGTTTTGCGCTACCGGCCCAACAAGGGGAAGGGCGAGGCCATCAAGACCGGCTTGCGGCACATTGCGGCCGAAGGAAAGGCCGCGGGGGTCATCACCGCCGACGCCGACGGCCAGCACACCCCGGAGGACATCGAAAAGGTCGCCGCCGCCATGCGCGACCACCCCGATGCCTTTGTGATCGGCGGGCGCGACTTTTCGCAGATGCCGCCCCGTTCGCGCGTGGGCAACACCATCACGCGCTTCTTCTTCCGGGTGGTGACCGGCCTGCACATTTCCGACACCCAAACCGGTTTGCGCGGCATGCCCGAAAGCCTGTTTCAAAAGCTGCTGGAGACCGAAGGCAGCCGTTACGAATACGAGATCAACGTGCTCATTGCACTGAAAAAATGGGGGACAGAGTACTTGGAGATCCCGATCAAAACCATTTACATCGGCAAAAACGAATCCTCGCACTTTCATCCGCTGCGCGACGGGCTGCGGGTCTTTTCCCGGGTCATTCGCTACGCGCTCTCTTCGCTGGGGTGCACACTGGTGGACTACGTGCTCTACACCGTGCTCAATCTGCTGCACGTGCCGGTGAGCATCAGCTACATCGCCGCCAAGGGCGCCAGTTCTATTTTGAATTACGTGTGCAATTCCAAGCTGGTGTTCAAGCGGGGCATCACGGCCAAAAGCGTGGTGCTGTTCGCTTTGCTGGTGCTCTTTGGCATGGGCGTGGGCTCGGTCTCTGTCAAGGCGCTCACAGGCTGGGGGCTGGGCAAGATCCTTTCCAAGCTCATCGTCGATATCGTTTTGTTCTTCTTCAATTACTTCATGCAGAAGTACGTGGTGTTCCCCAAAAAGAAGAGCAAGGCCAAAAACTGAGCGCGGCGGGCAAACGGCAGCGCTGCGCCCCTCTTTTGGTAAAAACAGAACGCGCGGTATGGAAAACCGAGTCGGGTCTTTCCTGCCGCGCGTTTTTGTGTGCTAGGGCAAAGCAAAAGGGGAAGGAGTGGGATTTTGGGCAAACGCCTTTTCTTCCCTGCGCGATTGTTTTACAATTAATGAAGAAAACAAGGGCGGGAATACCGCGCAAAAGCCAAAGACACCGCGCAGAACGGAGAGACTGTTTTGCCGCAAAGGAGGCCGCCATGAACAAACAGCCCGCGCAAAGGGGAAAAGAAAAAGGCCCGCGCTTTTGCCCGGCCTGCGGCGCGCCGCTCGCGCCGGGTGCAGCGTTTTGCCCGGCCTGCGGCCAAAGGACCGGAAAAAAGCCAAGTCAAACCGCCGGAAAGAAGAAGCGCCCCTGGGGGTGGCTGGCGGCCGGCGGCGCGGCGGCCGCGTTGGTCCTTGTGCTCGCGCTGATCTTGCTTCTCGGCGGGGGAGGGCGGGAGTTTCGTTCTTCCGGCGAGCTGTGGGGCTCGCTTTCGGGCGAAGAACACATTCTGTTCGACCGGGAAAGGGGCCTTGCCTATTACGACAATGAGCTGGTGGTCTACGCTGCGCCGGGCGCGGAAGAAGAGATCGCCGCGCTGGCCGGGGGAATGGGCGCCTCCATCGCCGGAGCAGACGGTTACGCCAATTGCTACCTGCTGCGCTTTGCTTCGGCACAGAGCCCCGAAGAGCTGGAGCTGGCGCTTCTGGCGTTTGAAGGCCACCCGGCCGTGCAGAGCGCCGGCTATAACCTGGCGCTGGAGTTGGAGCTGAATTACGAACCCGTGACTGACCTGTGGCCGCAAAGCGAGTGGAGCGAGACGCCGGGCGGCAGCAACTGGAACATGGAAGCCATCCGCGCGCCCGCGGCCTGGGAATACCGCGAGGCCTTCCAGCCGGTGCGCGTGGGGGTATTCGACGGCGGCTGCCTGACTTCGCACGAGGACCTGAAAAACGTTGTGGGCGCTTCTTGTTTGGCCGAGACCGAGCAGAGCCGCATCAGCCACGGCACGCACGTGGCGGGCATCATCGCCGCCGAATGGAACGAAACCGGCGTTTCCGGCCTGTGCCCTTCGGCTACCCTTGCCGTGGTGGACTGCGATGCTGCCGGGCAGGGGCTTTCCACCTCGAGCTTTTTGTACGGTACGGCCTTTTCCTACCTGATCGGCGAACAGCACTGCCGGGTGGTCAACGTTTCGTTGGGGTTCAACGAAGAACTGAGTTATGCCGCAAGCCATGGCGTGATGTTTGCGCAGCTCCAGGCCCAGGCCATGGGCGCGCAGCTGGCCGACCGCCTTTCGCGCCTGCTCCAAACCGCTCAGGCCGAAGGGCGGGACTTTGTGATCTGCGCTGCGGCCGGCAACGGCAACAACAGCAATTTCTTTGAAAGCAGCGACGCGCCCTACGGCTATTACGCCCAGTGCACCGCGCACGACCACCCACAGAACAACTACTACGTGGACGAAAACGGCGATTGCCACAAACTGCCCTGGTATGTGCTGCAGTGGGAGCACGAGGGTGTGGACGCCGAGTGGGCTTCGCCGCTGACCGTCATCGACGACTTCGAGATCAAGTCCCGCATCGTGGTGGTGGGGGCCTGCGAATTGACCCAAAGCAGAGACTTGGCCCAAACGGATTACTCGAACACCGGCGCCCGGGTCGACCTGCTGGCCCCCGGCGGCGGCGCGTCTTCCCCCATAACCAGCGCTTTGGCGGGCGGCACGCCCTACGGCCCCATGACCGGCACGAGCATGGCCTCGCCCCACGCGGCGGGCGCGGCGGCGCTGGCGCTGGCCATCGACCCAAACCTTACGGGGCCGGAGGTCAAGGAGCTGCTGCGCCGCGCCTCCCAAACCGAGGCGCAGGGGGCAGAAGTGCGGGTGCTGGACGCGGGCGGCGTGGTGGAACTGGCGGTCGAAAACGCCTTCATCACGGTTTCGGGGCAGACCGTCAACGGCCTGACGAACGAGCCCATCAGCGTTCCCGTCGAGGTGTACAAAGACGGGGCGCTGTTCGACACGATCCAAAGCGGGCAGGACGGCGTGTTTACCTTCACCGCGCCGCTCGCGGAATACACCCTGCGCTTTGCCCGAAAAGGCTATTTGATCGAGGAGTATTTTGAAGAATACGAGCTTACCGTTCCCGAAATGGAGCCCGGCTCCGCCTTGACCTTTGGCGAGCCGGTGCGCTATTACCCGCAGGGGGAAAGCGCCGCTACGCCCGCGCCCTCCGGCCCGGAATACGATGGGCTGCTCATGCTTTCAGCCCTTCCTTACACCGCTCATGCCGCGGAGGCTTCTGTAGTGGAATACGAGCTGACCGGCCATGTCTACTCCTACAATGATTCCTACGGCATCCGTACCGACCTGCCGGACTTCGGCACGATCTTTGACCAGACCGCCGACTTCGGCAAGACCGGTTATCCTACCCGCGTGACGGTCCAGCCCCACGCCTGGGAATGGGAGGGCACTTCCGTCCCCGAAGATCCGGTGCTGGCCATCATGCTCGAAACCAGCAACCCGGGCCGGGCTTCGCGCAGCATTTACGGGCAGCGGTACCCTTCGCTGATGGCGGCGTCCGAGAGCCGCGCCATCCTCGTGGAGGCTCCTGCGACCGATTACCTCGTGATCGAAAGCGTTTCCAACAGCAATACCTTCATAAAAGATGGTGTTTATCACTTTGCGGAATCGCCTCTGAGCTATGAAGAAAAACTTCTGGTTTACGACATGAACGACTGGTCGAGCTGGACGTATTCGCTCACGCGCGATTACGAGACCGGTTATGTCCGCATCACCGAAAACATCCATACGCCGGACGGTGTGGGCAGCGCGGAAGGCTTTTTGTACCGCGAGGGCGTCACGCCTTCTTCAGCGCCGTATGGTTCGCTGCAGGAAGCGCTCAACCATATCCGCGCCGCCCTTCCCGCAGAGCTTGCGGGGCTGATCCGCGGCGGAACAGAAGCGGAGGGGGCAAGCGCCGCAACCACGCTTTACCTCGCGCGCGTCGAGCAGGACCCGCAGGACTTCCCGCTGGAGGAAGCGGGTGAAAGGGTGCTGACCGGCCGGCTGTATTTGGGCAACTGAGCGGGAATTGACGAACACCCGACCATCGTGGGGTGAAAGAGCCTTTTATGGCCCTTATACTTTAGCTTCCTGCGCCCTCTTGTAAAGAAATCTTTGCCCGCCGCTGTGCCAAATTCCTGTAAGGCTTGCGGCGCGCAAATTGGGGTTTTACATGGAAGGGCGGGCGTGGTATACTATTATGACCCGGCAAAAGGGCGTTTTGCTTCGTTTTTGCTCTTTTGCTTTGGGGGCGAAACTGGTTTCGACGTGTATCGCAGAGGCCGGAGAAGCGAGCCGCAGTCCCGAGCTGCGCTAAAATCGGGAACTTAAACACAAACGCTAACAACGAAGTAGCACTCGCTGCGTAACGCAGCCGCCCGCCCCGGGGGCCCACGACCGGGTCACGGGCGTCATACCGTGGGGGACGGACCGGCCTAAGCTTTGCGGCCGGATCTGTACCATGAAGCTACCGAAGCCGTGAGTCCGCCGCCGGACGCACGGTGGGGGGAATCCTAAAACGGCGGCTGCGCTCGGAGAAACTCCCTCCAATGGGTGCGCGGACAGGGGTTCGACTCCCCTCGCCTCCACCATGTAAAAACCCGCTTGCCGTCTAGGTTTGCGGGCTTTTCTTTTTTGGACAGTACACACTTTAGTACACACTTTTGTTTTTCATCAGCCATTCCCGCCACAAAACAGCGGCCTCCGTGGCGCTTGTCCACGTTGAATTGAATTGCGCAACTCCGACGTGCCTGTCGCATGCGCTTTCATATTCCTGCCACAGTTCGCAAAGACGCCTGTTTTGTTTCAGGGCGCGTTTCCCTGCCCGTTCCATCGTGGCAATCCGGCTTTCCTTCATGCCTGTCCGCGCCGAAAGTACGCTGCGCGGCACGCCTTCCAGCGCATGAGCAATCAGCACGTCCCGCTGATCGTCGGGTAGGTCGTTGACTGCTTCGCGGACAATGCGCCGCAAGTCGGCTTTTTCGGCCTCTTCCTGTGGGTCTGCGGCGTTATCGTCAACAAGTAGCGCGCCTAGTTCCGTTTCTTTATCTTCATCCACAAGCACGCAGAGAGAGGCGGGCGGCGCGGTATTTTCAATTCGCTTTTTCCCAACAACACCAAGCGCCCGTTGTATTGCATTGCGCATGTAAAACATTGCAAGGGGAAGGAAGGGGCCGCGCTCTTCGTCCCAGGCATCTACAGCCATCAGCACGCCAATGGCGGCTTCCTGCATGAGGTCTTCAAAATCGGCGGCGCGGTTTCTCACAGCAAGGAAAAGGTATCGGTTGGCAATGCGGGCCATTATGCCGTGATTCTGTTCCAGCAGCACAGCGGCCAATTCAGCACGCCCTGCGCGTATTTTCTTCACAAGCTCTTCGTTTGTCATGTGGCCTACTCATTTCCCTGCCAAAAAGCAAAAGTCTGTACGCGCCTGAAGCGCTTCCCGGCAATTTTTAATTATACGAACTGGTGTTCTTTTTGTTGTCCGTTCAATTTACCGAACGTATGTTCGTTACATAATTTTACGGCGCGGCCCGCTTTTGACTTTTGCGTTTCGTTCTTCTCTTGCCGCGCCGCTGCGCACAAATTGCTTCTTGGGCTAATGGGGTCGCGTTTCACGACCCCATTGCGCTTCCAGCTTCCGCATTGCCCCTGCATGGATTTTATAGCATCTTTCCTCGGAATAGTGCATGACACGCGCGATTTCTTTCCACCTCAAGCCGTCAATATAGCGCGCCCGCATCAGCACGGCCTCCTTTTCATTGAGCGCGGAAAGCAGGCTTTCGGCGGCGCGGGCGTTTTTCTCTGCCGCCACAATCGCCGCTTGCAATTCCCGTGCTTCTGCCCGCAATTCCTCTTCCAGCCGTTTATCTCCCGCGCCGGGGATGCTTTGCACCGCTTCTAGCCGTGCCCGCAAACGCCTGATATTCATCAGGTAGTATTTATGGTTTTTCAGTCTGTCTATTGCTGTGTTCATTTGCTGAAAATTTGCCTCCTTTGAACGCTCGCGGCGAAAACAAGCTCCCTGCGCCTTGCCTTGGAAGTTCCTTATCAACTCCATTTTACATATTTTTTGTGCATGGAAGGGGGCCTCGTGGTTTTGCACCATCGCCCCTCATGGGAACGCAATACCGGGGGGGATGCTCAAGCTTCCTGTGTCACGCCGGTTGCGTCACTTAATTGCTTTATCCTTCTATAGCATCCGTAGATCATCCGCATTGCCTCCATATAGACAGCGCGCGAAACACTGGGCTTCAACGCAGCTTGCCACAGGCGCACACGTGCGCAGAATTCGCCTTGTTCCGGCGTGAATGTTAGTTTTCTTTTCATTTCCGGGTCAAATTGGTCAAACACCTTCTTCACCGGATAATACACTTCTTTATTCCCATATAGCGCGCATCCCTCCGCCGAATACAAGAAGCCAATAGAAGAAGTAATATCCGGGATTTCACGCAGGGCAACACGGTTTCCGTTCTGCATGATGCGGTAGGCCTCACGGGCCAACCCTGCCACTTCGCGCATGTGTTTCAATTTGCTGCTCATGTTTTTTCATTCCTCCATTTTGTCTGTAATGAATTTCGCAAGTGTCCGGCCTGCCGCGCCGACACCCCACCAAAACAGGCGGGCGCGCACGTACACCCCGCCCACGAAGTCGGAGCGGTAACACGCAATCTCCCCGCTCACTTTGTAACCGGGGAAGCTCGCTTCCAGCCGTTCCCGCGCTTCTTCTGGGTCTTGCAGGTACCGCGCCGCACGGCGTCTGGAAAGCCGGTGTGCTGGATAATATACTTCCGGTTCCTCCAAATTGCGCGACCGCCCCCAGCGGCGCAGACGCTGCGGGTTGGCGTCCGGCAGGGTCTTAGCCATGTAGGCGCATAGGCCGCTCAGCCCTTCGCCGGGCCGCGGCTGCAATCGCCGCGTGTTTGCCCATCCATACGCCCAAATCCGTTCTGCTTCATCGCGGTTCATCGCGTTCATGATGACGTGTACATGCACGCGCTTCCGGTCTTTCTGGGAAAAATCCCCGCCTTCAATCACATAAAGGTATTTGAGCGGCCCCAGCCCTTCCTGCTTCCGTTCCTGCCGCACAGCCCTAAAAAACCCCGCTAGCATTTTTTTTACTTCCCTTGTGGAAGGGCTTCCGCTCCACCTGTCAGGGGCAAAGGTCAGCGTCATGCACAGGTCGGATTCATTGAAGTTCTGATGCACAAGCTGTGTGATGTACTTCTTTGTGTTCCGGGCGTTGATACGGCGCTGTGCTTCGGACGTGACAGCGGCCTTTGCCCTGCGGCAGGCCTTTTGGTTCGCCCACACGGGGAAAAGTTCGGCGTCAATCATCAACCCGGCTTCGGTGACCTTCACCGCATAGTGGCTGACCTCTTTCGACTGTGCGTCTGCGGGCGTGCCGGGCTGCTCGAAGATACCGCCCATTGCGGAAAGATAAGCCCTTTCTTTCCTGCGCTCCCGCTTGTTCATCCTCTGTGCTTCCACCTTTCGCCATTATTAATATCATTTACAAGGCCGCAAAAGCCCTGTTTGGGCGTCTCCTTGTTTCCTGCCGTTGCCTGCAACTTCCTGTGCGGCCACATCAGTCTCAACGGCGCGGCCCGCAAATGCGGGCAAAAAACATAGGAAAGGGAATGTTCCGCGCCGTTCCCAGCGTCAGACCTGCAAGGTATATCTTCTGCTTACCTAAAGTTCTTCGACCGTCCCCAGCGGCGCATGCCCCTCGGGTCTGTTTCCGGCAGGGCCTTTGCCATGTAGGCGCATAGCCCGCTCAATTCCCCAATTTGGCAATATTCCGTTGTTTGCGTACATCGGCCATATTTCCAAAGCCGTTCTACTTCCTCGCTATCTACTCCGTTTATGATGACGTGTATGCGCACGCGCTTCCGGCCTTTTTGGGAAAAATCCCCGCCTTCAATCACATAAAGGTATTTAAGCGGTCTCAACCCTTTCCACTTTCTTTCTCGCCGCACAGCTTTAAAAAACGCTGCCAGCATCTTTCTTGCTTCCCCTGTGGGCGGGCTGCCGCTCCACCTGTTAGGGGCGAAGGCCAACGTCAAGCACAGGCCGGATTCCTCGAAGTTCCGATGCACAAGTTGGGTAATTCGCCGTTTTGCATACCGGTTATTTGCGCGGCGCTGTACCTGAGAAGTGGCGTTTTTTCTTGTTTTGCGTGCCCGTCCGTTCATCCTCCGTTCCTCCGGTTGTCATTATTCATATCATTTGCGAGGCTGCAAAAGCCCTGTTTGGGCGTCTCCTTGTTTCCTGCCGTTGCCTGCAACTTCTTGCATGTGCTGTGACTGTGGGTAAGGTATACTGTGTTTTCCGGTACGCCTCAGTGACGCGGCCCGCACGACGCACGCCCATATGCCCGCCCGGTGTGCCTCGAAGATGATGTCCCGCGCCGCTGCCGGTGTCAGGCCAATGCGCGCCGCGATTTCCGGCAACGTATCGCCCTGCGCCATGCCGCACGCCAGCTCCCGCACACAGTTGTTCCAGTTACATGCGGGCATTCCCGCGCCGCCCCCATTTGCGGGCCATCCACATGCCGAAAAACAGGCCCGTGCCGAAGCCAGCAGCCAGCAGGCCGAGAATGCCCAACAAGATGCCCATAGCCTGCGTGGTCATTTTGCGTTTCTACCTCCAACTGGGAAGATTTTGTACACGTTTTCCCACGGTTCTTCAATCAGCTCCATAATGATTGCCATTTCGTCGAGATTCCACGGGAAGCGGGCCATCATGCGGTTTGATACATAGCTTTCGCAGCGTTCCAGCTCTTTGGCTAAATCTCTGCTTTCATACCCGTGTTCTATCAGGCGGGCACGCAGTACTTGGAAAGGTCTTGCCATGGGTTCCCATCCTTTCTGTGTTTACATTTCTTCCAGCAGTTCTTCCACGGGGACGTTTAGCGCCTTGGCCAGCGCTGCGGCAGTTTCGTAACGACAGGATGCGCCGCACCGAACCCGGCTGATTGTGCCAATGTGTATTCCCGATTTTTCAGAAAGCCTTGAAGCGGTGATGCAGTTCTTCGCCATAATGGCGGCCAACTTAGAACGGTTGATTCGCATTTGCCAACATCTCCTATATTTGATGATTGAAGTATATATCAGGTGTTTTTATATAGTCAAGCCGATTAATATTGAATACTTGACTTTTGTGCGAAAGTCAAGTATTATATTCTTGATTTTAGAGAAAATAATTTCGCGTATGATTGATTTTCACGCGAAAGTCAAATATAAAGACGAATTATCAAAATGAGTGCCAAGAAATACTTCGGATTTTAGTGAACTATCAAAATAAATATCAATAAATACTTCAGATTTAAACAAAATCAAAATCTTTTTTGAGGATAAAAGAAAAACAACTTAATTGGATTCGTTTTTTGAATGTGTTATTATGACGATAGGTAAATCAACTATTTAATCAAGGGGTGCGATTTATGGGACAAACCAAACAACATGGAATAGGGTTATTTTCCTTAGCCTTTTCCATTCGGTTAAGGCAAGCTAGGTATGAAGCAAATATGACGCAAAAAGAATTAGGAGAAAAAACCGGGATTTCTCCCGCCACAATTTCTTTTTATGAAAAATCACCACCTGAAAAACCGGCAAAACCGTCGCTAGAAAATGCTGCTTTGTTGGCGCGTGCTCTAGGTGTGTCGCTGGATTGGTTATGCGATTATGAGCCCAAAACCAGTAGCCAGGAAAAGCCCGAAAAAGAAGTTTTAAAAAATATTGTTGCAATTACAAACTATTTCGGGGACAGATGTTCGCTTGACGTAACCATGGACAAAGAAACGAAGCAACTTGCGGGAGTTATCGAGTTTTTAGGCGGGTCAGTTTATTCGTTTATTAACACTCTAAAAACATTTATGGACTATCATAAAAAGGGGGAGATTGATGACAAAATATTAGAAGCGAGAGTGAAAGATGCTGTGGAACAATATAGCAGAATGATGCAAGCTGAAAATATAAACGTGCCCTTGCGTCAGGAATGAAAGGAGCCCCTGAATGCCCACAAGGAAGAATGAAGCGCGGTGGATAGAGGCGCGGGAGCGTTGGCAGATTAACGTGCAGCAGGATGGGGAGCGCCGCACCTTTACCAGCAAGACGCCCGGCAAGAAGGGCAAGGCAGAGGCTGAACGCAAAGCCGATGCATGGATGGAAAACCGCATTTCCGTGCGGGATATACGATATGAACAGTTCTACACGGAATTTCTGGAAGAGGTCAAAAATACCACGGGGACGGCGAATTACAAGAAGCATGAGCAAATCGGGCGGCTGTGGCTGCTCCCCCGGCTGAGACGGAAACGCTTGCGGCAAATCACAGAACAGGATTATCAGAACTGCATCAACGCCGCCTTCCGGAAAGGTCTTTCAAAAAAGAGCTGCTGCAACGTGCGCGCCTCTATTACAGCCTCTTGCAGGTATGCGAAGAAGCGCCGCCTGCTGGAACACATTCCCGATATGCTGACCATCCCCCATGGCGCGCCCATCAAAGAAAAGGCTATCTTGCAGCCCAATGACCTGAAAAAGCTCTTTTCCATCGACACCATGACAGTAAGGCAAAAAAACGCCCCAGCGTTTTACATTCATGCGTGGCGGTTTATTGTATTGACTGGCTTTCGGCGCGGCGAATGCTGCGGCCTGCAATGGGATGACCTACATGGAGACGTGTTGACCATCCGGCGGTCTATCAACTCACTGAAGGAAGTCACATACGGCAAAAACGACAATGCGCGCCGCGCCGTCGTGCTGCCCGCTCTTGCCCTGAATGAGCTTCGAGAGCAGCGGCAAATGCTCCTGCGGCGCGGAATCCTTTCCCCGTGGATTTTCCCAGACAGGTGGGGTGAACAGGGTGACCCCAACTTGATTTACAAGCAATGGGTCAGATACCGCGCCGAACACGATATTTCGCCCTGTACGTTGCATGAACTGCGGCACACAATGATTTCCATTGCCAAGGCCGACGTGCCCGAAGAGCTGCTAAAACGCGCCATAGGGCACAGCAAGAGCATGGATACCTTCGGCGTCTATGGCCATGAGGTGGAAGGAGAAGGCAAGCGCGTTGCGGGAATTCTCGACAGGGTGTTTTCGAGCCTCTTGGCGTGAACCACTGCCTGCGCGCTTCCCCATTTCTTTCCAAAACGCAAAAAGGGCCAACTGGCCCTTTTGTAACGTCATACCCTCATTTTGCCATTTCGGTTAATGTCACCTTTGCCCCTAACGCTTCCGCAAGCTGGCAGAAGGTTTCTATCGTCGGCACGGCCTTTCCCTTTTCCAGCCGCGCGATGGCTGGCTGCGTCATCCCGCTGCGGGCAGCAAGTTCCGCTTGAGAAATGCCCTTTGCTTTCCTCAGTACAACCAGCTCTTCCAGAAGCGCCGCGCCGTGGTCAAGCATTTTCGCCCTTTATTGGCGTGCTGCTCTCGTAAAGGTGTACCGGGTCAATGTCAATATCATCCGTCCATACCACAGTTCCGTGCAGAGCCTTCGCCTGCCGGAAAAAGCCCGGATTCTTGAGCGGTTCACACATTTTATATTCGAGCAGCGGCTTTGCATCATATACGCGCTTTTCGCCTGTTTTAAAGGTGACAAGCAGTTTGTAATCTTCTTTCGGCTCTACGTCCTTCACTACTGGAAGGGGCAAATCGCCGCACACAATCTCTTCGCCCGCTTCGTTCAAAATAACTTTCATGCTTCCGGCCTCCCTCCCCCGCTCAGCGCAGGGGGTCAATTCGATAGAGCGGTTCATGGTTCATGGCTAACTCCCAGTTCGCCAGCAGTTCATCCCGGTGAATCTCTATCCATGCCTGCACCAGCCTCAGTTGTTTCTTCGGCAGGCTACCCCTCATAACTTCGCCATCAAAACTGATAATAGCGTTATCGCCCTGATATTCGGCGTGGATGTGCGGCGGGTTGTGTTCGTTGTTGTTGTACATCGAAATTACAATCCCGTAAAACATGGATATTGTCGGCATGGCGTTCTCCTTTCCTGCATCTCAATTATAGCATATCTGTTATAATCAGTCAACCCTGCACGCCTGCCCGAACCTATCGTCAAATCATTGCGGTACACATTCCAGTACACACTTCAGTACACACTTTTATTTTGCTCTTGGGTGATTTCAAATTTTTTGCAAGCCCTGAAAGCTAGAGAAATGGGGGGTTTCAGAATTTGTGTTTTTTCAAAAAACGACTTGCGAGGGATTCGACTCCCCTCGCCTCCACCAATCGAGAGCCTCGACGCGCATTGCGCGTTCGGGGCTTTTCTTTTGCTATGGTTTCGTTTTTGCGCCTGA
>CALWSW010000027.1 GCA_944384305.1 uncultured Christensenellaceae bacterium
GCACTGATGTTCAAATACCGCAGCCGGTCGAGCGCAAACTGCCTGGCGAGCAGCTGCGCGCTTTTTGCTTCCTGCAGGCTCTCGGTCTTCCCGCTTTCGTCTTCCGCGCCGCTTGTAAGGCGCAGCACGAACGCCGCCTGCGCGCTCTTGCCCGCAAAGAGCTTCAGCCGCCCGCACAGCAGCGCGCAGGGGTCGACAGGCACGCGTTTAAAGGCCGCGCCGCCCTGCTCCAAAAAGCGCGGAGCCGCGCCTTCCCTCCGCCTGCCAAGCGCCGCCATGCGGTCTGTTGCACAGCCCGTCAGCTCACAGCCCAAAAGCGCCGTTTCCAGGCGGACCGCTCTGCCCCGCCGTTCAAACGCCAGTCCATTTTCACGCTCTTCTGCTGTAACAAAGAGCTTCTGGAACGCCCTGTGCGCGGCGTATTCCCTGCGGGTGCACAACGCAGGTTCCGCGTAAGCGTACAGCAGCACCTCGCAGTCCTGTTCCGCCGTCAGGGTCACTAGCCGCACCTCTTCCGCTGCCTGGGGCGGCAAAAATACTTCCTGTTTCCATGTGATCCCCTGGAACTTTCCCTTCCAGGCCGCCTGCCAGGGTTCCAGTTTCGCGTCGCCCACAAGCAGGCAGCTCTCTTTGGTCTGAGGGTCCTTTACATACAGTGCGCACCCGGGCGCGCCGTCGAGCGCACCGTCAGACGGGCGGTAAAACAGCGTTTTTTGCCTTCCCTCTCCACCCTCGAGAGCCGCTTCGGCTTCCACAAAGCCGTTGGAACACACCCATACCGACGCCTTGCCGCACAGCAGGCAGGCTTCCGGCGCGCCGCCGCGGCGCACAAGCTTCGCCGGCGTTTCTCCGGCTTCTTCCCTTTGCGCGCGCGGCGCGCTGCGGAAGTACTCGCGCAGCACCGCCGTTCGTTCGGGCGGGCGCTCTTCGAGCAGAAGCCCGGCCGCGCGCACCTCCGGCGCACCCAAAAACGCCTTTTGAAACAAGCCGCCTGCAAGCAGGTCTGCATAGGCTGCCAAGCTCATGCCCACGTGGTGGGCCATAAAACTTTTGACGATCCTATAAGCCTCCGGCGCCGCCCGCCGGGGCGTAAAATCCACCGCCTCGTAGCTGCCGAATTCCCCGCACGCGCCAAGCTCTTTGAGTTTGAACAGGTTTTCTGCCGCGCTCTCGGGGCTGCACAGCGCAGCGAGCGCCGAGGCATAAGGCGCCACCACCGCCTCGTTGGGCGCGGCGCTGATGCCCGCGCCGGGGATGCCAAACGCGCGGTATTGGTAGTTGAGCGCCGGGTCAAAAGCGTAGTAGCCCGACTCGCTCACCCCCCACACGCCCATAAACCCGCGGCTTTTTTGCGCTTCGACGGCGCTTTGCACCGATTCGCCCAAAAGGGTCTCCTTTACCTCGCCGGTAAACAGCACCGGCATGAGGTACTCGAACATCGTCCCGCTCCAGGAAACGAGCATTCGCCTGCCGCGAATGGCGGTGATCGGCCGCCCCAGGCGGAACCAGTGCGCAGCGGGCACATCCCCCTTGGCAATGGCCGTCAAAGAGAGCAGCCGCGCTTCTGAGGCCAGCAGATCGTAATGCGCGGGCGTAAACTGCCGGGCCGCCGCGTCGTAGCCAATGTAAAACAACTCCTTTTCCCAGTCGTACAACGCCGAAAAGTCCATTTCTTTCAGCAGCTTTCCGGCGAGTTCTGCACGGTCTGTTCCGGCAGCCAGCTCGCGCACCGAAAAAAGCGCCGCAGCCAGGTTCCCGCTGTCCACAGAAGAGACGAAGGCAGGCGCAAGGGTCTTGCCGGTGCGCACATCGATCCAGTTGTACAGATGCCCCTTCCACTTGGGAAGGGAATCGATGCGCTGCAAAAGGGTGTTGGCCCAGCGGTCGCGCTCCTCTTCTCCGATCTCCCCCAGCGCACAGGCGGAGTAAGGCGCCAGCAGCGCCATGGCGATGTTGGTGGGAGAGGTCCGTTCTGCCGGGGGCTTTTTCGGCGCTGTTTGCACGTTGTCTGGCGGAAGACAGCCGTTTTTTTCGAGGCAGTTCGCTTCAAAAAAACGCCACGCGCCCTTTGCGAGCTCTTCGAACAGCCCCCTCGCTTCGCGGGAAAGCGAAGGGCGTTCCGCGCTCCGGCTGAGCAGCGCAGCCAACAGCGGCGCACACCACCACAGGGCCACAAGCAGCAAATAGGCCAGCCGCCCGGTAAACAGGGCGCTCACAAAGAGCGCCGTGCCGAACACCGGCGCTGCGAGCATGGCCCGGAAGTGCCCTGCAACGGTTTGGGCCGCGCCCTTTTGCGCGTCTGCCGCCGTCACCCATTCCAACATGTTCCTGTGGGTAACAAAGGTACGCCACAGCGCTTTGACGATGGCGCCGAGCGCCGTCCACGCCTCGTAAGGCAACACCGCCAGCGTAAACCCCGCGCGGTACAGCGCCGCCCACAGGCCGTCCCAGGCGTCGCGCGCGCGCACGGCCGCGTCGCGGGTGCGCACAAGGTCTTTGACGAAGTCCACGAGCGCGCCGCACGTCAGGCTGAGGATGCTCAAAAGCACGAATGGCCAGCTGTTGGGCACAAAGGGCGCCGCAAGGCACACGGCGAGCGCCGCAGGCGCGACCAGGCTGCGGCGGAGGTTGTCGGTCAGCTTGTAGCGCGCCACAGGCGTCAGGCCCTTGCCAAACAGCAAATACCACACCAGCTGCCAGTCGCCGCGGATCCAGCGCTCTGTGCGCCTGGCGTGCGCCAGATAGCGCGCCGGCCAGTCGTCGTACAGCGCGATGTCCGAGGCAAACGCCGCGCCGGCGTAGCTGCCTTCGAGCAGGTCGTGGGAAAGCACGGTGTTTTCCCGCACCTTTCCGGAAAGCGCCTGGGAAAAAGCCCGCACATCGTAGATCCCCTTGCCCCCGTAATTGCCCTGGCCGAACAGGTCCTGGTAGGTTTCGCTGACCGACGTGGCGTAAGAATCCAGGCCGGCGCGGCCGGAAAACAGCCGGGCAAACCCCGAGCGCTGCGCGCCGGAAGCCGTACATTCCATGCGCGGCGCGATGACGGCATGACCCTGTACCTTGCCGTTTTCGTCGATCTGGGGCGCATTGAGGGGGTGCAGCAGCGCGCCGATGAGCGAGCGCGCGGCACCGTAGGGCAGTTTGGTGTCGGAGTCAAGGGTCAGCACGAACCGGATGCCCTGCGGCAGCCCCGTAGCAAATCGCAGAGAAGCAGAGCCGCCGCCGAGGAGCAGGGCGTTCAGCTCTTCCAGCGCGCCGCGCTTGCGTTCCCGCCCCATGAACTTACCTTCGGGGGTCTTTTGCCGCTTGCGGCAGAGCGCAAAAAAAACCGGGCCTGCGCCGTGTTTCTGGTTGAGCCTTCCGGCTTCCTCCCGCAGCGCCTCTAAGATGTCATCGTCTTCCGGCGCGCTTTCGGCCCCGGCTTCGGGCAGGTCGGCGAGCAGGGCGTAATACAGATTGCGCTCGCGTTCACAGGCGTAATAATGGACTTCCAGCTGGCGCATGAGCTCCCTTGCCCTTTTCGCCGAATCGACCAGCGCCGGCAATACGACCAGCGTTTTGGCGCTGTCGGGCACGCCGTCTTTGAGGGCGAGGCGAGGCACAAAGCGCACGGGCAGCCGGGCGGCAAGCAGGCGCTGCACCGCCTCCTGCGCGACCGTCCAGGAAGCCACCGAAGCCGGCACGCCCAGCAACAGCGCCCACGCCGTGCCGTTGATCCACCCGCACAAAAGCAGCAGGCCCTGCGAAAGCGCCCAGATGGCGGCAAGCAGCGCGATCATCTTGCGCGCGTTGGGCGAAAGCTTCTTTTTTGCCGAAAACGTCGCCTCCAACACTTCGTCCGAAGTGCTCTCCGGCGGAAAGGGGTCCTCGCTGTGTTTGGCCGCGCGGCGCAAAAGCCCTTCCGCCCCGGGCGACTGCGCGTGCGCATAGCGCCCGGTCTTTGTGAGGAAGCGCTTGAGTTCTTCTGCGCCGTCGCCCGCCAAGTACCACCCCACGTGGGCCTTTCGCCCCTCCCGCCCTTCCTTTTGCGCAAGCGCCAGGGCGCAGCGCGCCACGTGGCTTTCGTGCACTCCCTGCTTTTTTGCCATGCGCTGCACACACGAAAGGTAATACCTGCGGGAAGGCGGGTCCATCCATCCGTAAACTCCATCCTTTGCCAAGATCCGGTCGGTTTTGGAGACCGCGCAAAACACGCTCTCCCAGTCCAGTTCCTCCAGCAACTTCAGCGACGCCGAAAGGCTCTCGAACACCGCCGAGGAACGCACCTGCGCCCGGTGTGCGCGCGAAGCCAGCTCCGCAGGGAACAGCCCGGCTTTTTCGAGCGCGGCGCGCAGCGGCGGCATGCACACGGTCTGGTCGGCGAGCGAACAGAGCTTTTCTGCAAAAAAAGGGTCCTGCAGCTCCTGTTTGGCGAAGAACCGTTCGGCCTCCCCTTCTTCCAGCGCCCCTGCGCGGCCGAAGATGCGCGCAGCGCGCTCGCGCGAGGCTTGCCTGCGCGCTTCTTCGCAGGCCTGCGCCGTTCCCAGGCGCACGAGTGCCAGGCGAAAGGCGGCAAGAAGCCCCCACAACTCAGAAATGGTCAGCGCGTTATCGGTTTGGTAGGCTTCCACCGCGCGCACGATCAACTCTTCCGTCAGTTTGCCTGCGCACAGCTGCACGATCTCTTCCGCAAGCCGCACGACCCGCGGCCGCCCGTCGTACTCCCCGCCGGCCATCACAGGAAGCCCCTCAAAAAGCTCCTGTTCCTCGAGCAGCTCCTTGAGCGTCCGTTCCAAAAGGGGGAACGCCGCCTGTGCCCCCACCGCGCCTCTTTCCCTCGCGCCGCAGCGCGCATACGCCGCCGACAGCCTGCGCGAGAGCGATGCCAGCGCGATCCTGCCTTCCTGCCCAACGGCCTTTTTCTTGCGCTTTGCAACGCTTTCCGGCCCAGCGGCAGCGAGCTGCGCGGTCAGCGCCTGCTGCGACAACCCGGCCGCAGGAACGCGATAGGTGTTCTGCAAACAGGATCCCTCCCATGATGTTTTTTGCTTCTTTTATAGGGTTCCTGTTCGCGCCAAAAATTATTTTTGCTGCCGCGCAAAAAAACCGCCGGCCGTTTCAAGGGCGTCCAAGCGGCGCTGGGGCTGGGGGCTGCCGCAAAATAGGCTTTTGCCTATTTCGCGAGTTTTTCACCGTTCGCTTGGTTGTACTGTCGACCAAATAAATTCCGAAGCGGCCGCTGTTTTAAAAATTGTGATTCCGTGCGTTTTCGTTTTGCAGCAGGCCCAAAACACCCCTCCATCGTCATTCCCCCGCCCTTGCCACCGGGACCCAGATCTCGTACCGCGCGTCTTGCGGGTCCGCCTGCAAATAAACCTCGATATCCGGCGCGCTGCCGTATTCGTACCCCGAAGCAGGCAGCCACTCGGCAAAAATACGCCGTTCCAGCTCCTGCACCGAACGGTTGGTCCCTGCGCCCGGAAAAATCGCCCACACAGACGCCGGCACGGTGTATTCCTCCCATCCGCTGCTTTCCCTTGTGCTGGAAACGGCAATATAGTACTTCCAGGGTTCCCCGCCAACACAGGCGCACACTCCCAACAACCCCTTCGGCTGCGCGTCCCCCAGGTCGTTCAGACGGCCAAGTGTTCCATCTGCAACAGCTCTTGTCCACATTTGGGGAACAACGGCAAAGTTTTCCTCCATATCGGGGCACAGCGGCGCGGCCCGCCCCACGATCCGGAACCCCTCCTTTTTTTCGATCCGATACTCCAGCCCCTCGGCCCCTTTGACCGAAAGCTGAAAATGGATCGGGGGAAAGGACCGCAGCGCCCTGCCGGGCCTTACGGCAGACGGCGCGATGCCGTGCACCGACCGGAACGCCCGGTTGAACGCCGTGGGGGACTGGTAGCCGTACTTTTGCGCAACGTCGATCACCCGCGCTCTGCCGTCCTGCAGCTCGACCGCCGCCAACGACATCCTTCTTTTTCGCACATATTCTGCAAAGGGCACTCCCGCCATGCAGCTGAACATCCGCTGAAAATGGTACGGGGAACAGCAGGCGAGCCTGCCCAGTTCTTTGTAGTCGATCTCCTCTGCCAGGTGTTCTTCTATGTAAGCGACGCACCGGTTCAGCCTGTCTGCCCAATCCATGATTTTGGCTCTCCTTTCTTTTCGCTGTAAGCCGCCATCAGTATACCGGCTTTTTGCGCCAACTTCCTCTCTTTGCCCGCACAAAAAACGAGAGCTTCGGCGCGCTTCCATGAAAAAACGCCGCAGAACCTTTCCCGCTCTGCAGCGTTCTTTAAAAAACCGTTACCACGTGCCGATGTCGAGCTTGCAGCGCTCCGACGCGACGACCTGCTTAAAGGCGTAAATCAGCCGCCCCCCGGAACTGAGGGCGATACCGCCGATGATGTAGACCGGCGAACCCGGGCGGATATTCAGCAGCTCCGCCTCCTGCCGGGTGGCGATCGAAGCGTCGAGCACCGAGCGCTGCCCGTGCAGAGGAACACCCATGCCCTCGAACAAGCGCACCATGGAACACAGCCTTTCAATGGCAATGCCTTCCATAAAGTCGAAGTGTTCGGGCACCTCGTTGTACTCGATCATCACGGGGTCGCCCTCGATCTTGCGCAGGCGGCGAAAACTGTAGACCCGCTCGCCCGGCTGGAAACATTCCGGGAACTCCTCGTGGGGCTCTGCGAGCACCGGCTGGGTGAGCACCGGCTGCGTGACGATGGTCTCGTGGTCGCGGTGGTGCCTTTCGCAGTCCAGCGTAAAGCTCGAGACCCGCACCAAATGCCGCGTGTATTTGGGCGCGCTGACGAACGTGCCCGCCCCCTGGACCTTCCGCAGCGTGCCGTTCGTCACAAGGTCGCTCACTGCGCGCCTGACGGTGGTCCGGCTGACGCCGTAGTGTTCCATCAGCTCGAGCTCTGTGGGGATCTTGTCATCCGGCCGCAGCCTGCGCTCTCGAATGGCGAGCAGCAGATCGTTGCGGATCTTGTAATAAAGCGGCTCGGCGGTCGCCTCGTTCTTGCGTGTCATCTATGCGCCTCCACCTGATATGGCACCATTATATCAAATCAAAAATGCCGCGCCAACCCTGAAATGCCTTTGCCTGCGCTCAGCGGCCTTTGGCTGCGGGTTTTAATGGCCGAAAAGACAGCAGTGCCGTTTCCAGGAGCAGCCTGGCGTCCACCGCCTCGCTCTTCATGCGCAGGTCTATGGCACTCAGGCGCAAGATCCCCTCTTCGATCCGTTCCGCCGTCATCCGGCGCGCGGCGGCCACGGCCTTTTTATTGGCGTAAGGCGCGCCCGACAGGCTGGCAGCCGCGCTTTCGGGCGTCGATCCGCGATCCAGCGCGCGGCGGGCGGAAAGCATGGTGCGCAGCCTGCTGGCAAGAAATCCGGCGAGTTTGTAGGCCGCGTCCTTCCCCTCGCTTTCAAAAACCGAATCCAAGATCTCCAGCCCCGACTTGCCGCGGCCCTCCACGAATTCGTCGAGGATGCGCAGGGAGTTGTACTCAAGGTTGGGCACGACGCAGGCGGTGATGTCCGCCGCGCTGACCGGCGCGCCGCCAGCATGGGCGCAGACCTTCTGCAGCTCGTTCAGCAGCGCGTTCATGTCGCTCCCCACGCGGTCTACGAGCATGGCAGCCTCGCGGCCTTTCAGCACCGAACCCAAACGCCCGGCCTGCTGCGCCAGCCAGGGGATGAGCGCGCGCGGCTCCAACGGGCCAAAGTTCACCACGCCGCCCGCCTTGTCGATCGCCTTGTAGATCTTCCGGCGCTTGTCGCACTCGCCGCGCTTGTAAAACACCAGCACCGTCTGTGGGTTGGGCTGCTTTAAATACGCCAAGACCCCGTCCTCCGGCTCGGCGGAGGCCTTTGCCTCCCCCGCCCTTTGTTCCTGCAAAAACCGGCTGTCCTTCACCACCACGATGCGGCGTTCTTCCATGAGCGGCAGCTGTTCGCAGGAGGCGAGCAACGCACTCGCCTCCGGGTCTTCGAGCACCGAATAGTTGAAGTCCCGAAACGCCGGTTCCAGCGTGCCAACGAGTTTTTCGAGCATGCTCTTTTTGGCGTATTCTTCCGTTCCGCACAGCAGGTACGCCGGGCGAAGCTCCCGCGCGGCGATCTCGCGGTCAAAAGCCTGAAAATCCATGGGTGTTACTCCTCTGTTTCGCGCAGCATGGTCTCAACAAAAAGTTCTCCCTGGCGCACAACGACCGAGATCGCGCCGCTCTCAGCGGTCACGTAAGTCTCTGCGCCAGCCTCTTTTAGGCGTTCGAGGGTTTCCGGGGCCGGAAAACCATAGCTGTTGCCCCGCCCCGCAGAAATCAGCGCCACCTCGGGCCGCACCGCCTCCAAAAACGCCTGTGTGGTGCTGTACTTGCTGCCGTGGTGCGCGACTTTCAGCACGTCTACATCGCAGAGTCCTGCAAGCAGCTGTTCCTCTTCCTCCTCGCCGATGTCGCCGGTAAAGAGCATGCGCCGGCCATCGTATTCCAGCAAAAGCACCAGCGACCCTTCGTTGCCGCCGGTCTCCTCCCGGGGCCACAACACGCGCAGCCGCACACCGCCAAAGCGGATCTCGTCGCCGCTTTGGAGCGTAAAGACCGGCGTATCGCCCGCGGCCTTCAAAAAAGCGGCGAGCGGAGCACTCTCCAGCGTGGTAGAAAGATAGGCCGCGCCGATCTCCATGTTCTCGGCCACCGTCGCCATGCCGCCGATGTGGTCGCTGTCGTTGTGGGTCACCACCACGCAGTCCAGTACCGGGATCCCGCGGTAGCGCAAATACGGCAGCACCACATAAGCGCCGCGGTCGGTGTACTCGCTCTTCATGCCGGCGTCGATCAGCATGGCCCTTCCCCCGTGTTCCAAAACAATGGCCTCGCTCTGCCCAACGTCGAGCATGGTCACGCGCAGGTCCTCCTTCTGCACCTCGGCGAGCAAAAGCGATGCCGCTGCCAGCGCCCCGCCGGCCGTCAAAAGAACCGCGCGCAGACCGCGGCTTCTGACCCAGCACGTCAGCCCCAGCAGAATGATGAGCAGCGCCAGCAGCGCCGGCAAAGAGATGCTGCCCGTGGTGATGGCCGCAAAGGGCAGAGACGCTCCAAAGCGCGCGACTGCCATCATGACAGAAGCAAGCGATCCAGCCAAAAACGCCAGCGGCGCCGCCGCGCCCAACAGGCACCCGAACAGCGCCAGAGGCAAAATGAGTTCTGCCACGGGCACGAGCAAAATGTTCCACACCAAGGACAGCACCGGCAGCCGGCCAAAATACCACAGCGTTGCGGGCAGCGCGCCCAGCTGCGCCCCGGTCGAGACCGAGATCGTGCTCCAAAGCGCGTACAGCCTGGGGTGGGGTTCTTTGAGCCTTTCGAGCTTTTGCGCCATGGGCGTGCCAATGCAGAAAATGCCCAACACCGCCCCGTAGGAAAGAATAAAACTGATGCCGAAGACCGCGCAGGGATTGAGTACCACCTGAACGGCCGCCGCAAACCCCATGCTTTCCAGCCCGTCCCGCTGTTCTCCCCGCGCGTCGTCAAACAAATGAAAGAGCAGCATCAACGCAGCGCGAATGACCGAGACCGAATAGCTGCTCATCACGGTGTAGCAATACAAAAAAGCGGCCGTCATGAGCAGCACCGGGACCCTTTTGCCCTTCAAGATCTTCCCCAGCCCAAGAGCCACCAGCTGTGCCAAAATGCTCACGTGCAAACCGGAGACCGAGAGCACGTGCGCCGTGCCGGTATCGCGAAAAGTCTCGAGCTCGGCAAACGTCATGCCCGAGGTGTCGCCAAACAGCATGCCGATGACCATGGCAGCGCTTTCGGCGCCGCAGTTTTCCCGAATACCCTCTTCCACATATGCGCGGGCCGAAAGAATGCCGCGCTGCAGCGAAAACTGCGGCCGTTCCACCCTTACGGGCAGCTCACCGTTCCCCGAAAGCGTCACGCCGCGGGCATAAAGGGAATCGCGCGAATCGCTCGAGCCCAAATTGCGCTTGGCCGAAGGCCGGTACAGTTCCGCCTTGAGGGTGACGGTATCGCCATATAAGTATTCCCCCGCCGGCAGGTAGACACGCACTTTGCCGGCGACCGGTTCCCACCCGTTTTCGGTATAGGCCGAAACATCGTCGAGCACAAGACGCACCTGGCTTCCGCTCGCGCTCGTAGGATATTCCGCGACCCGCCCGCGCACAAAGCCTTCGATCTCGCTTTGCGCCGAAAACCCGATCAGGTGCAGCGCCATCCACGCCGCTGCAAGCAGCAGCGCCGAAAGCCGCAAAAAGATACGGCCGCCGGGGCGGCGAAAGAACAGGCCAATGAGCGCAAGCGCCCCAAAAAGGGCAAGGCTGCCCCACAGCGCAAAGGCTCCTGCGCCCGCGCTGAAAAGCAGCCTTCCGGCAATGCAGCCCGCGATCGCGTAAACGCCGCAGGTCAGCCACGGCCGGTCTCTGAGCGGGTGCTCCATCTCCCCCTCCTGCCCGAATTTTTGCTTTGCGCTTTACGTCTCCGGTCCTTCCCAGCCCTTGCAAACATCGATCCAGCCCAGGCTGTTCGAATACCGAAAGAGCTCGTCGCAGCTCAGTTCAATGGCCGAATTGCCGCTGCCCGCCGCGGGGAACACCGTGGCAAAGCGCTGCAGCGAACGGTCGGTGTAGACCTTGACCCTCCCGTCTTCGGGCAATGCAAAGGGGCAAACGCCGCCCACGGCATGGCCGGTGAACTCGAGCGCCTCAGCAGGCGTGAGCATTTTAGCCTTGGTGTGGAAAAAAGCCTTGAACTTTTGGTTGTCCACCTTGGCGTCGCCCGCGGCGACGATGAGCACGCAGCCCTCTTCCACCTTAAACGAAAGCGTTTTTGCAATGCGCGCCGGAATGACCCCCACCGCGTGGGCGGCAAGCTCCACCGTCGCGCTCGATTCCTGAAACTCCAGAATGTCCTTTTCTTTGCCGAACTGCGCAAAATAAGCGCGCACCTTTTCGATGGCCAATGGAAGTTCCTCCTAGTCAAAATAAAAACCGGCGGTTTCAGCCACAAACGAAAACGCCCTCCGCAGCTGTGGGAGGGCGTTTCGCAAGCGGCGGCTCACACGCGTTCCATATACTCGCCGGTGCGGGTGTCGATGCGGATGCGGTCGCCCTGGTTGACGAACAGCGGCACGTTGATGCGGAACCCAGTCTCGAGCACGGCGGGCTTGATGGCGCCGGTGGCCGTATCGCCCTTGAAGCCGGGGTCGGTCTCGGTGACCTCGAGCTCAACGAAGTTCGGCGCGTCGACCGAGAAAGCGCTGCCCTTGAAGAACGACACCGTAACGTTCATGTTCTCGGTGATGAAGTTGATGGCGTCCTCGCAGATCGAGCGGGAAAGCGGCAGCTGCTCGTAAGTCTCGGTATCCATGAAGTAGTACAGGTCGCCGTCGTTGTAGAGATACTGCATTTCCTTGCGTTCCACCATGGCGCGGGGGAACTTTTCAGTCGGGTTGAAGGTGCGGTCGAGCACGTTGCCGGTGATGACGTTTTTGATGCGGGTGCGCACAAAGGCCGCGCCCTTGCCGGGCTTGACGTGCTGGAAGTCGACGATGACCCACACGCCGCCGTCGATCTCGATGGTTACACCCTTGCGGAATTCGCCTGCACTGATCATTAAAAAACCTCCGATGTGAAAGAAGATAAAGCGCTTAACGCAACTATTATAGTACTTTTGGCTCTTGTGCGCAACCGTTCATTGCCGGCAATGCCGCACAGGCCTGCAAATACTGCTCCTTCATGGCCGCGGCGTCTTCTGCCTGCGTGCCGGCCGACTCACAGATGATGCGCGCTTCGTAGCCGCGTTCTGCCAAGAGCCTGGAAAGCGGCGCAAACTCCGGCCCGTATTCCCGCTCGGCAAAGGTGTGGTGGCGCTTTTCGCCCATTGCGGTGAACTCGATGCGCGAAAAGTGCACGTGCATCTTCCGCGCGCGCTCCTGGCCCACGCCGTTTTCCAGCGCGTCCAATACGGCGGCAAAATCTTCCGGCGTATTCAGCGCGCCCCGCCCCCGCGCGTGCAGGTGGGCAAAGTCCACGGCGGGGATCAGTCTTTCGTCAAGCCTGCACAGCGCAATGACTTCCGTTAAGTCGCCGAACTGATTGATCTTTCCCATGGTCTCGGGGCAGAAGGTCAAAGCGCCAAAACCGGCGGCATCGAGCTCGAACAGTATCTTTTTTAACAGCGGCGCGGCAAGCTCCATGGCCCGTTCGCGGCTCATTTTGGTGACCGCCCCGGGGTGGAACACCGCGCGCGAAGCGCCCATCCACAAAGCCGCGCGGGCGGTCTTTAAAAAGTACCCCAGGTTTTTTTCAACGCGCCCGGCATCCTCCACGCACAGGTTGATGAAGTAGGGCGCGTGAACGCTCAAAGCGATCCCGCCCTCTTCCATTGCCTTGCGGATGCGCCCTGCCGCTTCTTCGCCCAATGTTACGCCCCGCCCAAAGGAGTACTCAAAAGCATCCAGCGCCAGGGGCTTTAAATAGAGCGGCTCCTGTTCGGTGCGGCGGTAGCCGGCGGCGTAAAACCCGTCGCAGTTGCCGGCAGGGCCAAATCTGCACCCCGCCACGGTCAGGCCTCCAGCGCGGGAACATAGGCGTCAAACGTCACCGTAGACTGGTCGGGCATTACCGCCGTGCCCGAAAACGCCCACACAGGCTGCAGGTGGCCGTGGATCTCTTCGAGCCAATAGCAGAGCTCCACGCTGTCCACCTTGGCAGAAACCGCCTCGTTCCACAGCGTATGGGCGGCGTTTCCCGCAAGCACCTGCTGCCACGCCTCGCTTTGGGTGAGGATGTCTACATCCTTGTAGGCCGTGTATTCGGCGCTGTACTTGTTGATCTGCGCCACCGTGCCGTCGTACCACATCACCACGGTCATTTCGCAGCTGCCCACCACCGGGCTTCCGCCCACGTTCGCCATTAAAGAGACCGTGCAGCGCTGCGCGCGGGTGCCGAAGGCGTCGGTGCGCATCCCGGTCTGCACGTCCGAAACGGTAAATTCTGCAAAGGCCGAGAGCCCGCCGTTGGCAATGGCGAGCGCACGTTCGGAAAACTCCTCGGCGCTGATCAATTCGCCCGTTTCCTCGGCGGCAAAGCCTTCGTCGCTGTACTCCCACTCTCCCGAAGCGTTGACCGTCAGCGTCTTATCCCCATCTTCGATCGTGACCTCGATGGCGCGGCCCTCGTCGTTGGTGCGCACGCTGGGCGCTGCCGTAAGGCCAAGCTCCGCCGCCACGCGCTGCGCGATCCCCTCCGGGTCGGGGTCGAGCGAACGGTAGGTCATGGCAGAAGTGCGGGAGTCGTCGAGTTCGGTCACAAGCTCCAAATCCTCCGGCAATTTGGTGTCTGGGCTGAAAAGGTGCAGCTGCCCGAACTCGCCGCCGCTGTCTACCAAAATGAGCGCGACGCAGGCAAAGTATACCGCCATCATCGCCGCAAAAGACCCCAAATGTGTGGCGCGGGTCATTTTTGTGCCGGAAAACAGCTTGAGCCTGGAAAAGAGCAGTTTGAAGAACGCGAACAGCCCAAACCCAACGATCACGCCCAAAAAGGCCCCTGCCACGGCGTCGGCATCAAAGGGCTGTTTTACGAGGACCGCCACGGCCATCAGCGCCGCGCCGCCCAGGCCCGCCAAGGCAGCCTTGCCGAGCGTGTTGACGCGCTTGAACGCCCAGGGCAGCAAAAAGCCAAAAGGCACAAAGGGCAGCACATCGCGGAAAAAGCTGTTCCACACCGCGCGGTAGCCGATCTCGTTGACCCGGCCCCACTGGCCAAAGGGCAGCAAAGCGGCGGTCTCTGCACTGTTGGCCACCGCATAGACCACGCCCGCCGCAAAAACGGCCGCAAGGATGGCCACAGGCAATGGGCGGCACTCGGTCTTTTCACGGTTCAGAAGCGAACGAACGGCGATAAACCCCACAGCGCCCGCTGCCAGCGCAGCCGCTATGGTGATAAGGATGAGTTCTAAGGACATCTATCTTCCTTCCCTGCGCGCGATCACACGACCGCAGCGCCCAGCGTGTTTTTAAAGTGAGCGAGCGCAAAGGCGTGCCCTTCCGGCGAGAAGGAGGCCACCGCCCTTTCCGGCACGACGATGCCGAACCCCTCGTTGTAGGCGCCAACGGCCGTGTGCAGGATGCAGATGTCGGTGCAGACCCCGACGAGCACGACCGTGTCGACCCCCGCTGCGCGCAGTTTCTCGGCAAGGCCGGTGCGCACAAAGGCGCTGTAGCGGGTCTTGTCCATGCGAAAAACCAGCGCCGGGCAGGCCTCTTCAGCCCGCGTAACAGCCGTTTTGACCCTGCCGTAAAGCTCTCTGCCCGGCGTGCCGTACAGGTTGTGCGGCGGGAAGAGCCGGCTTTCGGGGTGGCTGGCGTCGTTTTCATAATGCAGGTCGTTGAGCACGTAGATCGGTTCGCCGTTTTGGGAAAATTCTTCGATCAAGGAGACGATCTCCCCCTCGATGGCCTGCCCGGGCTTTCCGCAGGTCAGCTTGCCGTCATCGGCCACGAAATCGTAAGTGTAGTCGATCACCAAGAGCGCTCGTTTCATCGTCGGTCCTCCTTTTTTGTCGAATGGTCACAGGATCGTGCCGTCGAGCTCGCGCGCGATGAGCGCGGCGATCTCGTTGGTCTCCAGGCGGACTTCGTCCATGCGCTCGCCCTCGATCATAACGCGCACCAGCGGTTCCGTGCCCGAAGTGCGTACCAGCACCCGCCCGCGCTCGCCGAAGAGCTCTTCGGCGGCGGCGATGCGCTCGGCGATGTGCCGGTTGTGCAGATACTCGAACTTCCGGTCGTTCTGCACCCGTACGTTCACCAGGATCTGGGGGTAAATGGCCACGCTGCCGGCGAGCTCAGAGACCGGCCTGCCCTGCCGCTTGACGGCGCAGAGCAGCTCGACCGCCGACTGCACGCCGTCGCCGGTGGTGTTTTTGTCTAAAAAAATCATGTGGCCGGACTGCTCGCCGCCAAAGTTGCACCCTTCGGCGCGCATCCGCTCGAGCACATAACGGTCGCCCACATCGGTCGTCAAGATCGAAATGCCCTCGGCCTTCAGGGTGTTGATCATTCCCAGGTTGCTCATGACCGTAACGACCAAGGTGTTTTTGTTCAGCTGATCGCGCGCCTTCAAATCGCGCGCACACAGCGCCATGATGCGGTCGCCGTTCACCACCTCGCCGCGCTCGTCCACAGCGATGAGGCGGTCGGCGTCGCCGTCAAAAGCCAGGCCGATGTCCGCCTTTTCGCGGCGGACCAGCTCGCAGAGCGCCTCGGGGTGGGTAGAGCCGCAGCCTTCGTTGATGTTTCGGCCGTCGGGGGAAATGAAATGGGCCGAGACCTCTGCCCCCAGCCTGCGGAACACCTCCGGCGCCACGCGGTAGGCCGCGCCGTTCGCGCAGTCGAGCACCACGCGCATACCGGAAACATCGGCGTCGCAGAGCGAAACGAGCGACGAGATGTACTCCTCTTCGCCGCCGGGGAAGGCCGCGGAATCACCCACTTCGCCGCCGGTGGGCAGGGGCGTTCCCACGCCCGCCATCACGATGCGCTCCATGCGGTCCTCGACCTCGTCGGGCAGTTTGAAGCCATCGCCGCTGAACCACTTGATGCCGTTGAACTCAAAGCTGTTGTGCGAAGCCGATACCACCACGCCGGCTTCTGCGCTGTGGCGGCGCACCAGGCTCGCAATGGCCGGGGTGGGCAGCACCCCGACGTCGACGGCGCGCGCCCCCACCGAGGCGATGCCCGCCGCCAGCGCGTGAAACAACATGTTGCCCGAAACGCGCGTATCCCGCGCAATATAGATCTTCGGCCGATGTTCGGGCGTGGTCAGCACCAGCGCGCCCGCCTGGCCCAGCCTAAAGGCCAGTTCACAGGTGAGCTCGCTGTTCGCCACGCCGCGCACACCGTCCGTGCCAAAAAGTCTCGCCATGTGGATCTCCATCTCCTTTTGTTCGAACCATTTGTGGGCGCAGGCGCAGCCGCCGCCCCTTTTCCCATTCTTCTTTCGCTTCCATATTATACACGATTGCTTTCCCACTGTGCAACCGACCAGCGCGGCATACCCTGTCCAAATCGCGCATAGAATAAACCACTTCAACGGCAGAAAGAGGGCAACAGAGCATGAGATCCATCCGAACCAAACGGCGGCACGCAGGCCGCCCCACCCCTGCGCAGGCCGCAGCGCTCCTCGCTTTCGTCCTGCTCGTAGCCTACCTCGCCGCCGCCACTTCCGTGGGCAACTTCATTGCCGAAAGCATCGTTGCCCCCATTTTTACGGCGCTGGGCAGCGCTCAAAGCGAGGCTTCGGAAGAGGAGGGCAGCGTACAGGCCGGCCTCGCCCTGGACCCCGCCGCGCCGGAAGCGACCGCACAGGCCGAACTTTCGACCGAGGGCTTTCACTGCTACGCCCTGCAGCTCGGCGCGTTTTCGAACGAAGAAAACGCCGAAAGCTTTGCGCGCGAAGTCCAGGGACGCCCGCAGGGGGGCAGGGTGTACCAAGACGGCGATCTCTTTCGCGTTTTTTTCGGGATCTTCCTGACAAAAGAAGAGGCCCGCGCCGAAAAAGAACGGCTGCTCCTTTCTGCCGGCATCGATTCGAGCATTTACGAATTCAACATTCCCGCCCTCTCTTTGCGGGTCACGGCCAGCGCCTCTCAGCTCGACGCCGTGCTGAAGGGGTTTTCGGTGCTGAGCGGGCTGTGTACCGAGCTGGCCGAGCTCGCAGACGGCAGCGCCGCAGATCTGGCGGCCGCTGCAGAAACGCTCGCGGCGCGCGCTGAGGAATGCCGCTCGCTTGCCGGTTCGCTTTCGGGTGCTTCCGGCACAGCGGGGCAGCTTTCGGGCGCTTTGCTCGACGCCGCCGCCTGCCTGGAGGAGGCCGGGAGCACAGCGCGCAGCGAAAATAAAGTGGAATTTTCCGTCGCGCTCAAGTATACTTATATTGTCGTAGTATGCAGCTGCGCAGAACTCGCAGGCGCCATTGCCGCCTGAAACGCGCAGCCCCCACTCTCGCTATCGCGCGATCCGCTTAAAGGCCCCAACGAAAGATGAAAGCCAATTACCACACCCACACCACGCGCTGCCAGCACGCCCGCGGCACCGATGAAGAATATGTGCTCGCCGCCATAGACGCCGGGTTTGAAGAGCTCGGCTTTGCCGATCATTCCCCCTGGCGCTACGCCTCGGACTACGTGCCGGATATGAGAATGACCATCGACCAGTTTCCGGACTACCTGCACAGCATCCGCGCCCTGCGGGAAAAATACAAGGACAAGATCCGCATCAAGATCGGCCTGGAATGTGAATACTTCCCCTCGATGATGTCCTGGCTGCGGGGGCTTGCCGACGGCGCGGAGCTCGACTATTTGATCTTTGCCAACCACCACGCCGGGTCGGACGAGCACTGCCCCTACTTTGGGCACCACGACCTGCTCGAGCTGTACCTGCCCTCCATTTTGGAGGGGATGCAGTGCAGCGATTACGCTTACGTCGCCCACCCCGACCTTTATATGCGCAGCCACTGTGTGTTCGACGCGCCCGCCAAAGAGGCCGCGCGGCAGATCTGCCGGGAAGCCAAGCGATTGGACCGCATCCTCGAATACAACCTGCTCGGCCTGCGCAAGGGCAAAAAGAAGACCCCCAAGGGCGAGGGGTTCTACCCCCACCCGGACTTTTGGCGCATTGCCGCTGAGGAGGGCTGCCGCGCCATCCTCGGCACCGACGCCCACGCGCCCGAACAGCTGTACGACGGCGATTACCGCCGCCAGGCTTTGGAATTTTTGGGCGAACTGGGCATCGAAGTGGTAGAGACCTTTCCCATGCGGCGCTGAACAGGCTTTGGGCCCTGTGTGCGCCAAGCAGTTTAACGGAGTATCGAACCCATGAAACTCAGCAAAGCACTTTCTTCGCTTCTTGCTCTTCTCTTCGCTTTCGGCCTGCTCTTTGCAGGCTGCGGCGAGCGGGCAGAAGAAGCGCCCCCATCGCCTTCGTCCACCGCAGCGGCGTCTCCTTCCCCCACGCCCGAGACCCCGCCGCAAGAGACGCCGGCAAACAGCGGCGAGCCCACGGCAGGCGAGGGACCTGAAGCGAGCGCTGCGCCCAGCGCGGAACAGGCGGCCGAAAGCGCCGTAGCCTGGATGTTCGGCGACATCGGCGGCAGTCCGGCGCTCTATGCTGCGGCCAGCTTCGTCAATCCGCTTTCCACGGCGGCCGTGGTGGAGTCCGTCACCATCGAGATCACCGACGGGAATACGACGGTCTCCGAGACCTTCGTGCCCCCCATGGCCGGGCTCGACGCCATTTTGCCCGGCGCGCGCTCCACCGCTGCGGTATGGGTCTCGGGGAGCGACGCCTTTGACCGCGCCGCCGCCCTGACCGCTTCCGCCAAAGTCGTGCTGCGCGAGAGCCCCGGTGCCGAAGCCTCTGAACTTTCGGTGGGCGATCTGCTGCTCGTGCAGAATTACCCCGGGTTTGCCACCCTGTCCGGCCGGATCCACAACGCCTCTGCCGAGGATTGTTCTTTGGCGATGGTCTACGTTTCCTGCTACGATGCTGCGGGCGCCCTGCTGGGCGTCACCAGCTTTACCAAAGATCTCGCCATTCCCGCCGGCGAAAGCCGCGATTTTGTCGTACACCTGCAGGACCTGCCTATCCCCGATCTTGCGGAAAACACCGAAACGGTGGTCTGCCGCGCGCTCTGGCTGGGCTAAGTGTTTTGTCATGCGGCAAGATCTTTCTTCCCTGGCTCTGGACTTTCTCGCGCCCGGCCATCCGCAGGTCTCTAACGCGGTTCTACCGCTCTACTGCGCAGCCTTTCCCGCCGAGGAGCGCGTGCCCTTCCCTGTGCTCTGCAAAAAATCCCAGGGCGGCTCTGCCGCGTTCTGGGGGCTTTCCCTTTGCAGCCGCTTCTGCGGCTTTGCCTACTGTTACGACACCGGCCCTGCGGTGTTTTTGATGTACCTCGCCATCCTCCCCAAACTGCGCGGCAAGGGGCTGGGCGGCCAGGCGCTTGAGCTGCTCGCCCGGCGCTATCCCGGCCGCACGTTCACGCTCGATATCGAGCTCTACGACCCCGCAGCACCCATAACTGACCTTCGCACCCGGCGCAGGAACTTTTATTTGCGCAGCGGATACCTCTCTTCCGGCGTGGGGTATTCGTGGGAGCAGGTGCGCTACGAACTGCTGCTTTCGGGCGGCACCCTCACTTTGGCGGAGTGGCAGCAGGTCTTTCGGCCAGCGTTCGGCGCCAAAAAGCAGATCGAATTGATCCCTTTGGCGGAATTGCTCAACAATCAAAGAGAGGCCGGCGCGGAATGACAAATTCCGCGCCGGCCTCTCTTTTAGTTCAGCGCGATGCCTTCGAGTTTGACCGAAAGCTTCTGCAGGATGACGTTCAGCATCCGTTCCCGCTCTTCGGGCGGGAGCCACCCGCCCGTGTCGATGCCGTCTGCGATTTTCCTGCCCTCTTCCAGCGTCTCCACGCCGTCGAGCAACG
>CALWSW010000028.1 GCA_944384305.1 uncultured Christensenellaceae bacterium
CCGGGCGGAAGAGGGGGAGCGCAGGCTGTTCATCGTGGGAAAAAACCGTCCCGGCGCTTCCACCCTCTCCCTTTCCCCTTCCGATTACCTGCCCGTGTACTGCAGTGAGTTTGGCGACGGGCTGGTGCTGGAACACATTGCAAGAGGGGGCATGTACGAAGCGGGCGGCGCCGAAGGTCTTTTTTATTACACAGGCCTCGACGGCTTCGCCTTTCTCGTCCTCAATCCCGCCTGCGCTTCCATCGCCGTCACCGGCAGCGGCAGTTTTGGTACGCGGGAGATCGCGGTGCTATCCGTCCCCTTCTTCCACTACGAGGGCGGTGTTTTCGAAACTGCCGACGGCGATCATACCTATTCTTTCCGCTTCTTCTCTAAAGACGGCGAAGAGCTTTGAAACCCGCTCCACACCCGCCGCCCTGCCTGAATCGACCACTTGCGCCAACGCGCGCTTTTTCTGAGGAGACCTGCCCATGAACACCTCCTACCTCAAGCCCCTGCTGCTGCGCTCCTTACAGGCCGCCTGCGGCCTGCTGGCCTTTGCCTTCGGGGTGTATCTGACCATCCAGGCCAACATCGGCCTCGCCCCCTGGGACGCGCTGGGCATGGCCATTGCCGGCCTCACCGGCCTCAGCTACGGCGTGGTGGTGGTATCCATCAGCCTGCTGATCGTGCTCATGGACCTGCTGCTGGGGGAGCGCATTGGCATCGGCACGCTGCTCGACGCGCTGCTCGTCGGCTCCTCGACCGATCTGTTTTTGCAGCTGGGGCTCATTCCCGAACAGAACGACCCCATCGTCGGCGTGCTGCTGATGGCGACGGGGCTCTTTATCATGGGGTTTGGGCAGTTCGTGTACATGAAGGCCGAGCTGTGCTGCGGCCCGCGCGACACCCTGCTGGTGGCCATCGGCAAGCGGCTGCATAAACTGCCCATCGGCTATGTAGAGATCCTCATTCTGGTGGTGGTGCTTGCCGCCGGGTGGGCGCTGGGCGGGCCCATTGGGCTGGGCACGCTGATCTCGGCCGTGGGCATTGGCCTGGCCATGCACCTGGTGTTTACTCTGCTGCACTTTGAGCCGCGCAGCCTCACCCACGAAAGCCTGATCGACAACTTCAAGCTGCTGCACCAGTAACGCCCCGGTGCAGCGGCTGCCGGCCCGCTCCGGGCACATGGCGGGCCGCCGCCTCAAAACAAAGAAAGGAGACCCAAACATGAAACGATACATGAACACAGCGCTTTTTTACGCCATTCTCGCCATGGCCGGCGGCGTGTTTTACCGGGAGTTCACCAAGTTTAACAACTTTGCGGGAAGCACCAGCCTTGGGGTGGTACACACCCACTATTTTCTGCTGGGCACGGCGTTTTTTGTGCTGCTCCTTTTGTTGGAAAAGAACTTTGCCTTTACCGCCCAAAAAACCGGCCGGGTGCTGGCCGTTTATCACATTGGCCTGAACCTCACCGCCGTCATGCTCGCGGTGCGGGGTGTCACCCAGGTGCTGGGCACGGCGCTTTCCTCCGGCATGGATGCGGCGCTTTCCGGCATCGCCGGCATCGGCCACATTCTGCTGGGCGTGAGCTTGGTGCTTTTGCTGCTCCAAGTCAGGCGAAGCGTTGCGAAAGTGAAGCGCTGAACGGGCTTTCCCCCCTTAAAAAGCCCGCAGATGAAAAATCAAAACCACCGCTAAAGCGGTGGTTTTGATTTTTCATTGGGTTTTGTTTGCACCTGCCGCGCCCCTACATTGCACAAACCAAGCGGAGAAGCTCGCCCGGAGTCCCCTCGATGGAGTTTTCACCCAAGAAGCCGAGATCCACGCCCGGGGCCCCCGCGATGGAGCTTGTATTTACGAAGCGGAAAACCCCACCCAGGGCCCCCGCACAATCGAGCGCAGTGAGATTGTGTGGGGTGGGTTAGTGGGGTGGGAGGGTTGGGGTGAGCTTCCGGCCAGCGAACGGTACAGAGTGCCCTTAACAGACAAAGGGCCTCTTTTAAGCCCAAAACCGCAGCGCTCAGGCGCCGTTGTGCCCTTGCCCTTTCGCAAATTCTCTGATCAACCACCGCACAGGCGGAGTGAGCCTGCTTTCCAGGTAATAGCAGCTGACCACCCACAACAGCCCGGGGGGCTTTTCTGGCACAAAAGTCACCCCCTCCATGGCAAAACTGGCTGTTAAAAAAGCGGGCATCCCCAAAATGCCGATGCCCTGTTTGACGCAGCCGCACAGATACATCATGTCGTCGCTGTCGATATAAGCGCTGTTGGCGTAAATCTGTTCGCCTTTGGCGCATTCCCCACCCGCCGACAAAAAGAGCGATTGATCCCCGTCCCGCGGACCCAAGCGGGTAAGGGTATGGGTCTCTTCCTGGGTAATGTACCCGCGTTTGGCTATGGCGCTTCTTTCCGGCACTCCCCAAAATACCCGCTCTTTCGCCACGGTCATTCGGGAGAGGGCCGGGTCTTCAAACGCTGCGCCACAGCAGCAAAGATCCATTTCGCCGGTTTTGAGCAGCCGGGGAATATCTTCAAAAGTCACAAATCCAGATTGAACGGCGGGGTTTTCGCGCCGGGCGGAAAAGGCGCGCAGCCCGCCTTCGAGCAGCTGGCTGATGCCGTAGGTAAAGCCCAGGCGAATGGGGCGGGCGAGCCCTGCAGCCTCCCGCTCCACCGCTTCAAAAGCCTCGACCGCCGCGCGGATCTTGGGCAGCAGCCGCGCGCCCTCCGGCGTGAGGGCGACGCCCGCGGCATTGCGGCAGAAGAGCTCGCCGCCCAGCTCCTTTTCCAGCTTGGAGAGGGACTTGCTGAGCGCCGGGCGGGAGAGGAAAAGCCGCTCGGACGCCGCCTGGATGCTTCCGGCATCGGCGACGGCGACCACTTGCTTGAGCTGGCGAATGTCCATTCTTCTTCCCTCCCTGCATTGCGTCATGTCCCCCTTCTGCGGCGGGGTTTTACTCAGTTTAGCGGAAACGCCTGCTTTTTGTCAATCTTTCGGGCCGGCGGGCGGGGAGCGAGCGCGCCCCTGGTTTCATTCCTTTGGGGGTCCAGGGCAGCTTGAAAGCAATTTTTTTGCGCGCTATAATTTAGCGTGTACAACACAATGAAAAGCCAGAATTTGGGGAGGTAAATTGCATATGAAAAAGTTTAGAACTGCTGCCTCTGTTCTTATCATGGTCATTGCCGGAATCGCCGGCTTTTTTATTGGCGCAGCTTTGGATCATGCGCTGTGCGGGGCGATTTTGTTTTCAATGGTTGCCGGGATTGCTTGCATTATTTATACAATTGACAATCAAGAGAAGTAAGATCTCTTTTGTGGTACTATAAAAAGGGGCGCGTCACGCCCCTTTTTGCTATCCGTCGTCCGCCTTTCCGCCGGCCCTGCCGCTTTGCCGCAAAGCGCCGCCAGCCGATGTGGCGCGGCGGGGCACGGACTGCCGTTTAGCGAAAGCGGCGGAGTTTGAACCCCCCTCGCTGCTTCTCTTGAAAAGGGACGATCGGGCGTGCCCTTTGGTTACGGCGCGCGTGCTTTTTTGGCACTTGTGTGGAAAAACTGTGATGATATGATGTCAATCAGAAGGGAAGCGCTGGGCTTCCCCCACGCAGAATGGACAAAAAGGAGGCAAAATATGAAAAAGGCGAAACAGGCGCTGTCGCTGCTGCTCGCCGCGGTGATGGCGCTGGCCCTGACGGCCTGCGCCCCCGCCGCCGAAGAGGACGGCGCGCCGGTGGAAACACCCCAGGCGACCCCCGCCCAGGCGGAAGGCGGGCTTTACACGCCGGGCGAGTACTCCGCCACCCGGACGGGGTTTGGCGGCGACATCACCGTGACCATGACCTTTGACGAAAACGCCATCACCAACGTGGTGGTCGTGGGCGAGGACGAAACGGCAGGCGTCGGGTCGCGGGCGGTCGAAACACTGCCCCAGAGCATTCTGGACGCCCAGAGCGCCGAGGTCGACGGCATTGCCGGCGCCACCGTGAGCAGCGACGCCATTTTGAGCGCGGCCAGGGAGTGCATTCAGCTCGCTTCGGGCACCACCCTGGACACGAACGTGACGCTGGTGCCCGGCACGTACACCGGCTCGGCCACGGGCTACTTTAAGGCGCACCCCGTGGAGGTCAGCGTGACGGTGGACGAAGAAGGCATTACGGACATCGTCATTGAAGAGGGGCACGACGAAACCTACGGCATGGTGCAGAGCGTCACGCAGAACCTGCTGCCCCGCATGGTGGAGTACAACTCCGTCACCGTGGACGCCATTACCGGCGCTACGGCCACCAGCAACGCCGTGAAACTGGCCGCCACCGAGGCGCTGGACCAGGCGCTCGCCGCCGCCGGGCGGGAGGATTTGAGCGCCGCAGAGGTGTTTGATGGCCAGGTTCCCCAAAGCGGCGAAACCCTGACGCTGGACACCGACGTCGTCATCATCGGGCTGGGCGGTTCCGGCCTGGCGGCGCTGGCTTCCACCACGCAGGCCGCGGAGGGCGAACTGAATGTCATCGCCCTGGAAAAGGCCGGCATTTACGGCGGCACTTCGCAATTGACCTGCGACGTGTTCGCCATGAACCCCACCGAGTTCAAAAACGAGCGCAACAACGGCGAGGACTACCAGGACCCCGAGGAAATGCGCGAGGCGTATTTGGCCTACACCACGAACGACGAGGGCGTGCAGAAGGCCAAGGTGGAAATGGTGGACCTGCTCTTCAACGAAAGCGGCAACACGCTGGACTGGCTGGTTTCCTACTGCGGCTTCCAGTTCCTGGACCCGGTGGGCGGCTTTACCGAAGCGGACTACTACGTGACCAAGTTCCAGCTTTCGAACGGCTACTCCATGGAAACCCGCGTGGAATCCAGCAACTACTACAAGGCCATGGTGGAGCGCGCGGAGAGCCTGGGCGCGCAGTGCTACTTTGAAACCGAAGCGTACGAGCTTCTGACCGACGGCAGCGGCGCGGTAACGGGCGTGAAGGCCCGCAACCTGGTGAACGGCACGGAGTACATCATCAACGCCAAGGCGGTCATCAGCGCCACGGGCGGCTTTGCCGGCAGCCAGGAGATGATGGCCGAGTACATCGACAGCGAGTACTTCCCCTTCGACGGCGGCTGGGGGGGTGTGGGCTCTTTGCAGAACGACGGCAAGCTCATTCAAAGCGCCATCGACATCGGCGCGGCCACCTACAACCTCAACATGCCGCCCGAATGGCACAACGCCGCAACGCCGGTGCTGCTTTCCAGCCAGGAAGTCATCGCAAGCGAGGACCCGAACGACACCCACAACATGTTCCTGCCCCAGGCCTACAGCCTGAACGATCTGCCCACCATTCTGGGTTCGAGCGGCAATGTGCTGCAGGTAAACAAGCTGGGCGAGCGCTTCAACGCCGAGACCATCCAGTTCCGCGGCCCCAACAGCGGCAACATCTTTTACGGCATCCAAAGCCAGGCTTCGCTGGATTCCATCGCCGAAAACGGCCTGACCACCCAGCGCTATTCCGGCTTTGTGAACATCGGCGGCTGGTACCTCAATGAGCCCATTCCCGAACTTTACGACATCGTGGAGGAGTGCATCGACCTGGGGATCTGCACAAAAGCCGACACGCTGGAAGAATTGGAAGCGGCGCTCGGCATGCCCGAAGGCTCTCTGATTTCCACAGTGGAGCGCTACAACGAGCTGTGCGAAAAAGGTGTGGACGAGGATTTCGGCAAAGACCCCGCCTATTTGGAAGCCATTTCTGAAGAAGGCCCCTATTACGCCTTTGCCATTCAGGAATACATTTACAACACCCTGGGCGGCTTGGACGTGAACGAGGACCTCGCCGTGCTCAACGAGGCGGGCGAGCCCATTCCCGGCCTGTACGCGGTGGGCAACGACTGCACCGGCGTGCTCTTCACCAACGAAGACGTCTACCCCTCCTACGGCGGTATCGACATGAGCTGGTGCTACACCTCCGGCCGTTTGGCGGGCGCCAATGTGGCGGAATACGTCAGCAGCCTTTCCTGATCTCAAGGAACGCCCTTGCAATAAAGCGGGGGCGCCGCACACAAAAGCACTGCGCGGGCGGAAGTTTCCGCCCGCGCAGTGCTTTTGTGTTTTGTGTTGTTGCCTGGTCACTCCGCCATTTTTTCGAGCAGGCGCAGGGCCTCTTCGATTTTTTCGGTGGGGTCGCTGGACTGCATGGCTTCCTTCACGCAGCCGCGGATGTGGGCGCGCATGATCTCCTGGTTGGCTTTTTTGAGGAGCGCTTCGGTGGCCGAAAGCTGGGTGGAAATTTCCACGCAGTAGCGGTCTTCCTCGATCATGCGCAGAATGCCGTCCAGCTGCCCGCGCGCGATCTTCAGCTTGCGCGCAATGCTGGCTTTGTCGGCCTTCATGCGGCGGTAATGCCGGTCACCTCGTAGCCGGCGTCCACAACGGCGGCCTTCAGCACGTCGTCTGCAACGTCCTTGGTCAGGGCGACTTCGGCGGTCTTGCCTTCCAGGCTGACGTTGACGGCCGAAACGCCGTCCACCTTCTCCAGGGCTTCGGTCACGTGCTTGACGCAGTGCATGCACATCATGCCTTCCACGGTCAGGGTCTTTTTCATGGTTTCTTCCTCCTTGGTCTCGTTGGAATGGTCGTTATTGCTCGCGGGCAGAGCGCTCTTTGCACTTTCCCGCGGTTCTGCTTCGGGAAGATCGACGGGGCAGGCCGACGCCTGGTGCTTGGGCTTGAAGAAGCGCAGGCGCAGGGCGTTGGAAACCACGAACACCGAGCTGAAGCTCATGGCCAGCGCGCCGATCATGGGGTTGAGCTTGAGGCCGAAGGCAGTGAAGAACACGCCCGCGGCCACCGGAATGCCAATGGCGTTGTAGAAGAACGCCCAGAAGAGGTTTTCCTTGATGTTGCGCAGCACCGACTTGCTGAGCTGGATGGCGGTGGAAACGTCTAAAAGGTCGCTCTTCATCAGCACGACGTCGGCCGACTCAATGGCAACGTCGGTACCCGCGCCGATGGCCACGCCCACGTCGGCGCGGGTCAGGGCCGGCGCGTCGTTGATGCCGTCGCCCACCATGGCCACCTTTTTGCCGCTTTCCTGCAGCCTGCGCACTTCCTGCTCCTTGTCCTGGGGCAGCACCTCGGCCACCACGCGGTCGGCGCCCACCTGGCGCTGAATGGCCTGTGCGGTGCGCGTGTTGTCGCCGGTGAGCATGACCACCTCGACCCCCATGGCCTTGAGCTCGGCAATGGCCTGGGTGCTGGTGGGCTTGACGACGTCTGCCACGGCAATGATGCCCAAGAGCTTGCCGTCCTTTGCGAAATACAGCGGCGTCTTGCCGTTGTCGGCCAATTCCTGCCCCTTGGCCAGCCACTCGCCGCCCGCCACGCGGTTCGCTTCCAGCAGCCTGGCGTTGCCAGCCAGGCAAAACGCGCCTTCCACCCTGCCGGTAATGCCCTGGCCGGGGATCTGGCAAAAGTCCTCCACCTTCAAATAGGCAAGCCCTTCTTCCTTTGCGCGCTCCACAATGGCTTCGGCCAGCGGGTGCTCCGAAAGCTTTTCGAGCGAGGCGGCGGTCTGCAGCAGTTCCCGCTCGCTGCCGCTGCTGGCAAAAATGTCGGTCACCACCGGTTTTCCCTGGGTGATGGTACCGGTTTTGTCCAGCACCACGGTGTTGACGTTGTGCACGTTTTCCAGCGCTTCGGCCGACTTGAAGAGGATGCCGTTGGTAGCGCCCTTGCCAGTGCCCACCATGATGGCCGTGGGCGTGGCCAGCCCCAGCGCGCAGGGGCAGGAAATGACCAGCACCGAAATGGCGGTGGAAAGGGCGAACTCCACGCTCTGCCCCGCAATGAGCCAGGCCGCGCCTGCAATGATGGCGATGGCGATGACCACCGGCACGAACACGCCGCTGACCTTGTCGGCCAGTTTGGCGATGGGGGCCTTGGAGCTGGTGGCTTCGTCCACCAGGCGGACGATCTGGGCGAGCGCGGTGTCGTCCCCCACCTTGGTGGCGCGCATTTTGAAGTAGCCGGACTTGTTGATGGTCGCGCCGATGACGGTATCCCCCGCCTGCTTTTCGACGGGGATGGACTCGCCGGTGAGGGCGGATTCATCCACCGAAGAACTGCCTTCGGTGACCACGCCGTCGACGGGGATGGATTCGCCGGCCTTGACGATCAGGATGTCGCCGAGCTGGACTTCCTCGACCGGCAGGACGACCTCCGCGCCGTCCCGCTCGACCGTGGCGGTCTTGGGCGCAAGGTCCATGAGCTTGGTGATGGCGTCGGAGGTGCGGCCCTTCGCGCGGGCTTCAAAGAACTTGCCCAGCGTGATGAGCGTGAGGATGGTGCCCGCCGATTCGAAGTACAGGTCCATCATGTAGGTGTGGACCATATCGAGGTCGCCGTGGCCGAAACCCCAGCCGATCTTGTAGATGGCGTAAATGCCGTACACGATGGCCGCGCTCGAGCCGATGGCAATGAGCGAGTCCATATTGGGCGAGCCGTGGAACAGGCTTTTGTAGCCGCCGCTGTAGTACTTGAAGTTGACGAACACCACCGGCAGCAGCAGCAAAAACTGCGTGAAGGCGTAGGTGAGGGCGTTTTCCGTGCCCAGGAAGCAGCCGGGCAGGGGCCAGCCCATCATATGGCCCATGGAAAGGTAAAAGAGCGGCACGGTGAAGATGATGGAAAAGATCAGCCGCTGCTTGACCTTTTTGCTGGCCTGCTGCGCGGCGTCGGTGGGGGAGGCGGCGGAAGCGCTCGGCTGCGCCGCCTTTTTGGCCTTTTCGTGCACATAGGCGCCGTAGCCGGCCTTTTCCACCGCGCTGATGATCTGCTGCGCGCTCAGCTGGGATTCGTCGTAACTGGCGGTCATGCTGTTTTTGAGCAGGTTGACCGAGACCTGCTCGATCCCCGGCAGTTTCTTTACGCTCTTCTCCACTCGTGCCGAGCAGGCGGCGCAGGTCATGCCGGTGATGTCAAAGTTGGTCTTCTGCATGAACTCACGTCCTTTCAGGTCTTCCATACGATACCCCCGTAGGGTATTTGTTTTGCCTTTGAGAGGGACCCGCGGCTTTTTGCCGGCAAGTCCCTGCATCTTTCCCGCGGGGGGTGACCCCGCGCTCTTCTTTTACGGCAACAGTATAGCACAGCAAACCCCCGGTGAAAAGCCCTTATGTGGCTTTTTTTAAATTTTCCGTCCTGTTTTGACCACACCTCCCTGGGGTACCCCGCGCCGCCCTGCTCTCCTTCCCCTTTGCGCCAAAAGCGAGAAAATACCCACACGGGGTATTTACACCTGTTGAAAGCGGGCGTGTGGGAAAGGTTTTTGGGGCTTTTTGAAAGGGCGCGGGGCAAGAAAAAGGCCGCAGAACGGGCCTGCGCCCGTTCTGCGGCGGCGGGGTTTGCAGTTCTCTTTGCGGGTGTGCCCTGCGGCCTTAGCCCTTCCCTTCTGCCGCGGCGGGCAGGGGCTTGAGGAAGAAGGAAGCGATGAGCACGAGCACGGCCGCGCCGACCGCCACCCACAGCGCGATGGGGAAGCCTTCCTGCAGGCCCATGCCGATGATGATGGTGTATACCAGCATGCCGGCAGAAGAACCGAGGTTCTGGGCGAACTGGATGACGGAATTGCCCTGGGCGCGCAGCTCGGCGGGGATTTGGATTTGCGGTGCGGTGGAGAAGGTGACGGACTGCTGGCTGTTGTAGAAGCCGGCGAGCAGCATCAGCACAATGACCACCCACAGCGGCGTGGTGGGGCTGAGCAGGAAGATGAACGCCACCGTGATGGCGATGCGGGCGATGGTGCCCACAATCATCAGGCCGCGGGCGTTTCCTGTTTTGCCGATGTGCCGGCCGAGCATGGGGCCAATGACCACGCCCAGCACCGACATCGCTGCCGACGCGAGCGAGGCCTGAAGCGCCGTTCCGCCCATGACGTAAAGAATGTACGAGGACAGGAAGAAGAAGATCGCCATGGAGGAGAAGGTCAAAAAGAAGGAACCAAAGCTGAGGATAAGGGTGTTTTTGTCCTTGAGCACGGTGGTGGGGATGATGGCGTCCCCCTTCTTTTTGACGAGGTCTACGACGAGCACCACCAGGCTGACCGCGGCCAGGGCCAGCAGGGCGTAATTGAGGGGCGTGCCGTAGGGAATGTAGCTGTTGCCAAAGGAAAGGGGCAGCAGCAGGCCGGTCAAAAACAGCACCAGGAAGACCGCGCCCAAAGCGTCGAACTTCATGTTGGGGTTGCCCAGGTGCTTTGCTTCCGAGGGCTTGACCTTGACGCCGAAGAAGAGCAGCAAGCCGGCGATTACCATGAGCACCCAGATGATGTGGCAGACCGCCCGCCAGCCCACCAGATCGATGAGCGCGCCGTTGACGACCGGGCCGAGCAGCATGCCCACGCTCATGAAGGTGCCCACCAGGCCCAGGTAGAACCCGGCCTGCTTGCCTTCGAACAGGTCGCGGATCATGGAGAAGCCCACGACGTAAATGCCGGCGCTGAACAGGCTGTAAAAGAAGGTCATGGCAACGATGAACACCATGCTTTGGGAAATTGCCCTGGTGAAGAGCACAATGGCGCCCACCAGGAAGGAAAAGCAGATGAGCGGGCGCTTGTAGCCGGGGTTTTTGGCGCAGAAGAAGCCGTAAACCGGCATGGCGCAAATGAGCAGATTGCCGATGACGTTGCACAGGGGGTAAATATCCTGGCCGCCGATTTCCAGCGCGGCAATGGGTAAAATAACAGAAGTGCTGGACGACTGGAGCAAAGAAGCGACGATGCCGAGGTACAGCCCCACCAGCGTGATGGGCTTCTTGCTCCGGGGACCGTTCAGGAAGGGATTATTCATAGCGTTACCTCAAACGGGCAGAATATGGGAAAAGCGGGGTTTTGCCTGTTTCCCCGAAAGCGCGCATGTGGGATGGGGCGCTGCGAAAGGTATGCCCGCCGCGCCCTGCCGTTGAAACGCGCGGCAGCGGCAAAACGGGTTTTGAACGAAGGGGCGCTGTTCTGTGCGGCGCGGCAGCGGCACAGAACAAGCCCGGCCGAATTTGCCAATGGAATGGGCCGGTTTGCAAAACTTTTTGGAAAAAGCCCGCTTTGCGCCGCTTGCCTGGGCGTGGCGCCCGGGCAAGCGGTACGGGTCCGCGCGCAGCGGGCGGTTCGCCCGGGCAAGCGGCAGCTTTCTGCTACATGATGTTTGCGCCGCCGTCCACGGGCAGGTCGACGCCGGTGATCCACTTGGCTTCGTCGCTGGCCAGGTAGAGGTAGGCGTAGGCCATGTCGTCTGCGTCGCCGAGATGGGGCGGCAGGGGGTGGAACTGCGTTGCAAAGGGGCTTTGGGCCATCTGCTCAAAGGAGACGCCGTACTTGGCCACCGCGTTGGTGTACACCGAGCCGGGGTAGACGATGTTGCAACGGATGTGGTCCTTTGCGAAGTTGTAGGCCACGTGGCGGGTGAGCGCGCGCAGGCCGGCCTTGGCCGAGCAGTACGCCGGGGCGCCGTTGTCCATGGAGCCGACCAGCGCCGTGAGCGACGAGCAGTTGACAATGGAGCCCCCGCCGTTTTTCTGCATGTAGGGAATGACGGTCTTGATGCCCAAGAACTGCGAGGTAAGGTTGAGCCGCAGGCCCTCTTCCCAGCCTTCCAGGGTCTCGTCGAGCAGGGCGCACTTGTTGGAAACGCCGGCGTTGTTAACCAGAATGTCGATCTTGCCCCACAGCTCTACGGCCCGCTTGGCGGCGGCGGCCCATTCTTCTTCGCTGCGGACGTCGAGCTTGAAGAGTTCGATGTTTTCGCTGTAGCCTTCGAGGCCCTCTTTCAGATTTTCCATCTTCCAGCTGGTGGCCAGCACTTTGGCGCCTTCGTCGGCGAACAGCTGCGCCGCGCGCAGGCCCATGCCGTGCGAGCAACCCGTGATAATGGCGACTTTGCCTTCCAAACGATTCATTCGGTATTCCTCCTTTAATTTTGTTGTTCCGCCTTGCGGCTGTGCGCTCTGGGGTTCACAAGGGCTCTTCCCCCTGCGAAGCGAAAGAGCACTCCCGGGGATTTGCACTCACAGAGCTGAGAACCTCACCCGGGCCCCCGCTGAATCGAGCAAAGCGAGATTCTGTGGGGTGGGTTTTTGGGCCCCGGTAGGGATTTGCACTCACGAAGCTGAGAACCTCACCCGGGGCCCCCACACAATCGAACGCAGTGAGATTGTGTGGGGTGGGTTTGTGGGGTGGGTTTTAGATTGAGAGCGCGGCGTCGCAGCCCTCGCGGATGGCTTCGAGCAGGGATTTTTCCGGGCCGGCGCAGTCGCCGATCACCACGGGCTCCACGCCCTTTTCCTTGAGTTCTTCGGCGAGCGCATTGTCCGGCACGACGCCCACGGCCATGACCACGCTGTCGGCCTTGACGTAGAGCAGGTTGAGGTCCATGACGGCGTTGGAGCGCACGTAAATGCCGTGATCGGCGATTTCCCACAGCGGGCAGTCGGTGAGCATGACCACGCCGTTTTCGATCAGGCCGCTGAGGAGGTGCTTGTAGTTGTAAATAACCATTGCGCCGCCCAGCTTGGGCAGGGCTTCCACCAGAACGACCTTCTTGCCCTTTTTGGCCAGTTCGATCGCAAGTTCCATGCCGGTGGCGCCGCCGCCAATAACCGCCACCCGCTCGCCGACTTCGGCCTTGCCCAGGATGACGTCGTTGGCCTGCACCACGTGCTTTTTGTCGTACCCCGGCACCCGGAGCGTGCGGGGGTATGCGCCCGTTGCAATAACCACCTTGTCCGGCTTGGCCTGCAGCACATCTTCCGCGGTGACGGCACAGTTGAGCTTGACCGTAACGCCGGCCTGGTCCAGTTCGCGGGTGAGACGGGTCAGAAGGTCGTGGTAGGCGGGCTGGTTCTTTTCTGCCGCAACAATGTTCCACTGGCCGCCCAATTTTTCGCTCTTTTCACACAGGGTAACCTTGTGCCCGCGCTGCGCCAGCACCTTGGCGGCTTCCATGCCGCCTGGGCCGCCGCCCACAACCAGCACGTTTTTGGGGGATTCTGCGGGGGTGAGGGCGTTGAACTCGCGCTCGCGCATGCAGGCGGGGTTGACCGTGCAAGCCATGCCCTGGTACTTGGCCATGACGCTGCCGGTGATGCACTTGTTGCAGGAAATGCACTTGACGACATCCTCTTCCCTGCCTTCGGCCAGCTTCTGGGGGATGTAGGGGTCGGCGATGAGCGCGCGGCCCATGGCGATGAAGTCGGCCTTGCCGTCTTCGAGCGCCTTTTCTGCCATTTCGAAATCGGTGCCCAGCCGCCCGACGGCAATGACCGGTACGTTGACGGCCTTTTTGATGGCCTCAGTCGCTTCCAGGTTGAAGCCCGCGGGGACCATGTAGGGCGGCAGGATGTAGTGGTAGGATTCGAGCGAACCGCAGGAAATGTCCAGCGCGTCCAGGCCGGCTTCCACAAACAGGGGAGCCTGAATGACCGAGTCTTCCACGCTGATGGCGCCTTCGGACCAGGACGTGCCGCTCATGCGCATGAGCACGGGGTAGTCCGGGCCGACCTTTTCGCGCACGGCGCGAATGACTTCGCAGGCAAAACGGGCGCGGTTTTCGGCGCTGCCGCCGTACTTGTCGGTGCGCTTGTTGGTCATGGCGGAGCGGAACTGGCCGATCAAATAGCCGTGCGCGCCGTGGATTTCCACCGCGTCGAAGCCCGCTTCCTTCACCCTGCGCGCCGCTTGGGCAAAGCCTTCCACAATGCGGTCGATGTCTTCCTGCGTCATTTCAAGGGAAGTGACGTCGTTTTCCGGGAAGGGCATGGCCGTGGGCGAAAGGTTTTTAACCGCTTCTTTGTTAGGCAGCAGCATGCTGCGCTTGCTGAGGATGGTGCCGTGGTGGTTGATCTGCAGCACGGCCTTTGCGCCGTTTGCCTGAATGGCGCTGGAAAGCTCCCGCAGCCTGGGGATGAACCTGTCGTCGTGGATCATGATGTTGCCAATGCCCCTGCACTCGTAGAGGATGGTGCAGGCCTGAATGACCACCATGCCCGCGCCCTTGGCGCGCTCGGCGTAGTAGGCAATGGTCTTGTCGTTCAGGGCGCACATCATGCCGTCCGGGTCGTCGTCGTTCGAGCCCGTGCCCATGGCTGGCAGCACGATCCTGTTCCTGAGGGTCATGTTGCCGATCTTGCCGGGGGCCAGCAGTTTTTCGTACTTGTTGCTCATGTTGGTTCTACTCTCCTTTTTTCCGTCCGGCTCAGCCCTGGTTCTTTTTGACGACGTAAGTGCAGCACTTGCCGGTGGGCTGGCCGTTTTCGTCAAACTGGTTTTCGTAGGTCATGTATTCTTTGTCGGTAAAGCCGCCGCCCATCCAGCAGGGTTCGTGCGCGCAGTAATAGCACATGCCCTTTTTGTCGCCCGACCAGGGGTAGGCCTTGGTGGTGCGGCCCTTGTCGGTGTAGCTCTTCTGCACGGTGCTGCCGCTGCCGCAGTGCTTGACATAGAGCACGAACTTTTCGTCGTCCTCTTCCACGTAAATATCGCTGTGGTGCACAAGGTGCCCCTGCGCCATGCCGGCGATCATCTCTTCGGGGCTGCGCTGGGGCATTTTGCCACCCGCGGCAAAGAGCTTGCCGTACACGGCGTCGAAGGTGCCCTTGAGCGCCACGCCCACCTGGTCTTCGCCCAGATGCTCGGCAATGAAGGTGAAGAGGTAGTTGATCCACTCGCAGTAGCGGTCGTGCAGCGGCTTGAACATCATGTGCAGCGCTTCGATCTGCTTCAGGGCCTCTTCTTTGTTTCCCGCTTCCACGGCGGCAATGGCTTTTTCCCTCGGACCCATGACGAGGTCGTCTCTCCTGATGACTTTGGACATTCCGTTTCCCCTTTACATGTGGCGTAGTAGTTTTTTCCGTCCCTCTCCAAGGACGATTGGTTTCCTGTTTTTGCTGGAATTTCTGCCGGCCGGGGCTCTTTTCCCCCGCGCTGGCGCTGAGAATGGCGCGCTGGATTTTTGTTTGCTTTCGAAAGGCGGATTCTTCGCGGCGAAGACTGTTTGCTATTTATTAATCTTTCTTGCTTGATTGCATTTTAACAGATTGCCCCCCCGGAAGCACTGCCGAAACCCCTAAACAGAAAGAAGTGATTTTCATATTTTGACAAAAATCAAACAAGTAAGAAGTGGCAAACTTTCTCCCCCCACAAAAGGCCCCCGGTTTTTGCCGGGGGCATTCGGGGGGGGGTGCCGGGGTCTTTTACAGGGCGTTCGGGCGCTATTTGGGGCCCTGTTCGGGCGCGCCGTACCTGGCTTTTTCCAGCTCGCGGGCCTTATAGGCCAGGTACAGCTTCAGGCATTCTTCGCCGGCGTAATCGCTCAGTTCCAGCATTTCGCGGATTTTGTTGATGCGGTAATCCATGGTGTTTCTGTTGATGTACAGCATCCGGGCGGCAGAAGCGCGGTTGCAGGCGCACTGCAGGTAGGCTTGCAGCGTGCGGTAGTATTCCGTGCCGCAGCGCTGGTCGTATTCGCACAGGATGCGCAGGCGGTCGTCGTCGTACCGCTTCAGCCTGCCCTGGGCCTGGGCTGTGAGCAGCAGTTCGTAGGGGATCTGCCGGTCAAAGAGGCAGACGGCCTGCTTCTGCCCCAGAAGCTTTGCAATTCGCACGGCTTCTTCGGCCTGGCGGCAGTGCTCGGCGAGTTCGCGGATTTTGCCAAAGCGCTGGCTGACCCCCGCGCAGATGCCGTATTCCGGCAAAACCTCTTCCAGTCCGCCGGCAAAGCGCAAAAACTCCACCCTGGTTTTGGGGTTGACGAGCATGACGATGCCGCCGGGCTGCAAAAAGACGCAGCGGCCGGGGGCGAGCTGGCGCAGCCGGTCGGTCAGTTCCATGACCTTGGCGCTGTTGTACAGGCCGTTTTCCTGCGTCATGCTCACGAGGTGGAAGTTCTGCCACCCTTCCCAGTGCATGTGGGCCAGCCAATCCCCCACCCAGGAAAGGTCGTATTCTTCCCCTTTTAAAAGGGCGGTCAGCCGGCTTTCGTACAGGATGTTCATGATGTTGGCCTGGCGGTCGTGCTGGCTCTTCTTTTCGACAAGGTGGGAAAGCATGCCGCAGATGTTGCCGAGGATATTGCTGTCGGCAATGGTGAGGCGGCGGTTGCATTCCAGCACGCAAAGGGTGGCCTGGGTGCGCTGGTTGGCCCAGATCATGCCCATGAGCCGTTTGTGGGTCATGTGCAGGCCGTCGGCGTCGATCATGATGGGCACGGGGCTGTTCAAAAGCTTCCGGGCAATGACGTTGCCCCGCATTTCCCGCACGTACTGCGGGGCCATGTGGCCGTGCTGGAGCTGGTAGTTGATGTCCGGGTCTTCGATGGGCTGGTCGCAGCAGTAGGCCAGCAGGCGGCTGCTGTAATCCATCAAAAAGACCGGGTTGTTCATGATGCGCGAGGTTTGGTTGACGATGTGGTTGATGTTGGTGCTGGCGAAAATGACGCCCAGCGTGGAGACGATGTTGCCGATGTTGTTGTTGTTCCAGAGTTCGCGCAGTTCTTCATACAGGGCGAGGAGGTTGACCTTGCGGGAGAGGTAGATGCAGTCGAACCCGCCGCCCGCGGGCCCTTCGCCTTCCGTGGTAATGAGCCCGATGAGCCTGTTTTTGTACCCCTCTTCTGGAACGCCCGCCAGGCTACCCAGGTAGATGCAATTGTCCAGAAAGTGGGTGTCTGCGCCGCAGATGAGGCGGATGTCGGAATAATCCAAGCCCCTGGGAATTTCAATTTTTGTGATGAATTCGGGAGAAATGCAATCCTGCAGCTGATGAAAGTTCATGGGTAAAACTCCGATCGCACGAGTGATCCCGCCGCGCTTTTGGCGCGCGCGGTGAACATGTTTATTGTAATACAAATTTTGATATTTTTTCAACGGTCAATCGGGTGGGGGTGGGCGGCATTTCCCGGCACATACCGCCCGGGCGGGGCGGGCACAAAAAGCCGGGCCCCCTTTTGTTGGGGGCCCGGCCGGGTTGGCCGCTTTCCCGCCGTGCGGCGGGGATGGGCGGCTTTGGGCGTCACTCAAAGCGGACGATGGCCGCCGGCTCTTTGATGCGCAGCGCCACGGTCTCTAGAATGCGGAAGCAGTGGTTGAAGTCCTTGGTCTCCAGGTACCCCACCGAAAGGTCCGCGCCAACGGCAAGGTCCATGTACTGGGGCTCGGCGCAGACCAGCGCGGCCTTTCCGGCGCCAAAGGAACCGGCGGGGTAGACCCGGCCGCCCACCAGCTTGGCGATGCGGTCGGCCTCCAGCACCCCCACGTTGGGCTGCAGGCGCTGCAGGTCAAGGTACAGCTCCGGGCTGAGCACCAGGGCGTAGCGGCCCAGCATGCTGTGGCTGGAAAGGTAGGCCATGCCGTGGGCGATGTCCTGATAGGCGGTCTCCCCTTCCTTCCAGTTGCCGCGCTGCAGCACTTTGGCGCCTTCGGCGTTCAAAAGACCCTCTGCGCCCAGCGCCTTATTGCCAAAGAGGATCAGATTGTCCTCGCGCTTGGCGCTGCGCTGTGCAGCGGCCATGGCGGCGGAAAGGTCCACAGGCAGGCCAAGGCGCTCGGCCTCTTCCAGGTCGCGCCACAGCAGGGTAAAATCTTCATAAAGCTGGGGCAGTTCCACCAGCCTGCGGCCGGTCACGCGGCCAAACCCTTCCTCAAGCTCCTCGCTCTTTGCGGCGCCGTCCACCGCAACGGTGGAAGCCCCCGGGCCGAGCGGGCCGTACAGGTCTAAAAACCGGCGGCAGACCAGGTGCTTTTTGGCCGTGCCAATGACGGCTTCGTCGATCTTCGCCCACAGTTCCGCGCCAAAGGGCGCAGACTCTCTGGATAAATAGTCCATCATTTGCTCAGCTCCTTTCCTATTTTTCTACCAAGCTGCCCACAGTAGGGCCAGCGGCAGGGCCGGGCACGGGCTGCTCGGTAATGCCCAGCTCTTCCATTTTTTCCCGAACTTCGTTTTCGCCATCCAAAAACAGCTCGGCTTCCTTGGGGTCGAGGTGGCGCATCAGGGTCATCAACTCGCCGATGTGGGCCTTTTCTTCGTCGCGGATGTCCGCCAGCACAGCCTTGGCCAGCGGGTCGTCGGTCGCGTGGTAGTGGGCGTCGTACAAAAAGATCGCTTCCAATTCTCCGGCAATATCCAGCCGCAGGGCCTGCATGAGCTCGGCGTTGGACATCTTGCGGTCTACATTTCCCTGAAAGGGATTGGCAAAACTGGGCATGTCACGTTTCTCCTTTTCTAGCTCTGCTTCGAACGCCCGTACAATTCGAACGTTCGGAATTTTATTCTTCTATTTCACTATACTGCTTTTTATCCTTTTGTCAAGGCGGGCTGCCCCGGTCTTTGTGACTTGGTCACCCTCGCCAAAAATTCCCCCTTGACAAAACAGGTTGGTAACTATAGACTCAAGATGTGGTTTATGGTTACCAACCTGTACATCCGCCAGCGCGGGGCCACAGAAAGGAGCACGCCATGGAGAATTTGAAGCTCTGCGAGAGCGATTACCGCTTTATGACCGTTGTGTGGGACAACGAGCCCCTGCCTTCCGGCAAG
>CALWSW010000029.1 GCA_944384305.1 uncultured Christensenellaceae bacterium
AGCGAGGAGGGAACCAACGCATGAACCTCACCTATGCCGAAAAAAAGCACGGCGCCCTGCCGGCCGAACAGCCGCGGCAGGCAAGCGCGGCGCAGCCCGTGCCCGCTGCGCTTCCCCGCGTTCCAAACGCAGCAGAAGCCTCTTTGCGCCCCGTCGACCTGCCCGGGGCCATTCAGGCCAAAATGGAGGCTTCGTTTGGGGCCGACCTTTCGGCTGTAAAATTATATGAAAGCGCCGCCGTGGCAGAACACGGCGCGCAGGCCGTGGCGCAGGGCAACCGCATTGCCTTTGCGCCGGGCGCGCTGGACTTTACGAGCTCCAAAGGCCAGGCGCTGTTGGGGCACGAGCTTTCCCACGTGGTGAGCCAGGCAAAAGGCGAAACAAAGGGCAGCGGGCTCTTAAACGACGCGGCCCTGGAAGCGCGGGCGGACAAAGAGGGCGCCATGGCCGCCGCCGGCGAACAAATTTACGCCGGCCCCGTCTCAGCATCCCTCTCCTCCGCTTCCCCCGCTTCTGCCGCCGGCCCCATGCAGGCCAAAAAGGGCGAGCGCGACGCAAAGAGCAAAGAAGAAATGCTCGCCCCCGGTTTTGACCTGTACGGCGACGCCAAAAACGCGCGCCACAACCCCTCCCACAAAGTCGGCACCATGCTCTTCCGCACCCTGTACGGCGAAAACGAAGACCGCGTCCTCAACCCCGAAAAAACCGCGGCCAACGCCAGCGAGTGGCTGCGCGGGGGCGACATGGCCCCCTCCGCCTTTGTGAACCAAACCAACAACAACCAGATCCGCGGCAACGTGTTTCGGCCGTCGGGCCAAAGCAACGGCAAACACGTCATCCTGTATTCCGGAAGCCATGGCAGCAACCTCGACCAAATGTACGGCAATATTGAGGAGTACCTGAAGCAGGGGTACACCGTGCACTCCTACGATTACGGCGGCTTTGGCGACAGTACCACGCCGGACGGCGCGTTTTCTGAGCGCTCCATGCAGGAAGACGCCCAGGCCATTTTTGAGCACGTGCGCTCCACCGCCGGCGGCCTCGACAATCAGGGCAACCCCATCGGTATCCGCAACCGCGACATCGTTCTGCACGGCTTCTCCATGGGCGGGCCCATGGCCGCCCACGTCGCCCGCAACGCCGCCATCGAAGCCACCCGCCGCGGCAACGGCGCGATCGGCAACGACGATAAGCTCAGCGGCCTGGTGCTGGAAAGCTCCATGCGCAGCACCCGCGACGCCACCGAGCACATGCCTGCCCCCATGGGCCTGAACGGCTTAGCGGGCATGATCGGCTCCACTCAGGGAAGAATGGACACCGGAGCCACCCTGGCCGAACTTTCTCAGCTCGACCCCTATCTGCCGCTCAACATCATTTCCGCCAACCGCGGCATGCAAATTGACGGCGGATGGTCGGGCGACCATCTCGACGACGCGAACACCCATTTAAGCGAACACGCAAAGAACTTGTTCTACAATGTCCAAACTTATCACTCGAGCAACGAAGACCACATGGACGCCCACAAGCTGCACTGGGCCTTCCGTTCCAACCCGGCCTTGAAGAACAACTTCCGCCGCTAAAAGCCTCTCTAAAACGCAGGCGTTTTCCATAAGACGTTTTGGCTTTTTCCGGCCGTTTCTAAGGAGTTTGATGATGAGCACCACCTACGCCGAAAAAAAACGCGCTTCCCTGCCGCACCAAAACCAGCGGCCCGGCACAGCACGCCCCGCGCAGCAAAGCGCGGCTGTCCGCTTGCCCAGCGCCGCCGGAGCTTCTCTGCGCCCCGTCGACCTGCCCGTGGCCATCCAGGCAAAAATGGAAGCCTCCTTTGGGGCCGACCTTTCGGCTGTAAAATTATATGAAAGCGATGCCGTGGCAGAGCGCGGCGCGCAAGCCGTGGCGCAGGGGAACCGCATTGCCTTCGCGCCGGGCGCGCTGGACTTTGCAAGCTCCAAAGGCCAAGCGCTGTTGGGGCACGAACTTTCCCACGTGGTCAGCCAGGCAAAAGGCGAAGCAAGGGGCAGCGGCTTTTTAAACGACGCAGCCCTGGAAGCGCGGGCGGATAGAGAGGGCGCGCTGGCCGCCGCCGGCGAACAAATTTACGCCGGCCCCGTGGCCGCGCCGCTTTCGGCCGCTTCTGCAGCCAGTGCCGCCGGCCCCATGCAGGCCAAAAAGCACGACGACGAGCCGCTGGAGATCGACCACGATAGGCGCGCACTCCTCAGCGGCCCCTTCCAGTACCAGGACGCGCAGCCCGCGGGGGAGGACGGCACCGGGGCTGTTCCGGCGGGCATCGTTCCCGCGCAGGGGGAAATGCACGCCTTCCAAAACAGCCGCAACGCCGCCATTCACGAAATGGTCGTAAACGCCACGCCCGAACAGGCCCGCGACCCCGCGCTGCGCAAACTGGTGCTCGACGCCTTTAATCCGGTGATGAACCAGGCGCTGCTGGCACAAAACAGCAACACCAAACAAGGCGCGTTTTCCCACACCTGGCGCAGCAATAGCATGGGCGAACTGGACACCTACAACCTGCTGCTCAAAAAACTCATGCAGCCCCACCTGGAGTGCTACCGCGAAATTCCCGCCACGAGCGACAAAAAGGAGCAGGGCGGGCAGGGCCTTGCCTTGACTGAAGACATTTTGGAAAACGACCCCATTTTGCAGGAGACCCTCGCGGGCTCGCGTGCAGCGCTCCAAGGTTCCACGCATTATAACGGCGACAATGCGCAGTCCGAGATCCTCATGAACAACCTGCTGCTGCGCGGCGTTTCCGACCAGCTCATAACCAGCGACCCCAGCCTAACAGGACTTGCCGGAAACATGACCAAAACCTCCAGCCACAGCATGGCCGGTTCCAACCTGACCGCCATGAAGTCCGAAGCCGGCGCGCACTACAACAGCTACCTCAAGCGGCTGTGGAACCGTTAGCCGCCGCTTCCTCTTTTCCACTTCCATTGGTGAAAGGAGCGTTTCCATGAGCTGTACCTATGCCGAACGAAAAAAAGCCCTTCCGGCAGAGCAGCCGCAGCAGCGCGGCGCACAGCTCCCCGCCGCCCCCTGCCCAGCGCCGCGGAAGCTTCTCTGCGCCCCGTTGACTCGCCCGGGGCCATTCAGGCAAAAATGGAAGCCTCCTTTGGGGCCAGCCTTTCGGCCGTAAAATTGTATGCAAGCGATGCCGTGGCAGACCACGCCGCGCAGGCCGTAACACAGGGCAATGCGATTGGCTTTGCGGCAGGCGCGCTGGACTTTACCAGTACCAAAGGCCAGGCGCTGTTGGGGCACGAACTTTCCCACGTGGTCAGTCAAGCCCGCGGTGAAGCAAGGGGCGGCGGCTTTTTAAATGACGCAGCTTTGGAAACGCGGGCCGAGAAGAAGACCCCCGCCAAAGCACGTACACGCGCTTCCAGGGCATGGTCGACGATTATTTGTCTGCCGTCGAAACGGCCGATCTGCGCCGGTCGGGCACCAGTTCGGCGCGGCTGAAGTTTGCGCTTGGCAGGGATCGTTTCTTGGAGGCTGCGCCCAAACTGCCCGGCGGCCGGTATACCAATACAAACGAAGTGGGCTGGACCTCGCCAACCAAAGGGTGGGCAGAGGACGATCCCCTCACCGATACCAACCCCCTCAAGAAACTGATGGCGGATTCCCGCCGCCAGAATCCCCAGGGCCCTCGCAAGAAGAAGGCCCCTGGCCCGCAATGGACGAGAGAGCTCTTTGAGGAGAGGTTCGTGACCCACGGCTGGTAAAAAACCGTTTGCGCCGGGGCCAAACGCTGAAACAAAGGGAAGCACTTTGAAACGTCCGGCAAAAACCGCTGAATTTGGAAAGGAACATCTTCATGGCCTACACATATACCACCCGGCACAAGGCGCCAACCGAACAGCCGCGGCAGGCAAAAGCGGCGCAGCCAGCCTTTGCCGCGCCTGCCCACACCCCCAGCGCGGCCGAAGCTAACCTGCGCCCCGTCGACCTGCCCGGGGCCATTCAGGCAAAAATGGAAGCTTCCTTTGGGGCCGACCTTTCGGCCGTAAAGCTGTACGAAAGCGAGGCCGTGGCAGAACACGGCGCGCAGGCCGTGGCGCAGGGGAACCGCATTGCCTTTGCTCCCGGCATGCTGGACTTTGCCAGCACCAAGGGCCAGGCGCTGTTGGGGCACGAACTTTCCCACGTAGTCAGCCAGGCAAAAGGCGAAGTGACGGGCAGCGGATTTTTGAACGACTCCGCCCTGGAAGCGCGGGCGGATAGAGAGGGCGCCATGGCCGCCGCCGGCGAGCAGATCTACGCAGGCCCCGTTTCTGCGCCCCTTTCGGCCGCTTCCCCTGCCAGCACGGCAGGCCCCATGCAGGCCAAAAAGGAGACCGCCGAGGAAAAAGCCCGCAACCAGGCCGACCGCATTCTGGCCCTGCAGATGGGCAGCGAGTTTTCCGGCGGAATGCTGACCGATGAGCAGACTGCCGAGCTCCAGCGCCTGCAGCAGGGCAACATTGGCGACGACGTGTGGAACGCCCTGGCCCGGATAGAGTTCGACAGCCAGGCAGAGACCGCAGATTACACCCCCTTGCCCATGCAGAGCGGCCGCTTCAACCGTTACGATGCAGGCACCGCCGCGGATTTCAACACCTACCAGCACGCGGTATCGCCTTACGCGCGGCGCACAGCGGCGGCCAAAAACTTCCGGGCCCGCTGGCAGGAGTCGCACAGCCCCCAGGAGGGGACCGAGCTGGACCAAAAATACCACGGCATGCTTTCCGGTTACCGGGAGCACTACAAAAACCAGCCGCTGGGCCGGGGCCAGATCGCAGCCTACAACCGCGGGCTGGAGGTACAAAACGAAACCTCCCGCATCATGGAAGAATACCCCGCCGAGGACCTTGCCGCCATCAAAAACGAGCAGGACAGCGACACTGCCGTCATGATCCAAAGAGCGCTGGAACGGACCCAGCCCAAGAGCTTTTGGCAGCGTCTGTTCGGGCGGTAAGCGCCGCCTGGTTCCCTTTGTTTTGCGCGGGCGCAGCCGCGATGTTGCTGCCTGTGCGCCAAAACGTGAAAACCGCTGAAAACTTAAACCATAAAAAGGAGATTTGCCATGGCCTACACTTACGACACCCGCCGCAAGGCTGCGCCGGCTGAACAGCCGCAGCAGGCAAAGGCGGTGCAGCCTGCAATGCAGGCGCCCGCCCCTATCCCCAGCGCGGCCGAAGCGAACCTGCGCCCCGTCGACCTGCCCGGCGCCATCAGAGCCAAGATGGAAGCTTCCTTTGGGGCCGACCTTTCGGCCGTAAAGCTTTATGAAAGCGAGGCCGTGGCAGAACACGGCGCGCAAGCCGTGGCGCAGGGCAGCCGAATCGCCTTTGCCCCCGGCATGCTGGACTTTGCCAGCGCCAAAGGCCAGGCGCTTTTAGGGCACGAACTTTCCCACGTGGTCAGCCAGGCAAAAGGCGAAGTGACGGGCAGCGGGTTTTTGAACGACTCTACCCTCGAGGCCCGGGCCGACCGCGAAGGCGCCATGGCTGCCGCGGGCCAACAGGTGTACGCTGGCCCGGTCACCGCGCCGCTTTCCGCCGCCTCGGCGGCTTCTGCCGCCGGGCCCATGCAGGCCAGAAAGGCAGAAGACCGCGCTTCCCGAGCGGCAGGACAGGCGCTTCCCGAGCGGCAGCGTCGGGTACCGGCGTGGAGGCAGCAGCTTGCCAATAACATCAGCGCCGAAGCGGCGGGGGATGGGTTTGGCGGTATTACCGCGCTCACCGGCAATCCCTTCCAGCAGATGATGCAAAGGTGGCAGCTCAGCCGGCAGTACCGGCAAAACCAGCGCCTGCGTCAGCGGGTGGAGGCGGATTTTGGTTGATTCCCGCGGCAGGCAAAAAGGCAGGCGTTTTGCCTGCCTTTTTGCCTGCTCGTAAAGCCGCTCTTGCCGCCATGACAAAGGCGCTCTTAAAAATACAGGTGCGTAACCAGCCCGTCAAAAATGATGAGCGCGCCCAAAACGGCGGTGTATACGCCAAACCACTTCAGCCCGCCTTTTTTGATGAGCTTGAGCATCCAGTTGATGGAAAACCACCCCGCCGCAAAGGCCACCGCCATGCCCAGAAGCACCGGCCCCCACTCCACGCTGCCGAAGCCGGCCTGCGCCAGGTCGACCCCCTCCAGCAGCGCCGAGCCAAGAATTGCCGGAATGCTCATCAAGAAGGAAAACTCCGCCGCAAAAGAGCGGTCCAGCCCGCACATGAGCGCGCCTGAGATGGTCGAGCCCGAGCGAGAAACGCCGGGCAGCACCGCCACGCCCTGCATACAGCCGATGGCAATTGCGTCCATGGGCCGCATTTCGGCCAGCCCCTTTACAGGGCGCTTTTTTTCGGCGTTGCGGCGGGCGACAGCCTCTGCCAGCCACAGGATCAGCGAGGTGATCAAAAAGCTCACGCCCAATACCGATCCATCGTACATGGACTCAAACCAACTGCCAAAGATCAGCGTGATGACGACCGTGGGCACCGTGGCCAGAACGACATACCCCAGCAGCTTTTGGAAGGGGTGCCGGAGAATCTGCCAGATGGTTTTGCGGAAGGCGATAAGCACGGCAAACAGCGTGCCGATGTGCAGCATGACCGAAAAGAACAACGCGCCCTCGGTAATGCCGAACATGCGCTGCAGCAGCACGAGGTGCCCCGAGCTTGACACCGGCAGAAACTCGCATAATCCCTGCACCAGCCCGAGGACTGCGGCCTGTAAAAACGTCATGGTAAAATGCCCTTTCTAAAACGCCGCAACATCGGCCGAAGCCTTTTTGCGGAAATGCGAAGCCCCTGCCCCCATCCCGGCGGTGCAGCGGGCTTTTTCATTATACTATGCCCCCTGGGGTTTTTCCATGTTTTCGTCCTTTAATCCAGCCGTTCCACCTTCAGCGTGGCGATGGCGCTTTGCGTGGGTTCGCCGGTCAAAAGGTTCTGCGCGCCCGGCACAAGCAGCATGAACCCCTCTTTGCCACAGCGTTTTTCCCGCCCGGCGGCATAGCTTTCCTCCACCAGCACGCGCTCCACCCGGCCGGTCACCAGGGCGTTCACCCCCGCGCCGCTGAGGTCGCGCGCCTCCAGAAAACTGCACTCCAGCACCAAAAAGCTCTCCGCAATATACGGCGCGTCGACGGTTCGGGCCCGCTCGGGCGAAAACCCTCCCGCCGCGAATTCATCGGTATCGTCCCCGTTCTTGTGAATGGTCTCCACCAGCCGGTCGTAAGCCGAAAGCGGCAGGAAGTTCAGGCAGAACCCGCGGCGTTTTTGCAGGTTGCGATAGGTATGCGTATGCTGGTACAGCCCGCCCAGCACGGCAAAAAAGGCCGTTTTATCACCGTAAAAACAGCTCCAGGCATGAAAGCAGACGTTTGGCAGGCCGTTGTCCTTCCATGTTGTAATGGCAAAGAGCGCCTGCGGTATGGCCGATGCTGTTTCCAGGTGAGAAAAGAGTTCAAATTCTTCCGGGTAAGCCGGTTGGAAGTAATCTGGAAATTCCCTGCCGATTTCGATCTTCATCGCGTCCTCCCTCTTCTGCTTTTTTGTATCCGGGTCATCCGCCCAGTTTTTTCGTCCCCGCTCTTGAGCAGGGCTCAGATCAGCCGCACCGCAGCGCCGGCGCGCAGCAGGCACACGTAAGCCTCCTTGACCGGGCGCCCCGTGCCTTCCTGTAGGGCGCGGGCGTAAAGCAAGAGCTGGGGGCGGTGCGCTTCGGCCGCCTCTTTGGGGGAACCGAAAACCATATCGGTCTTGTAGTCCAGCAGCACCCAGCCGCCGTCTTCCAGAAAACAGGCGTCGATGATGCCCTGCACCACCACCCAGTCCTGCCCTTCATGGCCGCCGGGCAATTCGCTCGCCAAAAGCCGCAGCGAAAAGGGCTTTTCGCGCAGCAGGCCCTTTGCCTGTTTCAGCCGCGCGCCCAGCGGGCTTTCAAAAAACTCCGCCAACTCGGCCGTCAGCGCCGCGGCGCTTTCCTGCGCGGTCATAAAGCCGGCGTCTGCAAGCGCCCGCGCCTGTTCGCGCAGGCCGCCCGCATCGAGCGGGCAGGTAAGATCCAGGTGCCTGAGCAGCAAATGGGTGGCGCTGCCCACCGCCGCGCCGCCCAAAACGCCCTCGCCCAAAAAGCGCGGGGTGGGGCGCAGGGGCTCTGCCGCCTGCGCGCCGGAAAGCGCCGTGGCGGCAAGTTTAGCCGGCAGCATGGCCTGCGCCCTGCGGGGGCGCAGGTTCTTTAAAAAGGGCGCGTGGTCTGCCCGCAGCGCCTGCTGCCGGAAGGCCTCGTAAGAGCCTTTGGCCATGCCCCCGGCCGCCTGCCGCCCGGCCTGCACGCCGCAAAGGTAAAATTCCCACCAGCCGCCGGGCGTGGCCGCGGCCCTGGGGAAGCAGCCAAGGCCGGCAAAAAAGCCCGAAGCTTCGGCAAAGCGCGCACAGGCCGCCATGATCCAATCCAGCGGAGCCTTGGGGTCTCTGCCGGCGGTGTTTTGCCAGCGCAGGGCCTCCTTGGCGGCGTTTTTGACCGTGCCCACCACCGCCAGCTCGTCGCGCGCGCGGGTGAGCGCCACGTACAGCACGCGCAGCTCTTCTTCTATGGCGCTCTGCCGGGCCGATTCCGCCGCCGCAGCGTGAAAGAGCGTGGGGTACAAGGTGCGGCTTTGGGGGTCGTAGTACTTCATGCACACGCCCAGGCTCTCGCTCCACACCACCCGGCGGCGGGAATCGGTGAGGTTGAACCGGCGCCCCGCCCCGCACAAAAACACCACCGGAAACTCCAGGCCCTTGGAGCGGTGCACCGAAAGGATGCGCACGCACTCGCCGCCCCCCACCGTGCGGGCGCTGCCCAGGTCGCGCCCGGCGCGCAGCGCGTCGTCGAGATAGGTCAAAAAACCCGGCAGGCCGCGGGGGGACACCGCCTCGTAAGCGCGCGCGCGGGCAAAAAAGGCGTTGAGATTGGCAAGGCGCGCCGCGCTCCCCCGCTGGGCGCGCAGGGAGTCGGCGTACCCCGTGCGCACCGCCAGCCACTCCACAAAGCGCGAAAGGGGCAAAAGCCGCGCCTCCTGCCGCGCTTCGTCCAACAGCGCCAAAAAGGCGGCGCACTTTTTCGCCAGCCCGTCTTCGCCCGCCGCAACATCGCAAAAGGCCTCGCAGTACGAATAGGGCTCTTCCCGCCGCTCGGAAGAAAGGCCGGTAAATTCCCCTTCTTCGGGGTCGCCGGCCTCCTCCCACAGGGGGTCTGTGCCTTCCTCCTCCGGCCGGTGCTTGCCCGCGCGGATGCGCACCTGTGCGATCTCGGCGTCGGCAAAGCCGCCGATGCCGGCACGCAGCACCGAAAGCAGCGCAACGTCCTGCCGCTTGTTGTCGCACAGGCGCAGCAGGTTCAAAAACACCTGCACCTCCAGCGCCTCAAAGTAGCCGCCCGTGAGGTCGGCAAAGGCGGGGATGCCCTCGGCGGCAAACACCCGCGCGTAGACCTCGCTCGCACCCGCAGTGGTGCGCAAAAGCACCGCAAAATCCGAATACGTTGCCATCTTGCCCGAGGGCAGAGGCCTGCCCAGGCGTTCCTTGATGAGGGCCGCGCACAGCAGCGCTTCGTTTTCGGCATCGGTCAGCAGCGCTTCAGGCAGCGGGGCTTCGTCTTCCTCTTCGTTGGCGTTCTTGTCGAGCACATAAACGCCCACGGGGCGCTCCCCGGTGCTTGGCAGCCGCCCGGGCTGCAGGGCGTCCTCTTCGCCGTAAACGATCTCCCCCTGCATGGCGTAAGAAAACACGTCGTTGACGCAGCCGAGGATGCAGGGCTCGGTGCGGTAGTTGACGTTGAGGTGCACGACCTCCCCTTTCCCCTGCGCTGCGGCCGCCGCCCGCGCCAGAAAGAGCGCCGGCCGCGCCGCGCGAAAGCTGTAGATGCTCTGCTTGACGTCGCCCACGCAAAAGAGGTTGCCGCCGTCGCTGATCTTATTGAGCAGCGCTTCCTGCAGCGCGCTGGAATCCTGGTATTCGTCCACGAAGATGATGGAAAACCGCGCGCGGTACTCCGCCGCCACGCCGGGGTCGGAAAGCGCCTTTAGGGCAAGGTGCTCCATGTCGGCAAAGTCGATGACGCCCCGCTCGGCCTTTTCGCGCGCAGCGATGGCGCGGGCAGCTGAAAGAAGGCCGCACAGCGCGTCGATCTGCGGCTGCTCGAGCGCCATGCGCCGGGCCTGCTCTTCGCCGTCGCACAGAGTCAAGGCCGCTTCGAGCTTTTTGAGGTCGAAGGCGGCCTTGGCGCTCTCGCGCAGGGCCTTGATGCGCTCCTTGGGCGCTTGCACTTTGCGCGGGAAATTCAGCCGCCCGTAGGAAAACCCCGCGGCGGCCGCCAGCGGCCCGCCCTGGCGCAGCGCCTTTGCAATGCCCAAAAGTTCTTCCCGCTCGGCCTCAAACATCTGCCGCAGCGCGTCAAACTCCCCGCCGGGGGGCAGCTCTTCCCCGCACTGCGCGAGCAGCTTTGCCGCGCGCGCTGCGCGCGCGGCAAAGGCCGAGGTTATCTTTTTTGCCGCCGGGCTGTTTTGCACCTCTTCGGGCAAAATCTCGCCCTGGCGCCGGGCGCGCTCCAGGTAAGCCTCCGGCTCGGGCAGGGTGTTCAAAAAACTCATGCCCGCAAGCACCAATTCCACAAGCGCCTTGCCCTGCCTGCCGCCAAATCCCTCCTGCAGGGCAAAAAAGCCCGGTTCGCCCCGCTCTACCGCGGCTGCGATGGCCTCCTCTGCCGCCGCGCGCAAAAGGGCGGCTGACTCGAACTCGTCTGCCACGCGGAAGGCGGGGTCCAACCCCACTACCTGAAAGTTCCGGCGCAGCACCTGCGCGCAGAAGGCGTGCAGGGTAGAAATCTGTGCGCTGGGCAGTTCGAGCACGCCCTGCCGGACGCGCGCCTTTTCCTCGCCGTCAAGCTCCGGCGAAAGCGCCAGTTCCCGCAGGCGCACTTCGATGCGGTGCTTCATCTCCGCCGCGGCGGCGTTGGTATAGGTCACCACCAGCATGTTCGCCACCTGCACGCCCTGGCGCACCGCCTGGGCGGCGGCCTCGGTCAGCACGGCGGTCTTGCCGCTGCCCGCACCGGCGCTCACCAGCAGCGCGCCCGCATGATGGGAAAGCGCCTGCTGCTGCTGTTCGTTAAACTTCATGCGCCTCTTCCCCCCTTTCCCCGCACTGCGCAAAAAACTCCTTGGCCCCTACGGCCGGCACCAGGCGGTAAACATCGCCCCGGTCGGGCTCAAACCGGCAAATGGCGCGGTAAGGGCACCAGTCGCAAGCCTTCCACAACCCCAGCTGCGCCGGCCGCGGGGCGGATTCTCCTTCCAAAATACGCTCCACCACCCCTGCGGCGATCTCTTTGGCGCACCCGCACAAAAACGCCATTTCTTCTTCTGTAAGCAGCGCGCCCTGCGCCGTGCCTGAAGCGCCTTCCTTGGTAAAGCGCACCGGCAAAAAGGCCGAAAAACCCTGGCTTTCGCCGTCCATGGCCCGCAGGGCGTCCAGCTCGCCCAGCACCACCCCCCGCAGGCGGAAGCGCTTTTCTTCCAAAAGGCCGTCCCCTTCCTCTGCAATGGGGTCGTCGATGTGCAGATAGAACATGCCGGCGGGCCTGCCCAGCCCCGCACAGGCCGCAAGATAGAGCGGCAGCTGCAGCTGCAGCCCGCTTTCGAGCTCGGCGTAAGAAAAGGTTTTGTTCCCCGTTTTGTAGTCCAGAATGCGCACATAGGGCACGTCGGCCGTTTTGCAAAGATCCACGCGGTCGATGCGGCCAATGAGCTCGGCTTTTGCGCCGTTTGACAGCGCCAGCTCCACGGCCGGCAGGTCGCCCCCCACCGCCGCCTCGCAGGCGTAGGGCAAAAACTCCCCGGCGCGCAGCTGCTTGAGCATGGCCAGCACCGTTCGCTTTGCCGTGCGGCGCATCAGTTCAAATGTGCGGCGGTTCTGCGCGCCGTCGGCGAGCAGGCCGCTGTTGTGCGTGGCGCGCAGGGCTTCTGCGATCTCGTCCAAAAGCGCCCCCGCCACCTCGTCGGTCAGGCTTTCGTTCCAAAGTCCGCGCTCGCGCGCCGTCCGGAAGAAGGCGCAAAAGGCGTCGTGGTAAAAGGTGCCGGCATCGCCGGGGGTCTCCTCGTAAGCGCGGCGCTCGTCCGGGCACAGCCCCTGGCTGACCAGGAAGGCAAAGGGGCAGCGCGAAAACTGCTCCAGCCGGGTGACCGTGCTGCCCTGAAAGGGCCCGTATAGGGCCTTGGCTTCCTCCCGCCCCAGCCCCGGCTGCTCAAACAGCCGCGCCTCCGCTTCGCGCAGCCGCCCGGCGTAACGGGGGTCTGCGCTGTAGGCGGCATAAGCGGCCTGGAGCCCTTCGGGCAGGCTTTCGCCGCCGGTGTCCACCAGCGTCCGCAACGCGGCCAGCAGTTCGGCAAAGCCCTCTTCGGGGTCGATGGGTCGCAAAAAGGGCGGCGGCGCAACTTCCTGCTCCGCCGTTGGGAACATGGCGCACAGCGCGTCAAACAGCGGCGCGCTCTGTAGCGGCCTTCCCTCGTCATCGCTCTGCGCGCAGCTTGCGTACAGACTCTTTTGCGGCCGGGCCAGCAGCGCGTAGCACAGGTGCCGCTCGTGCAGCATCCGCCCCGCGCGGTCGGAAAACAGATCCAGCCCCGCCTCTTTTAGCAGCGCGGCGTCGCGGTCGTTCAGCACGCCGCCATCGGTGTCGGGCGGGGGGAAGCAGCCTTCGTTCGCGCCCAACAGCAGCAAATGGCCGATCCTGCGGCCGGAGGCGGTCTGCACATCGCCAAACGAAAGCGCGTCTGCCGTGGGGGGCAGCACGCCGATGGTGCGGGCGGCAAAGCCTTCGTCGAGCACCTGGTAAAAGCGCGCGGCGGTCATGGGGCCGTCCAACAGTTCCGCGATCTGATCCAGCAATTCCAAAATGGCGCGGTAGACCTGCAGCGTTTCCTCGGCCAGATCGTTTCGCCCCTGTGCTCTCAGCCTTTTTGCCTGCGCTTCCAGCTGTTCCCACAGGGCGGAAGCGAGCATATGGCCGTACAGCGCGCGGCAAAAATCCTTGGCCGTTTTCGCCTCTTCCAGCGCCTCAGACAGCGCCTGCAAAGGCGGCAGCAGCTTTTTTCGTGCCTCTTCGGCAGTGTGTAGCAGCCGCGGCCGGCGGTCGCGCCCCCGTTCAAAGGGAAAAAGGAAGGGCGTTCGGTCCACGCCAAAGCGCAGGCAGTACTCCTCCAAGGCGTCGGCTTCATCGGCAGAAAGGCCGGAAAACCCGCTTTTTGCCGCGCGCAGCACATCCCGTTTCCCAAAGCGTCGCAGTGCCGCCGCCAACGACGCCAGCAGAAAATCCACCGCCGGATGAGAAGAGAGCGGCCGCCGCCCATCCAAAAAGAGCGGGATGCCCCGGCGCTCGAGCGCCGCCCGCAGAAGCGGCGCGTACAGCGCGCTGTCGGCCGCCGCCACGTAGCATTCCGAAAGCCTGGCCCCGCTTTCCAGCAGCAAAAAGACGTGTTCGGCGGCGGCTTCGGCTTCGGCGGCCGGCGTTGGCGCGCGGCAAAGCGTCACCCCGCCGGCCTCTTCCTGCGCAGCGGCCGGCGCGGCCGAAAACAGCTGCGCTTCCACGACGCAGAGCGCGCCCGGGCGCGCCTCTTTGCCTGCTACAAACTCCACCGCAACCGGCGCTATCGCCCGCAAAAAACCAAGCGCCCGCTCTTCTGCCGCAAACAGGGGGTCGCCCCTTTCATCCAGCCGCAGCGTCATGGTCACGCTGCCGGCGGCCTGCACGAGCGCAGCAAAAATGGCGTAAAAGCGCGCGTCGAACAAAAAGGCGTGGGGCGAGTGCACGAACACCGCCGTTTCTTTGAGCGAAGCGCACTGCGGCAGTTTTTCGGTGAGCAGGCGCAGCTTGTCGGCAGCGTCGGCGTATCTGCCGGCCATGCGCTCCTGCAGTCCGCCGTAGATCGTGCCGAGTTCCCGTAGTTTTTCGCAAAGCAGCGGGTCCTTCACGCGCTCCGCCGCCGAAAACAGCGCCTCGGGCGGCAGGTCGGCCGCCTTGAACACATCGATAAGATCGCCCGCGCGCTCCAAAAACCCGCTGCGCGCGCTCACGCCGCCGTACAGCTTTAAGCTGCCGCGCTTTTCGTCCAGCACCCCCCGCAGCGCCATGCGCCGCCCTTCGGGCGACAAAAAGAGCCTTGCGCCGCCGCCGGCTTCTTCGAGCACCCGCTCGCACAGCCGCGAAAACCCCAGCGCTTCGGCGTAAAAAGCCGCGCCGCCCAGGGTCTCGAGCAGCATGCGCTCGGCGTCGTAGGTGTATTGCTCGGGCACCAGCAAAAGCGCCTGCTTTCCCTCCTGTACCGCCGCCCTGATGCGGCGCAGCAGCTCCGCCGTTTTGCCCGCGCCCACACGCCCGGCGAGCACGGTGACGCGCGCGGCCATCAGAAGCGCTCCTTTTGCAGCGGCCGGTAGATCATTTGCCCGCTGCGGCCCTTGACCGACTCGTAAAGCGTCAAATGCTCTGCCGTAAAGCCGGCCGGCTGCAGGTGGCTTGCAAGCGCCTCCAGCGCGCCGGCGGGCAGCACCGCCCTTCTGGCCAGGGTGATGTGCGGCACCAGCGGCCGCTTTTCGCGCAAAAAGCCCACCCGGCCAAGCGCGGCCTCGGCGGATTCAAACAGCGCCTTGGCTTCGGCGGTGTTGCCCGAAAGCAGGGCCACAACGGTCTTTTTCGGCCCCGCGCCAAAGGCCGACAGCCCCGAGAGCCGCAGCTCAAAGGGGCGGATGCCCCGCACACACTCGCACAGCGCTTTGGAGATGCCGCCAAGGTCGTTGGTCTCCCCCAAAAAGCGCAGGGTCACGTGAAAATTGCCGGCAGGCACCAGCGCGCAGTCGATCTTTTGCGCGGCCATGCGCTGCTGCACAGCGCAGAGCGCCGCGCGCACGGCGTTGTTGGGGTCCAGGGCAAAAAACAGGCGCATGATCTCTCCTTTGGGCGAAAACCTTCCGGCAGGCCCCAACGGACCTTCCCCAAAAACGCTTTCGCTCCTTTTTCTTTTTCTTTGTTTCCTTTATTATCGCCTCCCCCGGCGCTCGGCGCAAGATAGGCGCAGGAAAAGATTTCGGCCGCCTTCCCCTGCGCGGCCGGCGCTTCCTGAAATTTCCCTTTCTCCTTCAAGTGTAAGCAAATTGTGAATTTTCCCCGAAAAAATCTGTGTGAACTATGAACTTTTCGAAAAAAGCAGACCATCTGCCTTTTTTGTCCGGGCAGTTTTGCTATAATGAAAGCAATGCAGCGGCCCAATGCCGCGCAGAAAACAGCCGCTGCCGGCAGGGCCCGCGCGGCCGGCTTTTCGCTGCCCCCAGGGGCCCGGCCCCAGACCCTGCTGAAATACGATAAAAGGAGGTATCGATGAAAAAGATTGTCAGCGCGGCGCTCGCGCTGTTGACAGCTTTGTTCTGTCTGTCGCCCATGATGGCGACGCGGGCGTCTGCGGCGACGGACTACTCAACCATCCGGGTGCGGCTCTCGGCCAGCACCGACGACATCGACGCCGGCATCGACGGTATCTACACGCTCAGCCAGACCGGCGCGACGCTGACAGGCCCTGTCAACATCTCGCTCGCCGGCGACGGCGTCAACCTCGTGGTGCGCGACTCCTCGAGCGGCGCGGTGCTCTACACCGGCCCCGAGGCCGACCTCATCCGCGGTTCGGGCATGATCCGCCAGTACAACACCCGCTACGGCTACTGCTATTATCTGGGAAATATGAAATACCAGGTGCAGACCACCGCTTCTACCGGCGCGCAGCGCCTGGTGGTGACCAACACCGTGGGGCTGGAAGATTACCTTCTGGGCGTGGTGGGTTACGAAATGAGCGATTCCTTCCCGCTCGAGGCGTTGAAGGTCCAGGCCATATGCGCCAGAAGCTACGCGGCCTGCAAGATCTCGCCCTCCGCCTCTTACGACGTGGTGGATACCTCCTCCGACCAGGTGTACCACGGCTACAATTCCAGCCAAACCAACGTCATTGCGGCGGTCAACGCCACGCAGGGGCAGGTCATTGCCAACAGCGCAGGCGAGGTGGTATACGCCTACTACAGCGCCTCCAACGGCGGGCAGACCGAAACCACCGAAAACGCCTGGGGTACCGCGCTTCCCTATTATCAGATGAAGGACGACCCCTACGACCTCGCCAACCCCAGCTCTATTGAGGACGTGCAATCCATCCCCAAAGCGGTGACCGATACCACGCCCCTTTCGGCAGAAATGGAGGCCTTCCTCAAGCAGAAAGCCTCTTCGGTTCTGGTCTCCATGGGGTATTCCGGCTTTGCCGACACCTTCAGCATCGTGGGCGCGACCTCGGTGGAAGCCTATGAACCCAAGTACGACCCGCCCAGCCGGTGCTACACCAGGGTGCGCATCACCCTGCTGGTCTCGCCCACGGGCGGCGGCATCACCTCCATTTCGCCCCCACAGTTCATGACCCTGGAAGGGGTCGCGGATTACGTGTGGTACATCAACGAAAACCGCTTGGTCACGCTTGCGGAGCAGGCGCAGATCGAGCAGGCCTACTACGCCGCGCTTTCCGGCCTGGGCAGCGCCGCCGGCACGGTATCGGTCACCATCGACTGCTCGTTCGATGAAATGCGTTCGGCCGGCCTGTTCACCAACACCAGCCTGCGCATGTTCTACTCGCGCGAGACCACGACCGGCTACGAGCTGGTCAACGCCCGCTACGGCCACGGCGTGGGCATGAGCCAGCGCGGCGCGCAGCAGATGGCAAACGAAGGGTGGAGCTATACCGACATCCTCTACTTCTACTACTCGAACGTTACCATTCAGCAGATCTCCACCATCGCTTCGACGGCCGGCGGGCTGGACACTTCCGAAGTGATCGAGGAGGACGGCCTGCCGCAGGCCATCGAAGTGACCGCCACGGTGCTCTCCAGCACCGGCCTGTTGAGCGGCCCCGGCGCTTCCTACGGCACAACGGCCCAGGTTTCTTCGGGCGAAAAGGTAGATGTTGTGGGCCAGTTCGGGGACTACTTCCTGGTCATCGAATCGGGCGGCAAGGCCGGGTACCTGGCAAGCAGCCGGCTTTCGATCGACACAGGCACGCCCGTGCTCGCCTTGCTCACCGCAGACTACACCCTCTCGGGGCGCACACTCAAGCGCGGGAGCTTCGTGCAGCTCATGGGCGGCAGCGGCACGAGCTGCCTCGTGACCGACGGCACGAACTACGGCACGGTCCCGCAGAGCCTGCTCGAGATCTGCGTGGGCTCGGTGGATTACGCCATCCCCTCCGGCGGGTTCTACGGCTATGCCACCAGCATGGCGCCCATGCTGCGCTCCCGAAACAGCACCGAGGTCACCGGCACCATCGAGCAGGGCGAAGTCTTTACCATTCGCTCCCAAACCTCCGACCGCCTGTTCTACAACATCACCTTCAACGGGCAGGACGGGGTGATCTACCAGTCTCAGACCCAGCGGCTGTACGCCGGCGAGACCCACCCCAACCCCAAGCAGCTGCTCTCGGAGTCGGGCTTGACGCTCTTTGCCGGTACCACCCGCTACGTCAATACGCAGTCGCTCAACCTGCGCGCCCAGTCTACCACTTCTTCTTCTTCGACCGTCGTCGAGACCCTCAGCCTCGGCGAGCGGGTCTCGGTGCTCGCCGAGTACGGCGACTGGAGCAAGGTGCAGGCCGAATCGGGCATTATGGGCTTTGTAAGCAGCGCCTACCTCTCCTCCACCCAGCCTTCGGTCAACACCGGCGGCAGCACGGGCGGCGGCACGATCATCGACACCGGCACTGGCAGCGATTCGACCAATACCGGCACCAACACCGGCACGTCCTCGTCCATCACTGGCACGGTGACGGCCAGCAGTCTGAACATCCGCGCCTCAAAGAGCACCAGCGCCGACATCCTCGGCACCATCCCCTA
>CALWSW010000030.1 GCA_944384305.1 uncultured Christensenellaceae bacterium
CCTGCGCAATGGCGGAACAAGAAAAAAATACCGCCCAACCAAAAGTCAATGCTTTACTTTTTGCCTTCCATGGGGTACTATAGAATGGATTCCGTTCCCTGCCGGTGTGATGGAATTGGCAGACGTAGTGGACTCAAAATCCACCGGTGGCAACACCGTGCCGGTTCGAGTCCGGCCACCGGCACCACGTCGGAGCAAAGTCCGCTTTGCTCCGGCGTCTTTTTGTATCTTCCTTTTTTTCTGTTCCAAACGACCGGTTTTTAAAAGCGAAGAGGAACCCGGCCGCTTCGTTCCGCACCCGTCCTTTTTTGCCGGGTCTTCGGGCGGACGTTTTATTTGCAATTCAAACTGATTCTGCGTTATAATTGAAAAGCTTTTGATCTTGCCCCTTTAAAAAGCGGGGCAAATTCGGCCCGGGCCGCAGTCTTTTGCGGCGATTCCTTTTTGCCGGGGCAGGGCTGCTTTGGTAAAAACGCGGGTCCCGCGTTTTTTGTACAAAATTTTCAGGAGGAAGCACCATGAAGAGGACAAGGCTGATTTCGCTGCTGCTCGCGCTGCTGCTGGCCGTGGGCCTGCTGGCTGGCTGCGGCGGCGGGAACACCGGCGCCCCGGAGGGTGAAACCCAGGTGAACGACGGCGTGAACGACGGCGGCGCGGCAAACGAAGAAGAAGGCGATGCGGAGGACCCCGCCCAGCCCCAGCCGGCGGAGCTGGAAAACTTTACCTCTGGCATCCTTTACGAAGAAGGGGAGTACCTGTTTGAAATCGACTCCATGGAAATGACGGAGGACGCTTACGTCATCACTTACCACGCAGCAACAGACGCGCAGAACTATTCCACCTATTACGACATGGAGCTGACCGTCAACGGCGTGAAGTTCCATTCCGACGACTTTACCTTTGTTGACGTTGACGGGGACAGGACGAGCAGCACCATGATCGGCGGCGGCCGCGACCGCGCCATTGAGCTGACCATGCCCCGGACGCTGCTGGCCCACGCCGGCATCCAGGAGATCACTTCGCTGCAGTTCGATGTTGTTTTGGGGTATTCGGCCTATGGCAGCGTGTACGAGGAAGTGGAAATTTTGGCCACGGTCTACCCCGGCGCCAAGCCGGCCGAAACCGACCCCTTCCCGGAACCGAAGCAGGATTCCTGGGTGCTGCTCGATAACGAGGCGGGCAAAGTCCAGATCGTGGACGCCAACTACTGGGTCTCGGCTGCCGATGGGCAGATCATGGGCGTCACCTTCCACATTCTGGCGCGGGGCAATGATACCGGCTTCCTGGCGCCGCGCGATCTGACCGTGGGCGACTGGACGTCCAGCAAACAGATGTGGGATAACAGCTGCCTCATGACCCCCGAGACCCGTTACTTTCGCATCACCCTGCACGGCGGGGACGGCCCGGCAGAGGGCGCGGATTATTCCCAGAGCGTTTTGAACTACTACGTTTCTTATAACGAGGGCGGGATCGAAGAATTGACCGCAACGCTCGATCTGAGCGGCCTTGCGAACCAGTAAACGGCTTTCCGGCCCGCGCAGGGCAAAAGTTTCACCCACCACAACGCTGACGCAGCAGGAGGCAAAGTAGCATGATCATGACCAGGATCTACGAAACCCAGGAAGGGGATCTGGCAGCGGCTGTTTGGGAAGATGGCAGGCCTTCCAACTATCTTCCCAACGTGGAGATGGAAGCGATGGACGCCGACGATTTTATGGAAGACGCCCGGCTGGGGTTCCCCGATGCCCTTTCCTACGAGCTGGACCTCATGGAAGGCGGGAGCACCCCGCTGGAAAAGAAGGTGGCCGAGGCCGAAGAACATGGCGCGCTCGTCGCCGAGTTCGGCGAAGAACGGGCAGTGCTCTACCCCGGGCGCATGAGCGGGTACGCGCAGGACTTTTTCCAGAGCGAGCTGGGCGACGAGCTGTGGGCAGCGGTGCTGGAGCGGTCTGCGCACAGCGAGGGCGTCGGGCTGAAGTTCTGACGCTAAAAACGAGGAGTTCTTCCCGGCCGGCAGAGGGGGCGCGCCCCCTCTGCCGGCTGTTTTGCGCCCGAAGGCCGCCCGGGGCGGAGGGCTGAACGGGCCTCTTCAACAGAACAAAAAACGCCAAAAAGCCGCAGGTACATCCCCCGCGGCGTGCTATACTGAAACAGTGGGGGCCGTTGCAAAACAGACCCACGGGATCACAGTTTTTAGAACAGCGGCAGTTCCACAAAAAACAGGCGGCCAGACGCAGGGCAAGACCCAACAAAAAAGCCCTGCTTCGACTTACCGGAAAGCGCAGGTAACAGACCCATGCAAGCCCAAAAGAGCTTGAGCAAAGAAGACATCTTTCAAAAACTCCCCGTGCCGGCCGCGCTGCGCAAGATGATTTTGCCGGCGGTGGCCAGCCAGCTGATCGTGTTGATCTACAACATGGCGGACACCTTTTTTGTAGGGCAGACCAAGGACCCCTACATGGTGGCGGCAACGTCGCTCATTCTGCCGGTGTTCAACATCACGCTCTGCCTGGCCGGGTTGGCCGGCATCGGCGGCGGATCGCTCATTTCCAGGCTCTTGGGGGTCTCAAAAGAAGACGAGGCCCGGCGGGTGAGCGCTTTTTCTTTGTACTTGGGGCTGGGTGTGGCTGCGCTGTTTTCGGTGGGCATTGGCGTGTTTATGCACCCGCTGCTCAACTTGCTGGGCGCGGGGGCAAACACCTATGAATACGCCCGGCAATACGCGCTGTGCGTCATTGTGTTCGGCGGCATTCCCACGGTGCTTTCCAACGTGCTCTCCAACCTCATCCGCAGCATCGGGCTTTCCAGGCAGGCCAGCGCCGGCATCATTCTGGGCGGTTTGCTCAACATCGTCCTGGACCCTTTGTTTATGTTCGTGTTGCTGCCCAAGGGGTACGAGGTGCTGGGCGCGGGCATTGCCACGGCGCTTTCCAACTTCATCGCGTTTTTGTACTTTGTGGTGGTGCTGCTGCGCCTGGGGCGCAATTCGGTGGTCACGTTTTCGCCCAGGGTGGGGCTCCCCTCAAAGAGCAGCGTGTTTGCGGTGTTTGCCGTGGGCGTGCCCTCGGCCCTTACCACCTTCCTGTTCGATTTGGACTACGTCATCATCGACAAGCTCATGACCACCTACCACGACCTGGCCATGGCCGCCATCGGCGTGGTGCTGAAGATCGAGCGCTTCCCCTTGAACGTGGGCATCGGCATCTGCCAGGGCATGATGCCCCTGGTGGCCTACAGCCTCACGGCCGGGCACGAAAAGCGCATGAACGACACCATTCGCTATTCCCGCCGGGTGGGGCTTTTGGTGGCGGCGGCCAGCATTTTGCTTTACGAGCTGTTCGCTGCGCAGCTTTCCAACCTGTTCATTCCAGATGAGCAGACCGTGGCGCTGGCTTCGGAGTTTTTGCGCGTTCGCGTGCTGGCCACGCCTTTGATGTTCGTCAGCTTCTTTACGGTCTACCTCTTTCAGGCCTTTGGCAAAGGGAAGATCGCGCTGTTTTTAGGGGTGACCCGCTGGCTGGTGTTCAACATTCCCATGCTGTTCGTGCTCAACGGGCTGTTCGGCATGTTCGGCATCGTTTGGGCGCAGGTGTGCGCAGACGCCCTGACCGTGGCGCTTTCGCTCGTTGTGTTTAAAAAATACCGGCCTGCGTTTCCAAAGCAGCCGCCAGTACCGGGTCAAGAACAAAATGTAAGCCTGGAATAGCTTAAAAAACTGCCGCCGGAGCACTCCCCCGGCGGTTGAATTTTTTGGCAAAGCTGTGTGAAAAATGAGACTGATTTTGGAGATTTGTTGACATAATATATTTGCAAGGTTATAATAGCACCGCAACTGAAAAAAACGGCGCGATCACGATCTTGCGGCCTTTGCGGCTCCATCAGCAAAGCAAAACCGTGGAAGCGGAACAAACAGAACAAATACAGCACAGCAGGGCTGTGTTGGTTTGGCCGCGCCTTTTCTGCGCGCGGCCGGAAAAAGGAAGAAGAAGGAGGAATTGCAGAATGAAACAAAAGACCAGGATCCTAGCGCTTTTGCTGGCGCTGCTGATGACAGTGGCGCTGGTGGGCTGCGCGCAGGAGCAGACCGAAGAACCCGCCCCGACCCCCGAAGCCGGGCAGGACGCCGAACAGGGCACCGAGCAGGATGCCGAACAGGGCACCGAGGCGATGGACGTAGACGTCGTCATCGTCGGCGCGGGCATGTCGGGTCTGATGGCGGCTTACGAGTTTGAGACCGCCCACCCCGACGTTACCTACGTCGTGCTCGAAAAGCTGGGTTATGTGACCGGTTCCCTGCCCGCCACGGGCGGCATCATCGCCGGCATCAACTCCCAGTATCACGAGGATGCGGGCATTGCGCCAGCCACCACCTCGGACTTTGCCGATTTGTTCGAGATCACCTCGAAAACCGAGGTCAACCGCGAGCTCATCGACAACGTCTACGCGCACTCCGACGTAGTGCTCAACAACCTCATCGAATGGGGCGCTCCCTTCATCACCACCCCCGAAGCGGCTTCGGTGTATTCCGATAAGGTCTATGGCCTGCGCACCGAAAACCGCGGCAGCACCTTTGCCACCTTCCTGCAGAACAAGGTGGAAGAGGACGGCCTGAACATCCTCATGCAGACCACCGCGACCGAGCTGATCGTACAAGACGGCGCGGTCAAGGGCGTGAAGGCCGAAAGCAAGGACAAAAACTACGAGATTACGGCCGACTACGTGCTGCTGGCCACCGGCGGCTTTGGCAGCAACGCCGAGATGATCGCCGAGTACTGCCCGGCCTATACCGACGCCATGGTGAGCTCCAACGCGGGCGCCACGGGCGACGCCATCACCATGACCGAGCAGTTCGGCACCAAGGTCGTTGGCGAAGGCGTCATGGGCGCGCCCATGTCTACCGACGGCAACGCGCTGGTCACCTCCATGTTCCTGGTCAACGGCAAGGGCGAGCGCTTCATCAGCGAAGCGGAACCCAAGTACGTCATCCAGAGCGAGGTAGTTTACAACCAGGATGCCACCGCTTACTACATCGTGGACGCCAACTACAGCGACCAGGAGCAGATCCAGCAGAAGGTGGAAGCCGGCGTGCTGACCCCCTACGATTCGCTGGAGGAAATGGCCGAAGACCTGGGCATGGACAGCGCCACCCTCATCGCCACGGTCGAAGCCTATAACGCCGCTATCGACGCCGGCACCGATCCCGAATTCGGCCTGCCGGTGGCAAAAGCTACCAAGATCGAGACCGCGCCCTTCTACGCCGACAAGATGTGGCACCGCTTCTTCGGCACCATCCCCGGTGTTGAGATCAACAACGACTGCCAGGTGCTCAACGGTGAAGGCGCCCCCGTGCCCGGCCTTTACGCTTCGGGCGAGGCCACTGCAGGAAACGCCTTTACCTACCAGTATCCCGGCGCGGGCATCGGCATTTCCTACGCGGCCAACTCCGGCAGGCTCGCGGCGGAAAACATCGCCAACGCTCTGCAGAAGTGATTTCTGCCTGACGGAAACAAAACACAACGCACCCCCGCGCCAAACGGCGCGGGGGGTGCTGTTAGGTGCTTTAACAAAGAGGCGACGCCAAGGGCGTCGCCTCTTTGTTAAAGCGCAAAACTCAAAAGGGAGGCTGGATGTTTTCAGCCTCCCTTTTGGGTCGTAAGGATGGGTAAAGGAGCTTTGCTCACAGCTTTTTCACAAACAGAGCGCGGATGGCGTTGAGCACGGCCAAAATCATGACGCCCACGTCGGCAAAGATGGCCAGCCACATATCGGCCAGGCCGAGCGCGACCAGCACCAGGCAGGCCAGCTTGATGCCAATGGCGAAAACGATGTTTTCGTACACGATGCGCAGGCACTTTTTGGAGATTTGAATGGCCTTGGAGATCTTCATGGGGTCGTCGTCCATCAGCACAACGTCGGCCGCTTCAATGGCGGCGTCGGAACCCATGGCGCCCATGGCGATGCCGATGTCGGCGCGGGAGAGCACCGGCGCATCGTTGATGCCGTCCCCTACAAAGGCGAGCTTTGCCTTTTCGGGCTTGGTTTTGAGCAGCTCTTCCACCTTCTCCACCTTGCCGCCGGGCAGCAGTTCGGCGAATACTTCGCTTATGCCCAAACTGGCCGCCACCTGCTTGGCCACCTTTTTTGCGTCGCCGGTGAGCATGACGGCCCTGCGGACACCCGCGGCTTTCAGCGCGGCAACGGCTTCCTTGGCGCGGGGTTTGACGACGTCGGAAATGACGATGTGCCCCGCGTATTTGCCGCCGATGGCCATGTGGATGATGGTGCCCGCGCTGTGGCAGGCAATGGGTTCGATGCCCAGGTGGCGCATCAGCTTTTCGTTGCCGGCGGCAACGGGCAGGCCGTCCACCCGCGCGGTCACGCCCATGCCGCTGAGTTCCTCCACTTCGCTCACGCGGCTGCGGTCAAACTCCTTGCCGTAGGCGCGCTGCAGGCTTTTGCTGATGGGGTGGGAAGAGGAGCTTTCCACCAGCGCAGCGTATTCCAGCAGCTTTTCGTTTTCCAGTTCGCTGTGGTGGATGCCGTTGACCTCGAACACGCCCTGGGTGAGGGTGCCGGTTTTGTCGAACACCACAATTTTGGTTTGCGAAAGGGTCTCTAAATAGTTGGAACCCTTCACCAGCACGCCGGACTTGCTGGCACCGCCAATGCCTGCAAAGAAGGAGAGCGGGATGCTGATGACCAGCGCGCAGGGGCAGCTCGCCACCAAAAAGGTGAGCGCGCGGTAGATCCAAGTGCCCCAATCGCCGGGCAGGCCCAGGCCCACAAGGCGCACCAAGGGGGGAAGCACGGCCAGCGCAAGGGCGCTGCCGCACACCGCGGGCGTATAGATGCGGGCAAATTTGGAAATAAAGGCTTCGGAGCGCGACTTGCGGGAACTGGCGTTTTCCACAAGGTCGAGGATCTTGGAAACGGTGGATTCCCCGAATTCCTTGGTGGTGCGCACTTTGAGCACCCCGGTCATGTTGATGCAGCCGCTGATGACTTCGTCGCCCTCTTTTACGTCCCGGGGCAGGCTCTCGCCGGTCAGGGCGGCCGTGTTCAGGCTGGAAGCGCCCTCGGTGACCACGCCGTCGATGGGGATCTTTTCTCCGGGCTGCACCACAATGACGCTGCCGATCCCGACCTCGTCAGGGTCCACTTGTTCGAGCCTGCCATCCTGTTCCACGTTGGCGTAATCCGGCCGAATGTCCATCAGCTCGCTGATGTTGCGGCGGCTTTTGCCCACGGCATAGCTCTGGAAGAACTCGCCCACCTGGTAAAACAGCATCACGGCGATGGCCTCGGTGTAGTCGCCGCTGCCCTCGTACAGCGCCAGGGCGATGGCGCCCACCGTAGCGACGGCCATCAGGAAGTTTTCGTCGAACACCTGCCGGTTTTTGATGCCCTTACCGGCTTTGATGAGGATGTCGTACCCAATGGCCAAATACGGAACCATGTACAGCGCAAAGCGCAGCGCGCCTTCGGTCGGAATGAAGTGGAGCGCCGCGAGCAGCGCCGCCGCGATGAGGATGCGCGCAAGCATCTTTTTTTGCTTTTTATTCATAAAGGAGCCTCCTGTTTACCGCGCGTCAAAAAGCGTGGCGCGGTAGAATGAAGGAAAAGCGAAAAAAGGGGAAGGAACCTAAGCGGATGGAAAAGCTCACAGGAAGATCTCGCAGTCGTCTTCGACCTTTTTGCAGTTTTTGAGCACCTGCTGCATCACGGCGGCGGGTTCGGCGCCTTCTTCAAACTCCACGACCATCTTCAGGGTCATGAAGTTGACGACGGCAGATTTTACACCGGCCGTTTTTTTGGCGGCTTCTTCCATTTTGTTGGCGCAATTGGCGCAGTCGACATCGATCTTGTAGGTCTTCTTCATGGGAGTGCTCCTTTCGGCAGTCAATGACTTTAACAATTAAATAATTGTTTAATCGTTGTGCCTTTACTATACGCCCCTAGATTGGGAAAGTCAACAGCAAAGTTCAAAAAACAGGCGGTTTTTGCGTTTTTTGCGGCGGGGGCAGATCCAGGGAAAAGCTGCTACGGCACGCTGTTTTCTTTCAAAGAATGTGATATGATAAAAGACAACGGAAAAAGCGTTGAAAACAGGACCAGCCGACGGGAGGGAAGTGACGAAATATGGAAGGCTTGCATCTGCCGCACACCCACGGGCAGGAAGGGGAGGCGCTTTTGGGCCATATGCCCAAAACCAGCGATTTTGAGGTGCTGGCGGATATTTTTAAACAGCTGGGCGATCCTACCCGCATCCGTATTTTTTGGATCCTCTGCCATTGCGAAGAGTGCGTGGTCAACCTTTCGGCCATGGTGGAAATGAGCAGCCCGGCCGTGTCGCACCACCTCAAGCAGCTCAAGGCCGGGGGGCTGATCGTCAGCCGGCGCGAGGGCAAAGAGGTGTATTACCGGGCGGCCAGCACCGAAAAAGCCGGGCTTTTGCACCGGGTCATAGAAGAAATGACCGAGATCTCCTGCCCGGCGGAAGGGTAAAACAAGGGAAAGCAGCGCGTCAGCGCAAACAAAAAAGGAAGGAATGTTCCTTCCTTTTTTGTTGTACCACACAGCATCAGCCCAAAAGCTTGGCAAAAGCCGGCACAATATCGCGAATGACGAGGTTAGTGGTGTTGAGGCAAATGTCAAAATTGAGCTTGTCGCCCCAGGAATGGCCGGTGTAAAACTCGTAGTAGCGGGCGCGCTTTTTGTCGATGCTGTTCATCTTCTGTTTGAGCTCGCGGTCGGAAAGCGACTCGCCTTCGGGAGCTTTTTCGCGGCAGCGGCGCAGCTTGTGCGCAAGGTCGGCGTAAACAAAAATGCGCAGCGGATGGTAGTCCTTCAGCACGTAGTCGGCGCACCGCCCCACGATCACGCAGTCGGACTTTTCGGCCATTTCCTGCAGGATCTCGGCCTGCTCCTGATACACGGCCAGGCTCTGTTCCAACAGTGGGTTGAGCGTGGGCGCAAAGCTCCGCCCCACGTGGATGGGGAAGGAAAAGGCGTTCTGGTGCTCGGAAATGGATTGGATATATTGTTCGGAAAGCGAGGTGCGCTTGGCGATCTCAGAGACGATCTCCTGGTCGTAATAGGCAATGCCGAGCGCTTCCGAAAGCCGGCGGCCAAATTCCCGCCCGCCGCTGCCGAATTCGCGGCCGATGGTGATGATCTTGTTCATAGAAAAACCTCCTTTTACAAAACAATAAGGGGTCATTATGATTATCGTACCATTCCTTTTCGCCGGGAGCAACCACTAAATTTGCGCGGCGCGGTGGGAAACGCTAAGGGCGGTGTTGTTCCCCCCACACGCACAGGGCGTCGAGCACCTCCATGAGCGAGCGGCCGCGCTCAGTGAGCGAATACTCCACGCGGGGCGGCACCTGCGGGTACATGTTGCGCGCGACGAGCCCGTCCTGCTCCAATTCTTTCAGGTTCTGGCTCAGGGTCTTGTCTGAAACCTTTTTTAGGTAACGCTGCAGGGCGTTGAAGCGCACCGGCTCAAATTCCATGAGGCAGTATAGAATGGTCATTTTGTATTTGCCGGAAATGAGCGAGAGCGTGTAGGAAAACCCTGTGTCCTCAAAATTGGCCTCTTCGATGTATTTGCCGATCATGCCGGGCTCCTGTTTCTATCTTTTTGGTAAGTACCTTACTTTAATTTCGGTACTTGAAAATTTTATTGCCGCTTATTATTCTAACAGATAGAAGCGGAGTTTGCAGCGGGTTTTTCGGCCCGAAGAAAAAACAGGAGGCAAAAGCAATGAAAAAAGACCTTGGAGTAAAGCCTTATGTGTTCCCCATGCCGGTGCTGATGATCGCTACCTATGGCGAAGACGGTGCAGTAGATGTCATGAACATGGCCTGGGGCGGCGTGTGCGCCGAGAACATGGTGGCACTGAACATCGACGAAGACCACAAGACTTCCGAAAACATCAAAAAGCGCGGCGCCTTTACGCTGAGCATTGCCGATGTGCCGCATCTGAAAGAGGCAGATTTCTTTGGCATTGCCACGGGCAACAAAACGCCCGATAAATTCGAACGCAGCGGCCTTCACGCCGCAAAGAGCACCCGCGTGGATGCGCCTGTGGTGCAGGAATTCCCCCTGACGCTGGAGTGCCGCGTGGTTGAACTGCAGAACACCAGCTACGGTTTCCGCGTGTTGGGCGAGATCGTCAACGTGCTGGCCGATGAAGCCGTGCTAGACGAAAAGGGCAGGGTGGATCCGGCAAAGCTCAACGCCTTTGTGTTTGACCAGTTCCAAAGCGGGTATTACGCCGTGGGCGAAAAGGTCGGCCAGGCCTGGAACAGCGGTGCGGGCCTGATGAAGAAGTAAAGGGATCCGGCGGCGGGCAATGCCGCCGTTACAGGAAAAGGACCCTCTATTTTAGAGAGTCCTTTTTTTGTAACGGGGAATTCGTTCCTGCCGCGTCACGCCCGCTGCCACAGCAGGGCGTTGTCTTCAAAACCGGCAGTCAGGCGGCCGCTGTCCTTGAGCCAGGCAAGGTAGGAACGCAGGGTGCTGCCCACCAGGGCGTACTGCTCAAAGGTCATGGTAAGGCCGTAGTGGGAGAAGAGCCACTGCAGCAGGGTCTCAAAGCCCACGGGTTCCTCGCAGAAGGTGAGAATGTCTTCCGCCACGGCCCAAACGCTGTCGATGTTGTACTGCGCAAGCTCGGCAACGCTTTCGGCGGCCGGGGCGTGGGAGGGAACGAACATCTTCGCCTGCAGGGATTTGACCATTTCCAAAGTCTTTAAATAGGCGGCAACGTCGTACACAAAGGGGATGCGGTATTTGTTGAGGGTCTCGCGGCTGGCAAGGCAGTCGGCCAGGTACACCACGCCGTCTGGGGTGCGGTAGCCCACCATGTCAAAAAAGTGCCCGGGCAGGGGCAGCGCCGAAAAGCCTTCGGGCAAGGCCGCAGGCGTCAGGGGTTCTGCCGCGCTCTCCTGGGCGAGCAGAAATTTGTGCCGCAGCTCCTGGGGCGGGTAGCCGCCGTACAAAAATGAGGGCTCTAAAATGGGGTGGTTGGTAAAGGTGCACTCTATGCCGGGGGCGTAGACCTTGCAATTGGTCTGGGCCTGCAGGTACTTGTTGCCGCCGATGTGGTCGGCATTGGAGTGGATGTTGTAAATGGCTGTGAGGTTCCAGCCCTGGGCGTCGAGGATCTGGCGGACCTTGCGGCCGGCGTCCTTGTCGCTCCCGCTGTCGATGAGGATCACATCGGTCTCGTTCAGCCGTACCAGGCCGATCTTGGCCGGGCTTTGAATGTAATAGCTGCGCTCGGTAATGGGGGTAAGTTCGTACATGGATCGTCCTCCGGCGGGGAATCTGTTTGGAAAACGCCCCTCCGTGGGGGAGGGGCGCTCACGACCGGTTTTTCACGCGCAGCGCTTATGCGTTGGGGGTGATGATGACCTTCAGGGCGTTGCCGCTGGCAGCCATGTCGAAGGCTTCCTTGTACTGGTCGATGGGGTAGCGGTGGGTGATCACACGGCGGGGGTCGATCTGACCGGACTTGAACATCTCCAGGACCTTGTCGATGTGGAGGTTGCAGGAGTCGCTGGTGCCGTGGATGAACAGCTCCTTGTAGTGCACCACGTTGCTGTCCACTTCGCACTTGGGCGAGCCCTTGGGCAGGCCGCCGAAGAAGTTGACGCGGGCGCGCTTGCCGGCGATATCGATGGCCTGTTCCTGCGCCTTCACAGAGGGGCTGGCAACGATGACGACGTCGCAGCCAAAGCCGTCGGTCTCGCGGTTGACGATCTCCATGAGGTCTTCCTTGGCGGTGTTGACGCACACGTCGATCTCGGGGAACTGCTTGGCCTGATCCACGCGGTTCTGCATGATGTCGGTGGAGATGACCTTGCGGGCGCCCATGGCCTTGGCAATGAGGCAGTGGATGATGCCCAGCGGGCCAGCGCCGAGGACGGCCACGACGTCGCCGAGGTGGACGTTGGAGAGTTCCTGGCCGTTCAGAGCGCAGGAGCAGGGTTCTGCAATGCAGACATCTTCGCAGGTGAACCCCTCGGGAACGGGGTGCACACCGCCGTTCGCCACGTGCAGGGCGGGCAGCATGATGTATTCGGCAAAGCCGCCGGGAACGACATAGCTCAGGGCGTTTTTGTCGACGCACTGGTTCTGCAGGCCGGCCAGGCAGTAACGGCACTTGCCGCAGGGGATAATGGCCGAGCAAACGACCTTCTGGCCGATCTCGTAGCCTTCGGTGCCTTCGCCGAGCTCAACGATCTCGCCGGCGAGTTCGTGGCCGAGGATGGCGGGCATGATCATTTTATGGGCCGAACCGCCGGCCTTGACGTTGCGCAGGTCGCTGCCGCAGATGGCGCAGGCTTCTACCTTCACGACCATGCCGCCGCGGGGCGCGGTCGGCTTTTCGACTTCGTCGAGACGCAGATCATTCGGACCATAGAGGCGCAGAGCTTTCATGGGAAATCACTCTCCTTATAGAATTCAAAATGTGTGCGACGGGTTGCTATTTGGAAAAAGCGAAGGCAGGAAACACCCGCCAGGCCGCCTTTTGCTGGCCGCAAAGCGCCTAAAAGCAGGCGTTTTGACGGCCTAAGGCGACGCGCCGGAAAGCGCGCCGCCTGAAGGTCAGTAGGTTTGTGCGGTTTACACCATGTCGGCCACGGTGTGCATCTCTTCCTTGGTGTTGAGATAGAGGATGACGTACACGTCAAACAGCTTCTTGTAGGTGTCGAAGGAAGAGGGGTCGGGCTCGTTGGTCATGTCCACGTGGCACCAGTTGCGGATCTCGGCGAAATCCTTGAAGATGCCAACGCCCATGCCGGCGAGGAAGGCGTCCGCAGCGGGGCCGCCGCCGATCTTGGACATGTAGTCGACCGGCACGCGCATGATGTCGGCGAAGGCCTGGCGCTCGAGGTTGGAAGCGGCGCCGCCGTCGCAGACGATGATGCGGTCGGGCATGGCGCCCTTTTCACGCAGGATGGTGGCGTGATGTTCGAGCGCAAAGCCGATGCCCTCGATGATGGAGCGGAACATGTGGCCGCGGTTGTGGTACAGCGAGAGGCCGAAGAACATGCCGCGTGCGCGCGGATCCCAAATGGGGGAGCGCTCGCCCAGGAAGTAGGGCAGGGTGATGAGGCCGTCGGAGCCCTTGGGGGTCTTTTCGGCTTCGAGGTTCAACAGGTCGTAGGCGCTCACGCCGCGCAGGCGCTCGTATTCCTTTTCGGGAGCGGCGAAGTTGTCGCGGAACCACTTGACGACGCTGCCCGAGGTGCCGAGGCCGGCCAGGGCGATCCACTTGCCGGGCACGTAGTAGGGCAGGTTGATGAAGCGGCGGTCGAACACCGGCTCATCCAGCACGATCTGCCAGCAGTGGGTGGAACCGCACATGCAGGTGGAAACGCTGGAGTCGATCATGCCGGTGCACAGAGCGGAAGCGGTGGCGTCCACGCCGCCGCCGGCCACCACGGGGATACCGGCGACCAGGCCGCAGGCTTCGGCCGCATCGGAAGTGACGTAGCCGATGACGTCGGTGGCGTTGTACAGCTTCGGGAACTTGTCGGGGTCCATGCCGCACTTCTTGATCATGTCTTCGTCCCAACGGAATTCGTCGAGCTTATAGAAGGGGGCATACAGGCCGCCGGTGCTGTGATCGGCCACGAACTGGCCGGTGAGCTTGAGCTGGATGTAAGCGGGCGCGTTGAGGAACTTAAAGGTCTTGGCGTAAACTTCGGGCTCGTTGCGGGCCACCCACATACACTTGTAGCCGGCGTAGTAAGCGTCGATCTGGTTGCCGGAAATGCGGAAGACTTCCTCGGCGCCGATGTTCTTTTCTACCCAGTCGCACTCCTCGAGAGCGCGGCGGTCGCAGTACAGCAGGCAGTTGCGCAGCGCGTTGCCGTCGCGGTCAACGGGCAGGGAGTCGGGGCTCAGGCCGCTGATGCCGATGCCGGCGATGTCGGCGGGGTCGATGTTGGAGTCCTTGACGATCTTCTGGCAGATGGTCTGGAACTCGCCCCAATAAACGACGTCGGCGTCCTGCTCAGCCCAGTTGGGGCGGGGGTATTCCACGTCGTGCACGGTGGTAGCCGAAGCGAGGATCTTGCCCGAAAGGTCGAGGATCACGCCCTTGCTGCCAGAAGTACCGACGTCGTAACCCAACAAGAATTTTTTGCTCATTTGCTCGTTTCCTCCAGTTTGGTATCGGTTTAGAGTGCTTTTTTAAAAAGCGATCGCGTAAATTGCAGCTCTCCCACTGCAAACTAAGTTTTTAAAGGAAATGGCCTTGATCGCAGGCAAAGCGGCACACCTGCCGCTTGAGAAAAGGATACAACACATAACGTATTGAACCAGTGGTGTTATTATAAATTTTAGAGAATTATTTCAATCAAGTCAATAACTTTTTGGGCAAATACCGCCCAAACCGCGCCGAAAATTCTTTGGGGGAAACGATGATGAAATGCTATTTATTTAACAGGGGAAATGAAGAGAAAATCGGGATTTTTTGCAGCCTTGCCGGTTGCGCAAGGCGCGCACCTTGGTTATAATTATGTTACTGTTGTAAAGACCCTGCGGGCTGGCTGGCCCTGCCCGCCGTTTCTCAATCCATTTGGCGTTTCAACGGATTCAGGAGGATTCATCATGGCAGACTTTTCCAAAATGAACATGCAGGAATTCGCGCGTGAGGGCGGCTACGACTGCGCTTGCGGCCGCAACCACCACGTGGGCATCAAATACCTGTGTGTGCGCCCCGGCGCCATCGAGACCGTGCCGGAAGCGCTGCAGGTGCTGGGCGCGTCTTACCCCTATGTAGTGTGCGACCACAACACCTACGAGGCGGCCGGCAAAAAGGTCATTGCCCTGCTCGAAAGCGCGGGCGTGAAGTACCGCCTGTGCGTGCTGCCCGTGCGCGAAGAGCGCACCCGCCCCGAAGAGCTGGAGCTGGGCACGGTGGCCATGCACGCTCACCCCGACTGCGACCTCATTCTGGGCGTGGGCTCGGGCGTCATCAACGACATCTGCAAGATCTACGGCTTCATGACCGGCAAGCCCAACATGATCGTGGGCACCGCGCCTTCTATGGACGGCTACGCTTCCAACTCCTCTTCCATGGAAGTGAGCAACGTAAAGACCACCATTTACACCCAGCTGCCCTCGGCCATCATCCTCGACATCGACATCATCAAGAACGCTCCCATGCGCATGCTGTGGGCGGGCTTTGGCGACATTATGGCCAAGTTCCTCTCGGTGTGCGAATGGAAGATCTCCAACATCGTCACCGGCGAGTACTACTGCGACAACGTCGCCGGCATCATGCGCTCGGCGGCCAACAAGGTCATCGAGATCGCGCCCAAGCTTACCGCGCGCGACCCGGAAGCCATCCAGATCATCGCCGAGGGCCTCATCGCGGCGGGCGTGGCCATGAGCTACGCCGAGATGTCCCGCCCGGCTTCGGGCCTGGAGCACCACTTCTCGCACATGTGGGAAATGATGGCGCTTGAGCGCGGCGAGCCCTACGACCTGCACGGCATCCAGGTGGGCGTGGCGACGCTGATCGTCTGCCGCATTTACGACAAGCTCAAAAAGTTCACACCCGACCGCGAAAAGGCCGAGGCCTTCCTGAAGAACTTCGACGAAAAGGCCTGGGAGGCGAACGTGGAGCGCGTGTTCGGCAAGACCGCGCCCGAGATCTACGCGATCGAGAAAAAGGCCGGCAAGAACAGCCCCGAAAAGCACAAGGCGCGCATGGAAGCCATTCTGGCGCACTGGGACGAGATCCACCAGACCATGATGGAAGAGCTGCCCGACTACGACAGGATCTACGAGGCCATGAAGGTGACGGGCATGCCCATGGAGCCGGCCGACATCGGCATCGGCGCGCAGGATGTGCACGACGCCTTTGTGTGCTCGCGCGATATGCGCGACCGCTACCTGATGAGCTCCATGCTGTGGGATATCGGCGAGCTCGAGGACTTTGCCAACGAGTTCTTCCCGGTGTAAGGCCCCCAAAAGCAGGCCCGGTTTTACATGGAAAGGCCTGCAAAGTTGAAGGACGTTTGCTTTGCTGCGCCCGGCCGTGCGGCCGGGCGCAAGATGAGAACCGCCGCCAGCGGCTGCCGCCCGGCCGGCGGAAGGAGGATTTATGAAACGAGCTGACCAGATCACCCCTGCCGATTTTCAGAACATCCGCTGCTTTTTGCTGGACATGGACGGCACCTTTTACCTGGACGACGAGCTGATCGACGGTGCTTTGGAATTTATCGACAAGGTCAAGGAGACCGGTCGCGACTTCTTGTTTTTGACCAACAACACCTCCAAAAACGGCGATTTTTACGTCAAAAAGCTCGCCCGTCTGGGGCTTGAAGTCGACCGCGCACACGTGTTGACCGCCGGCGACGCCACCGCCACCAAGCTCAAGGAGCTTTACCCCGGCAAAAAGGCCTTTGTGCTGGGCAACGAATTCTTGGTGGAGGATCTGAAAAAGGCCGGCCTTGTGGTGGACAATGAGAATCCCGATATCGTCGTCATCGGTTTCGACACGACGCTGGATTACGCCAAGATGCACGCCGTGTGCAACTTTGTGCGCGCCGGCCTGCCCTACATCGCCACCCACCCCGATTTTAACTGCCCCACGGCCACGGGCTTTATGCCGGACATCGGCGCGATCATGGCCTTTATCGAAGCTTCGACCGGCCGCCGGCCGGAGCTGATCGTGGGCAAGCCCTACACCGGCATTGTGGACGCTGTGCTTGAGCGCACCGGATTGACCACGGCCGAGTGCGCCATGGTGGGCGACCGGCTGTACACCGACATCGAGACCGGCCGCCGCAGCGGCATGCTCTCCATTCTGGTCATGAGCGGCGAGACCACCGAGGAGATGCTCGCCACTACCGAGTTCATTCCTGACTTGGTGTTTGGCCGCCTGGTGGAGATCGCTCCCTACCTCACCAAGCTGGGCGAGTAACCGTTTTGCCGGCGCGGCTTGCTGCCGCCGCCCTTGCCGGAATTTGACCGCCTGCAAAAGCCCCCGAGCGCTTTATGTGCCCAGGGGTTTTTTGCCGCCTTGCGCGGCGCTTTTTTGGCCGGGCTGCAGGGCTGTTCCCAAAGAAATTTAGCTGTTTTAGGAAGTTTCGGTGTTTATTCTAAAAAATTAAACCAATTTCGTCCGGAAGTTAGAAGGAGAACCGGACGGGACGTAGAATAAAGCAGGCAGATCCCCTGCTTGCTTTGGCGCAGGCCCCTGGAAAAACAGAAGGGCCCGGGCCCTTTTGGCGCGCAAAAAGCCCGGGATTTGGGGAGGCTTGCAAAAACCCTGCGTGCTTCCCTCCGGAAGGGTTGCACCGCGTTTTCTTTGGGGATCTTTCGGTTCAGAGTAAATGCAAACTCCAACAAGGCCTCAGGGACTCACCCCAAACTTCCTCGCTGCGCTCGGAAGTTCGGGGGCCCCGGGCGCGCTCTTGCGTTTCGTTTGCAAAACACAAGGTGCGGCCAAACGAACGGTAAAAAACGCGCAAAATGGGCGGCAGCCTATGTTGCGACAGCCCCAAGCTTCGCCCCAAACGATCATTCCATAAGGAGAGACACCATGCCCATGCTGCCCTTTGAACGGCCCGAAAAGGAAGCGGAATTTTTTCAGGAGCCGCCGGCTGTGCGGCCCAACGATCCCTTGGCCGATATTTCCCGCGCGCGCTGTATCCGGCTGGAGACGGCGTCTTTTGAGGCGGCCTCCGGGCTGGCGCTGCCGGGGCACGAGGATTGGTTGGCGCGCGAGCTGGCCGCCGCTGCCGCAGCAGCGAGAAAGGAGCGCGGGGAGGGCGCGCTGTTTGCCTACTGGGGCGTGTTCCAAAAATCCTGGGAGGA
>CALWSW010000031.1 GCA_944384305.1 uncultured Christensenellaceae bacterium
GGGCAGGGCGATGCCGATGGCCTCGCACAGGCAGTTCATGCTGTTGGCGGTGTACATGCCCGAGCAGCTGCCGCAGCCGGGGCAGGTGCTGCACTCGCACTCGGTGAGCTGCTCTTCGGTGATCATGCCGGCCTTGCAGGCGCCCACCGCTTCGAACAGGTAAGAGAGACTGACCTTTTTGTCGTCGTAGTCGCCGGCGAGCATGGGGCCGCCCGAGCACACGATGGCGGGGATATCCAGACGGGCTGCGGCCATGACCATGCCGGGCACGATTTTGTCGCAGTTGGGAACGAGCACCACGCCGTCGAACTGGTGGGCCATGACCATGGTCTCCACGCTGTCGGCGATGAGCTCGCGGCTGGCCAGGGAGTACTTCATGCCGATGTGCCCCATGGCGATGCCGTCGCACACGCCGATGGAAGGCACCAGTACCGGGGTGCCGCCCGCCATGCGAACGCCGGCCTTGACGGCTTCGGCGATCTTGTCCAGGTGGGCGTGGCCGGGCACGATCTCGCTGAAGGCCGAGACGACGGCGATGAGCGGGCGGTCCAGCTCTTCTTTGGTGTAGCCCATGGCGTAGAACAGGCTGCGGTTGGGCGCGCGTTCCACACCCTGGGTGACGTTTGCGCTTCGAAGTGCCATTGTTGGTTCCTTTCTTCAAGCTTTTTCAGAGCTTAACAGCGCCGCACAATGGGCGGCGGCCCACTGTGCGGCAAGTATGTGCGCAAATTATTTTTTCAGCCAGGACATCATGTCGCGCAGCTCTGCGCCCACGGACTCGAGCTGCTGCTCCTTTTCCTTGCGGCGGGTGGCCAGGAAGCGGGCTTTGCGGCCGGAGGAGAACTCCTGCATGAACTCGCTGGCGAAGGTGCCGTCCTGGATCTCGGAGAGCACCTGCTTCATCTCCTTGCGGGTCTCGTCGGTGATGATGCGCTTGCCGGTGCGGTAGTCGCCGTATTCAGCAGTGTTGGAAATGGAGTAGCGCATCATGCCGAAGCCGCCGGAGTTGATGAGGTCGACGATGAGCTTCATTTCATGGATGCACTCAAAGTAGGCCATTTCGGGCTCATAGCCGGCTTCCACCAGGGTCTCGAAGCCCGCCTTCATCAGCTCGGTCACGCCGCCGCACAGCACGCACTGCTCGCCGAACAGGTCGGTCTCGGTCTCTTCGCGGAAAGTGGTCTCCAGGATGCCTGCACGGCCGGCGCCGATGCCGCTGGCGTAGGCGAGGGCGTAATCCTTGGCGCGGCCGGAATAGTCCTGATACACGGCGATGAGGCTGGGCACGCCGCGGCCTTCCAGGTACTGGCTGCGCACGGTGTGGCCGGGGCCCTTGGGGGCGACCATGATGACGTCGATGTCCTTTTGGGGGGTGACGAAGTTGAAGTGGATGTTGAAGCCGTGGGCAAACATCAGCACGTTGCCTTCCTTCATGTGGGGGGCGACCTGCGTGTTGTAGATATCGGCGGCGATCTCGTCGGGCACGAGCATCATGACGATGTCGGCAGCCTCGGCGGCATCCGGCACTTCCATAACGGTCAGGCCGGCGGCGCGGGCTTTTTCGCAGCTCTTGCTGCTGCTGCGCAGGCCGACGATGACGTCCACGCCGCTGTCATGCAGGTTCAGCGCGTGGGCATGGCCCTGGCTGCCGTAGCCGATGATGGCCACGGTCTTGCCGTCGAGAAGTCCGAGATTGCAATCGGTGTCGTAATACTTTTTAATCATGGGTGATGTTCTCCTTCAGTCGGACTGAAAATAGGATGTTGGTTGACGGGCGGGCGGTTTTGCCCGCCCGGGGAAGGCTCAGTCGAGCTTGTAGCGCACCGGGCCGCGCTCCAGGGCGGTCACGCCCGTGCGGCACATTTCGAGGATCTCGTGGTCGGCGGCGATGAGCTTGATGAAGTTGTCGATCTTGTCGGGCTCGCCGGTGAGCTCCATGACCATGCTGCCCGGCGAAAGGTCGATGATCTTGGCTTTGTAAATGGCGGCCACATCCCGCAGTGCGCCGCGGGTGGGTTCATCGCAGGCCACTTTTAAAAGCAGCAGCTCGCGCAGCAGGCTTACAGAAGGATCCAAACTGAGGATCGCCCGCGTTTCCACCAGCTTCCGGGTCTGCTTGAGGATCTGGTCGTAGGTGGTCTCATCGCCCTGGCAGGCGATGGTGATGCGCGAAACGGTGGGGTCGTCGGTGGCCGAGACCGTTAAGCTGTCGATGTTGAAGCCGCGCTGGCAAAAGAGCGAGGAGACCCGGGCCAGAACGCCCGCGTGGTTGTCGACCAGCACGCTGAGATAACGCTTGTTCAAGGCTCAATCCTCCCTTAATTCATGATGATGTCGTCCACCGTGCCGCCGGCGGGGATCATGGGCAGCACGCGCTCTTCGCGGTCGATGACGCACTCGATCCACACGGGGCCGGTCTGTTTCATGGCCTCGGCAAAGGCGGCGCGGAACTCTTCGAGCGTGGTGCAGCGGTAACCCTTGGCCCCGAAGCCCTCGGCGACCTTGGCAAAGTCGGTCTTGCGCTCGGGCTCGCTGGCCGAGTAGCGCTTGCCGTAGAACACGGTTTGCCACTGGCGCACCATGCCCAAAACGGCGTTGTTCATGATGACGCTGATGATGGGCAGGTTGTAGCTGACGGCGGTGCAGGCCTCGTTCATGTTCATGTGGAAGGAACCGTCGCTGGTGATGTGCACCACGGGCATGGCGCGATTGTCCTTGCCGGTGGCGATGCGCGCGCCGATGGACGCGCCGTAGCCGTAGCCCATGGTGCCCAGGCCGCCGCTGGTGAGGAAGTGGCGGGGCTGGGTGTGGCGGATGTACTGCGCCGCCCACATCTGGTGCTGGCCCACGTCGGTCACGTACAGGGCGTTTTCGCCGGCGATGTCGCAGATGGCGCCGATCACCTGGTGGGGCTTGAGGGTGGTTTCGGAATCGGTGGGGGTGTAGTCCTGCTTCTTCCATTCGTCGATGGCCTCGTGCCACTCTTCGTGCACGGCGGGGGAGACCAGGGGCAGGAGCTTGGTCAAAGCGTCTTTGATGTCGCCCACCACAGAGGCGTCGGCCCGCACGTTTTTGCCCACCTCGCTGGGGTCGATGTCCATGTGCAGGATCTTTGCGTTGCGGCCGAACTTCTGGGTGTTTAAGGCCACGCGGTCGCTGAAGCGGGTGCCCACGGCGAGGATGAGGTCGGCCTGGTCGGCCGCCTTGTTGGAGGTAAAGCAGCCGTGCATGCCCAAAAGGCCCAGGTTGTTCCGCTCGCCGTAGCCCAGAACGCCGGCTGCCATCAGGGTGTAGCAGGCGGGGATGTCGGCCTTTTCGATGAGCGCGCGCAGCTCTTCGCCCGCGCCGGACTGCTGCACGCCGCCGCCGAAGTACAAGAGCGGGCGCTTGGATTCGTTGATGAGTGCGGCCGCCGCGGCAACGGCGCTTTCTTCTGCTTCGTGAAGCTTGGGGGCCACGGGGGTTTTGGGGGTGAACTCGCAGGAGTTCTGCATCACGTCCTTGGGCAGGTCGACCAGCACCGGGCCCTTGCGGCCCTCCTGCGCGATGGCGAAGGCCTTGCGCAGGGTGTCGGCCAAATCTTCCACCCGCCGCACGATGAAGTTGTGCTTGGTGATGGGCATGGTGATGCCGGTGATGAACACTTCCTGGAAGCTGTCGCGGCCGATGAGGCTGGTGGAAACGTTGCCGGTCAAAGCGACGAGGGGAACGCTGTCCATGTAAGCGGTGGCGATGCCGGTCACCAAGTTGGTGGCGCCGGGGCCGCTGGTGGAAATGACCACGCCGGTCTTGCCGGTGGCCCGGGCGTAACCGTCGGCAGCGTGCGAAGCGCCCTGCTCGTGCGCGGTGATGTAGTGGGTGATCTGGTCGCGGTGCATATACAGCGCGTCGTAAAGGTCGAGCACGGAGCCGCCCGGGTAACCGAACACGGTGTCCACGCCCTCTTCGATCAGGACCTGGGTGATGATTTCAGCGCCTTTGAGAATCAAGGGTTCGTCCTCCTTCCAATCTGCGTGTGAATGTTCATCCCATCCGCCGGACTGCTTGGGCAAGAAGCCTGCGTGGCGGAAAAGAAACAAAAAGCTTTGCCTCTTTCAAGAGACAAAGCTTTGACTGCTCTGCGGTACCACTCTTGCTTGCCGCGCCTTTTGTGTATGGGAGCGGCCACTCTTCGCCCTGCAAGCACAGGGCCCGCCCGATAACGGCGGCGCGCCGTCGCCTCCTACACAGCGGGCCCGCCCGCCTTCAGAGGGAATGCTCCGGGACGACTTCTTCCGCACTGCGCGCCGCCTTGCACCACCCGGCGGCTCTCTGAAGCGTGTTACGGAGTACTATTTCCCCTCACAGCAATTTTAGGTTTGCAAGCATTGTAGCAAATGTCTCTTGGGATTGTCAACAACAATTTACTGCAAAAAGGGCGCGGCCTTACAGTTCCGCCACCACTTCGATCTCGGCCAGCACCCCCTTGGGCAGGGCTTTTACCGCCACGCAGGACCGGGCCGGACGGGTGGTAAAGTAGCGGCCGTACACCTCGTTAAAGGCGGCAAAGTCCGCCATGTCGGCCAAAAAGCAGGTGGTTTTTACGGCTTTTTCCAGGCTGCTGCCCGCCGCTTCCAAAACCGCGGCAAGGTTCTTGCAGATCTGCTCGGTCTGGGCTTCGATGCCGGCGGCGGTGACGTTCCCGGTCTGGGGGTCGATGGCGATCTGGCCGGAGGTAAACACGAGGTTCCCCACCGAAATGGCCTGGGAATAGGGGCCGATGGCGGCGGGGGCGCGGTTGGTGTGGATGTAATTCATGGCAAACTCCTTTGCGGTGGATTTGTTTTTTTTGCGGGGAAAACAGCGGCGGCCCCGATCAGCGCCGGATGCTCGAATAGCTCACGGGGATCAGGCGGAAGCCCTCGTCGGAAAGCGCTTTTTTGATGCGGTCGATGTGCTCGAAGTTGAGGGTCTCGAGCACGATGCGCAAAAAGCAGCCGTTGATGTCCATGGATTCGCTGGCGCGCTCGTGGTGCACGGCAATGACGTTGCCGCCGCACTCGGCGATGATGCGGGAGACGTCGCGCAGCTGTCCGGGCTTGTCGACCAGTTCGATGCACAGATCGGCGCTGCGGCCGGAGCGCAGCAGGCCGCGCTCGATCACCCTGGAGAGGATGGTGACGTCGATGTTGCCGCCCGAAACCACGCACACCACCTTTTTGCCCTCGATGGGCAGCTTGTGGAACATCGCCGCGGCTACCGAAACGGCGCCCGCGCCTTCGGCCACCAGCTTCTGCTGCTCCATCAGGGTCAAAATGGCGGTGGAGATCTCGTCTTCCGTTACGGTGACGATCTCGTCTACGTAGTTTTTGCAGTACTCGAAGGTGTTGGGGCCGGGCTCCTTGACGGCGATGCCGTCGGCAATGGTCGAGACCGAGGGCAGGCGTTCGATTTTGCCGTCGCGGATGGAGTTGAACATGGAGGGCGCGCCCTGCGCCTGCACGCCGTAGACCTTGGTGTTGGGACTGAGCGACTTGATGGCAAAGGCCACGCCCGAGATCAGCCCGCCGCCGCCGATGGGCACGATCACCGCGTCCACTTCCGGAAGGTCGTTGAGGATCTCCAGGCCAATGGTGCCCTGGCCGGCAATGACGTTCTCGTCGTCGAAGGGGTGCACGAAGGTGTAGCCGAATTCGTCCCGCAGTTCCAGGGCCTTGTTGTAGGCGTCGTCGTACACGCCTTCCACCAGGCAGACCTCGGCGCCGTAGCCCTTGGTGGCGCTGACCTTGGAGATGGGCGCGCCGTCCGGCAGGCAAATGAGCGATTTGATGCCGTTGCGGGTGGCGGCGAGCGCCACGCCCTGCGCGTGGTTGCCGGCCGAGCAGGCGATCACGCCGCGGGCTTTTTCTTCGGGCGTGAGCTGCGAGATCTTAAAGGCCGCGCCGCGCACCTTGAAGGAACCGGTCACCTGCAGGTTTTCGGGCTTGAGGTAAAGCTGGCAGTCGGGCAGGATGGCCGGCGCGTAAATGAGGTCGGTGCGCCGGATGATGTTTTTGAGCGCGTAGGATGCCTGGTAGATCTTGTCGAGGGTGATCATGGCCGAAAAACTCCTTTGCTGTGATGTGGGGGCGCCGCGGGGAAACAAAAAACGCTTCGCCTCTGTGTTTGAGGCGAAGCGTGAAGCTCCGTGGTACCACTCAATTTGCAGCTCCTGCAATCGAGAGGAGGCTGCCGCTTACTGCGCACCAACATGCGCGTCCCCGTTAACGGAGGGTGCCGTGCCCGCTTACTTTGTGATTTTCAGCGGCCCGCTCAAGGGTGATCTTGCCAGCCCGCGCCGTACGGCTTGCACCATCCGCCGTCTCTCTGTGCCCTGCTGCAACTGGTTCTGTCCCCGTCACTGCGTTTGGTTCATCGTGTGATTGTCGATATAGTCATTATACCGCGCTGAGGGCGGATGTCAAGCGCCCTCAGCGATTTTGCAACCTTGCCGGAAAGATTAGAAATCCACCTCAAGGTCGTAGTAGCAGCACTTCAGAAGCTTGGCCATCTCGTCGGGCGTAATGGCGCGGGGGTTCGAGCCGGTGCAGGCGTCGCCCACGGCAAGCTCGGCAACGGTGGGCAGCTTTTCGAGGAATTCCGCCTCGTCGATGATGCCGCCTTCGTAATCGCGGATGCAGGAGGGGATTTCCAGCTTTTCGTTCATGGCCTTGAGGTGCGCGATGAGGGCGCCGGTCGTGGGTTCCAGGCCAAGAGAGGCGGCGATTTCGCCGTAACGGCGGTCGGCCTCGGCGTTTTTGCTGTTAAACTGGATGACCTTGGGCAAATACATGGCGTTGGCGCAGCCGTGCACAATGTGGCCGCCGGTGTAAGCGGCGCCGGTTTTGTGCGCCATGGAGTGCACAATGCCCAGCAGCGCGTTGGAGAAGGCCATGCCGGCCAGGCACTGCGCGTTGTGCATCCGGTCGCGGGCGGCCATGTCGCCGTTGAAGGAATCCACCAGATCGGCGGAGATCATTTTGATGGCGTGCAGCGCGAGCGGGTCGGTGTAGTCGCAGTGCAGGGTGGAAACATAGGCCTCGATGGCGTGGGTCATGGCGTCCATGCCGGTGTGGGCGGTGAGCTTTTTGGGCATGGTCTCGGCCAGCGCGGGGTCGACGATGGCGACGTCCGGCGTGATGTTGAAGTCGGCCAGCGGGTACTTTACGCCCTTCTGGTAGTCGGTGATGACCGAGAAGGCCGTGACTTCGGTGGCGGTGCCGGAAGTGGAGGGGATGGCGCAGAACCGGGCCTTGGTGCGCAGCTTGGGGAAGTTGAAGGGGATGCAGAGCTGCTCGAAGGTGGTGTGGGGGTACTCGTAGAACGCCCACATGGCCTTGGCCGCATCGATGGGCGAGCCGCCGCCGATGGCGACGATCCAGTCCGGCTGGAATTCGCGCATGGCTTCGGCACCGCGCATCACGGTCTCGACCGAAGGATCGGGCTCGACGCCTTCGAACACGCGGGTCTCCATACCGGCTTCCTGCAAATATTGGCAGACCTTGTCGAGAAAGCCAAAGCGCTTCATGCTGCCGCCGCCCACCACGACGATGGCGTGCGTGCCTTCTAAGGTTTTGAGCGCTTCCAGTGCGCCTTTGCCATGGTAAATATCACGGGGAAGAGTGAAACGTGCCATCTTGTTCCTCCTAAAAACCGAAATTGGAAAATTTTGGCGGGCGCGCAGCGCCGGCCTTGGACGCTTAACAGTATAACAGAAGCAAGGATGAGGCACAATAGTTAAACAAAAAATTATCAGAATATTCAAAAACAAAAAGAAAGGGGAACGACAGCACACAAAAAACCGGGGAAAAACCCCGGTTTTTTGTGTGGCTGAAATTAGTACTTCAGAGCAGCGCCCTTTTCGCCGAAGAGCTCCATGTAGTACTTCAGCTTGGCCTTGTAGCCGTCAGAGAGCTTGTCGTAGATCATGTACTGGTTGCGGGTGTCGACCTTGAGGTTTTCAGCCGCGGCCACGAACAGGTCGGAAGCGATGTTGATCTTGGTGATGCCGCCGGCAATGGCCTTCACCAGGTTGTCGTCGCCGGAGCCGGAACCGCCGTGCAGAACGAGGGGGATGTCCACAGCGGCGTTGAGCTCAGCCAGACGCTCGAAGTCGAGGTGCGGGGTGCCGGTGTAGATGCCGTGCGCGGTGCCGATGGCAACAGCCAGGGAGTCGCAGCCGGTCTTGGCAACGTAATCCTGAGCCTCGTCGACCTTGGTCAGGCCGGCGTCGCGGTCGGCGGCGTAGGAATCGCCCATGCCCACATGGCCGAGTTCGGACTCGACGGAAACGCCCACAGAGTGCGCGATGCGGACCAGCTCGGAAACCTGCGCGACGTTGTCGTCGAAGGGCAGGGAGCTGCGGTCGACCATGATGGAGGTAAAGCCGGACTTGATGGCCAGGATGGCATCTTCGAAGGTGGCGCCGTGGTCGAGCTGGATGGCTACGGGCACCTTGGCGCGGACGGCCATGTACTCAGCAATGCGGCCCAGCATGACCATGTCGGTGGTCGCCCAGTCGCAGATGTCGAGGATGACGGGAGCCTGAAGCTCTTCAGCAGCCTGGATGGCGGCGCGGCAGGTGCACTCGTTGTTGATGTTGGGGGCGACGACGCCGAACTTGTTCTTCTTGGCGACGACGAGGATATCTTTTGCGTTCACAAGCATTGGGGGGTTCCTCCTTATAATTCTACCGCTTGAAACGGCGAGAAGACGAGTTTGTGAGGGGAATTTGCGGCGGCCTGTTTTAAGCGCGGCCGCCGGCGGGATTTCTACGGGTTTAATTTTAACATCCTTCCCCAGTTGAGTCAATGCAAAAAGGAAAATATTGCGGCACATTCTATGACGTATTATTAAATCTTTATGGTATTTACCAAACAATTTACGTTGATGTGTAATTAAATAACTAAATTAACAATTTGAATCACAAAAACAAAATGCCCTGCCGGGCGCGCGGGGGCGTTGCCAAAGCGGGGGCGCAACGGTACAATAGAATCACAACAAAACCCCGCGCGCAAAAGCCGGGGAGCAAGGAGCATATCACATGATGAAGCGAGCCATCGTGACCGTTGTGGGGGACGATAAAGTCGGCATCATTGCCGCGGTCTCGGCCAAGCTTTCGCAGTTTGGCATCAACATTCTGGACATCACGCAGACCATCATGAAGGGCGACGTGTTCGTCATGCTGGCGCTGGTGGACATTACCCATACCGAAAAGCCTTTCCACGACATCAAAGAAGAGCTTTCGGCGCTGGGCGAGTCCATGCGCCTTTCCATCCGCATCCAGCGGGAGGAGATCTTCAATTCCATGTACAAGGTTTAACCGGCATATCGACGACAGAAAAGGGAATTGGAGCCATGGCACTCATCAATCAGCACGAAATTTTAGAAACCATCCGCATGATCGACCGGGAAAACCTGGACGTTCGCACCATCACCATGGGCATTTCGCTCATGGATTGCGCCGCGGCGGATATGAACGCCCTGTGCGGGCGCATTTACGACAAGATCTGCACCCGCGCGAAGGACCTGGTCAAGACTGGCGAGGAGATCGAAGAGGAATTCGGCATCCCCATCGTCAACAAGCGCATTTCGGTCACGCCCGTGGCCATTGTTGCAGGCGGCACCGGCGCGCGCGACTACACCCCCATTGCCCGCGCTTTGGACCGCGCGGCCAAGGAAGTGGGGGTCAACTTCATCGGCGGCTTTTCGGCGCTGGTGCACAAGGGCTTTACCGAGAGCGACCGCGCGCTGTTCGACTCGGTGCCGGCGGCGCTGGCAGAGACCGATTTGGTCTGCTCGAGCGTCAACGTCGGCTCCACCAAGGCCGGCATCAACATGGACGCCGTGCTGCAGGCCGGGCAGATCATCAAAGAAGCGGCCGAGCGCACGGCCGGGTCCGACGGCATTGGCGCGGCCAAATTCGTGGCGTTTTGCAACGCTGTGGAGGACAATCCCTTCATGGCGGGCGCCTTCCACGGCACGGGCGAGCCCGAAGTGGTGGTCAACGTTGGGGTCTCCGGCCCGGGCGTGGTCAAGTCGGCGCTGGAAGAGGTGCGCGGCGAGCCCTTCGACGTCGTGGCAGAGACCATCAAGCGCACGGCCTTCCGCATCACCCGCGTGGGTCAGCTCGTTGCGCGCGAGGCGTCGGCGCGGTTGGGCGTGCCCTTCGGCATCGTCGACCTTTCGCTGGCGCCCACCCCGGCGGTGGGCGACTCGGTGGCCTACATCCTCACCGAAATGGGCTTGGACATGGCTGGCGCGCCCGGCACCACGGCAGCGCTTGCGCTGTTGAACGACGCCGTCAAAAAGGGCGGGGTCATGGCGTCGAGCCACGTGGGCGGCCTTTCGGGCGCCTTCATCCCCGTCAGCGAGGACGCGGGCATGATTGAGGCGGCAACGGCCGGCGCGCTTTCGCTGGAAAAGCTCGAAGCCATGACCTGCGTCTGCTCGGTGGGGCTCGACATGATTGCTCTGCCCGGCGACACTTCGGCCGAGACCCTGGCGGCCATCCTCGCCGACGAGGCCGCCATTGGCATGATCAACAACAAGACCACCGCCGTACGCCTCATTCCCGCGCCCGGCAAAAAGGTGGGCGACGTGGTGGAGTTTGGCGGCCTGCTCGGCCGCGCGCCGGTCATTGCGGTCAACAGCTGGGGCTGCGCGGCCTTTGCCCGCCGCGGCGGCCGCGTGCCCGCGCCCATCCACAGTTTGAGAAACTGACCGCGCCCGCAGGCAAAAGGCGAACAGACGGTTTTTTGCAAAGTTTTGAGGCCCCGGCTTTTTTGCCGGGGCCTTTGTGCGCTGGGCAGGACTTTGTTACGCCGGAGGCGGCGCGATGCCAAATTCTTTGGCGTACTGCAGAATGCCAAAGACTGCCGGGGCGGTATCGATTAATTTACAGGCCATGAAGTTTTCCTGGGGAACATCGAAGGGCGGCAAAATGCCGTAAGTATGGGCGGGAAGATACCCAAATTTGGGGTAATACCGTTCACTTCCCAGCACTACGGAATATCCGTATCCCAGTTCTTTGGCGATGCGGTGCCCCTCCTGGATCAGAGCGGCGCCGATCCCCTGCCGCTGATATGCCGGCAGAACGGAAAGCGGGGCCAAGGCCAAAACGGCGGTGTCCCCAACGAACGCGCGTGTAAACAAAATATGCCCTGCAATGAGCCCCTCTGTTTCGGCAACAAGGGACAACGCGGGAAGATAAGCACCGCTGTTTCGAAGGATCTCTACCAGCTCGCACTCAGTTCCATCGGCGTGCTCCGCGCTTGCGAAAGCCGCTTTTACCACCGCGGCGATGGCCTTGCCTTCGCCGCGGTGTTCTGCTCGAATGATCATTTCTTCCTCATCTTATTTTTCGCACGCTTGCGGCGGCGCTGCAAGCGCGGGGGCGGAAACACCGAACGTTTGGAAGATCAGCCAATGGCCGCGAGGGCCGCTTCTGCTGCGAGCCTGCCCATGGTGGTGGAAAAACCGTTGGAAGCGCCGCTGATAAAGTGGCGGCTGTAAAGGAACCGGTGGGCCATTTCGCCAGCGGCGTAGAGCCCGCCAATGGCCGCGCCTTCGGTGGTGAGGACCTGGTAGTTTTCGTTGGTGCGCACGCCGCCCATGGTGGCGACGAACGAAGGCACCACGCGCACCAGGTAGTACGGGCCCTCTTCTGCCACGGCGTGCATCCGTTCGGCGGGCTTGCCGAAGTCGGGGTCCTCGCCTGTGCGGGCGTATTCGTTGTAGGTGTTTACGGTGTTTTGCAGGGCGGCAGCATCGATGCCGGCCGCGGCGGCAAGGGCTTCGAGCGTGCCTGCCTTGATCACATAGCCCGTGTCCAGGCCGCTTTCCAGAATTTCGGCAAGCTCGCCTTCGGCGCCCGCGTACAGGGCGTAATATGGCGCGGTGTTGGAGTCGATAAGGCCGGACAACTGGCGGGATTTATCGCCGGCCTCGTTGATGACGCGCACCCCCTGGGCGTTGACGATGAGCTGGTCGTTGATGGAGGCGCCTTCGATGGCGTCGTCTTCCACCACGACGGTGTAGATCATGCCTTCGACCAGTTTGCCGAACTGCTTGTTGGCGGCGATCAGATCGCCGTGGGGCGTGAGCGTCGTTGCCACCACCCAGGGATCGTTGTAGGTCGCGGCGCCCGCTTCCACGGCAATGCGGATGCCGTCGCCGGTGTCGCCGCCGACGCCCTGGTAATAGTAGCCCGTCGACGCAAGCTCCGGCACGGCTTTTAGCACCATTTCCTCGTTGCCGCCAAAGCCGCCGGCAGCCAGAATGACGGCCTTGGCGGCAATGGTCTGCCCGCCCTCCGGGCCAGAGACCACCACACCGGTCACCGCGCCGTCTTCCACGACGAGCGAGGAAGCGGCCGTGCTGCTCAAAAAGACCGCGCCCGAAGCCTCGGCCACAGATTCCATCAGCGAGATCACCTTGGCGCCGCCCAATCCGCTTTCGATCGTGGGCACGTCGGGGCGGTAACCGGCCATGCCGTTGCTCTCGATGGTAAAGGAAGGCGAGAACACCGCGCCCATATCGGTGAGCCAGGAGATGGTCTTCATGCTTTCCACCATCAAGCTGGCGACCCGGTCCATGTCCAGGCTTTCTGCGGGCACAGTGTCGGCAATGGCCGTTTCCCAGCGCGTTTCGGCATCTGCAAGAGTATCGGTGGTCTCGCTCAGGTGGAATTCCTGGTTTTCGGCGATCTCAGCCACCGCCATGTTGCCGGGACTGGCGACGATGCCGCCGCCCAAGTAGCCCTGTTTTTCGACGACGATGACCGACGCGCCGTTCTGGGCGGCGTAGGTGGCGGCGCCCATGCCGGCGAGGCCGGAGCCGACGACGATGAGGTCGGCGCTCAGGGGCGCCGCCGCGCCTTCGCCGTCTGTGGCGGGGCTATTGGCGCTGGGCGTGGGCTGTGCTTCCTGGGCGGGGCCGCAGCCTGCGAGCGCCAATAGCGCCAAGCAGAGCGCCAGCAGCAAAGAAAGGGACTTCTTCATCATTCGGACCTTCTTTCCTTGTAGTTGGGATTTCCCAAAGCGTTTGTACAGCTGCGAAGAAGCCCTCTCGTTAAAAAACAGCAGGACGGTTTGGGGGAAGAATCTGTGGGATTAGCATGGGGCTTGCCGTGCCCAAAAGATTTGGCTTCCGTTCTGTGTTTCCAAATGAAAAGCTCTTGCGGACTGTTTTAACCGGATAGGGAAATTTTTTAACAAAACAAATCTTGAAACTCAAGTCGTTTGCAATATGATTTAATTTCGTAATTTATTATATAAAAACGCGCAAGATAACGCAAGCTGTTTCTCTTGTTATGAAAAAATGAAAATTTTCCGTTGGCGTTGACAGCGTGATAATGTGTATAGTTTGCATAAGGACATGCCAGCCCTAAAATCTATCGATGTGGCGGCGAAGGATGAAGGAACGCAGTTTTGCGGCCTGTTGCTTTCGGCCTGCGCGCCGACGGCCGCTTACATATTTGGTTTCCAATTTTTGCCATTGCGATATTCAGTTGGTTCCGATCGAAGTAACGTAACAGAGAAGAAAAGTACGGCTGCTGCGATCAAGCAAAACAGCCGTTTTTTCCGGTGTTACGACGCGGGTCGATCCGCCTGGCGCTTTACAACGAGCGCGGCGCACCAGGTCAAAAGCTGGGCGGCGGGCACGCCGAACCAAACGCCAAGCCCTCCAAGGAAGGGCAGACAGGGCAAAAAGAGCAGCAGAACAAAGAGCGCGGCGGGCTCGGCGTACACCAGAAGGTAGGAAAGCCCGGCCCGTTCCGTTGCGTATAAAAAAGAGGTGGTGATCCTTACATAGGCCAACAGCAGCAGCGTGGATAAAAACAAGGGGAGACGAAGCGCCACTTCGGCATTTGCCGCCGAAGAAGCGCCGAACAAAACGCCAAAGCGGTCGCGCAGCAGGAACATGCACGCCATGCATAAAAGGGCGACCGTGCCGCCTGAAAAGTAGGCAAAGCGCCGCACTTGCTTAACGCCCTGCTTATCGCCCGCGCCAAAGGCCTGGCTAATGAGCGGCTGGCTGCCATCGCCTACGCCCTGCAAAAGAAGATAGGGAATGGCAATGATGTAGGCGATACAGCCGTAAACCGCGACCGCTTGCTCACCGCTGTGCTCCATGAGCGCACGGTTCATGAGAATGGTTGTGATCTGTGGCGAAAAGGTCAGGCCAAACGGCGCGACGGCAACTTTTAAAACGACGCCGGCATTTTGAAGAAAGGATTTGAAGCAGGGCAGAGAAAACCCGATTTTTTTCCAAATCAAATACCCTGCGGCGGCAACCGCCGTGACCGTCTGACCGACGACCGTTGCCCAGGCTGCGCCGGCAATGCCCCAATGCCATACCCACACAAAGACGTAATCCAGGGCAATGTTGGTTAAAAATCCCGCAATCATGGTGAACATTGCGTAAGAAGAACCGCCCAGATTGCGAATGAAGGGAACCAGTCCTGTAGCAAGAAGCTGGAAGATCGTTCCCCACGCGATGGCCTGCGTATATTCTGCGGCTAGACCGTAGAGCGATCCGTTCGCCCCAAGCAGCCGCAGCAAGGAGGGAAGAGCGGCAAGCACGCCGGCGGTCAGCAGCAGGCTTGCAAGCAAAAGCAGCAGCAGGGTACAGGTAAAGCACCGCCGTTCTTCTGGTTGGCTGTTGGCCATTGCGCTGCTTTGCCGTTTCTGCCCTATCAAAATGGAGTAGCGAATGGCGCCCGACAGCCCGATACCTGTACCGGCAGCTTGGATAAATGCCGGAATGGGATAAGCGAGGTTAATGGCGGCCAGGCCGGGGTCGCCCAGGCTGTTGCCAACGAAATAACCGTCCACGATCGTGTAGACGCCCGAAAGCGCAAAGGCCAGCACGGAGGGAAGCGCAAAGCGCAGGAAGGTGCGGCGGTCAGTCATGCTCGGCAGAATCTCCTTCCCGAAAACAGCGCAGGAATCGTGCATGTTGATCGTTCATGGACGTTACGGTCTCTAGGCCCATTTGCTGCATCACGTATAGTCCCTTTTGTTGGAGCTTTGCCATAACGGCGTCAGTCAGCCGTTTGCCTGCGGGCGTCAGGCGGATCTGCTTGTTGCGCTTGTCGGCGGGCAGGCAGGTCAGCTTCACGTACCCGCGCTGTTCAAATTCTTTTAAAATAGCACTGACGGTCTGCTTGGGAATGTTCCATTTTTTGCCGATAGCCTTTTGCGTAAACGGTTCCTCGCCGGCATAAAAGAAATACAGTACCAAAAGGCCGTTGGCGGACAGCCCCTGTTCTTTTGCCCATTCCTCATAAGTGGCGGTACTCTCTTTCCACAAAGCGTAATAGCGCTGCAGTTCACTTAGCATTTCGGCAGTGACGTCCATGAATACCTCCTAAATAGTACGAATATGGACTATGTCAGTATGGTTCGAATTTGTATTAATGTCAAGAAGGGAAAATATAAAAAACCAAAATAGACGGCCGCTTCTTTGAAAACTGTAAGGGTGGCCTTTTGGCGGCGCGGCAGGTATAATGACAGGGCAAGCATTCCCGCATAAGCTTTTGCGGCCACGGGCGGTGTTTTGCGCTGGGGGACGCAAAGGGCATGGCTCCCGAATCCCGCAGCGGGCAGGCGCCCTTGGGAAATCCCGGAAAACAGGCGGGATCTAAGGGGCTGGGCGCCGCTGTGAGAGGTGCCGGAATGGCATCGCCCCCGTGTTTCTCCTCATTATATTATTTGTGAGGGTTTGGATCGTGAAAAACAACAAAAGCAAACAGTCGGAAACAGCAGCGCAGACGAACGGCCGCCGGGAGGCGAGCGGCCTGGGTGCGGCAGTCAAAAAGCTCGCCCGCCGCTATTTTATCGACGGCCTTTCGTACATGGCGCTGGGGCTCTTCTCCTCGCTCATCATCGGGCTGATCATCGGCCAGCTGGCCAAGATCGAGTTCCTGAGCTTTCTGCAGTTCATCGCCGACATGCTCGATGCTTCGTCCCCCGTGGTGGGCGCGGCCATCGGCGTGGCGGTCGCCCACGGGCTCAAGTCCCGGCCGCTGGCGGTCTTCTCCTGCGCGGCGGTGGGCGCGCTGGGGTATTCCCTGGGCGGGCCGGTGGGCTGTTACGTGGCGGCGGTGGTCGGCAGCGAACTGGGCAATCTGGTGGGCGGCAAAACGCCGGTGGATATCGTGCTCATCCCGCTCGTCACGCTCATCACCGGCGGGCTGACGGCGCAGTTCGTCGGGCCGCCCGTCAACACGTTCATGGGCTGGCTGGGCGGCGTGGTCAACAGCGCCACCGAACTCGCGCCCCTTCCCATGGGCATCATCGTTTCGGTGGTCATGGGCATGGCGCTCACCGCGCCCATCTCCAGCGCGGCCATCGCCATTTCGCTCAATCTTTCGGGGTTGGCGGCCGGCGCGGCCACGGTGGGGTGCTGCTGCCAAATGGTGGGCTTTGCCGTCGCTTCCTTCCGCGAAAACCGCTGGGGCGGGCTGATCTCCCAGGGGCTGGGCACGTCCATGCTGCAGGTGCCCAACATCCTGCGGCGGCCGGTCATCTGGCTGCCGACCATTCTCGCGTCTGCCATTCTGGGGCCGGTCTCTTCCTGCCTGCTGCAAATGACCAATATCCCCTCCGGCGCGGGCATGGGCACGAGCGGCCTGGTGGGGCAGTTCGGCGCGTGGGCGGCCATGTCGGCGAGCACGCCCGCGTGGCTCCTTTTGCTGGAGATCGCGGCCATGCACTTCGTGCTGCCTGCCCTGTTGACCCTGCTCTTTGACCGGCTCTTCCGCCGGGCGGGCTGGATCCGCGAAGGGGATATGAAGCTGAGCCTGACCTGACGGCGGGCTGCGGCGCCTGTAAAAATGAAGAAGGAAGGGGCCGTTGCCTATTTTGCGACAGCCCCTTGATATTTGGTGCAGATGAGGAAACAGTAATGAAGATCGAACTGAGACCCTGGCGTTTGGCGGACGCGCCGGCGCTCGCGGGCCTGATCAACAACAAAAAAGTGCAGGACAACCTGCGCGACGGCCTGCCCTTTCCTTATACAACGGCCCACGCCGAACAGTTTCTGGCGCAGATGCTTAACGCTTGCCCCAACGATGTCTTTGCCCGGGCGATCGTGGCGGAGGGCGCCGTCGTGGGCAGCCTGACGGCAGAGCGGCAGAAGAACATCCACCGCTATACGGCCGAGCTGGGGTATTACATCGGCGAGCCTTATTGGGGCAGGGGCATCACGACGGCCGCGGTGCGCGCGGCCTGCGCCTGGCTTTTTGCCAACACCGATTTGGTGCGCCTTTACGCCGAACCCTTCGCGCGCAACCGCGCTTCCTGCCGGGTGCTGGAAAAAGCCGGGTTCACGCTGGAGGGCAGGCTGCGCCAGAACGCCGTAAAAAATGGAAAGAGAGAGGATATGATGCTCTACTCCCTGCTGCGGGAAGAGTGGGGCCGGCAAGCCTGAAACAGGGGGCAAAAAAAGAAATAAAAAATTTGGCAAAAAAGTAGTTGACATAGGGGAGGCGGGGTGGTATTATAATCAAGCCGCCTGGGGAGCTGAGCCCCCGGACGGGAAGGACCTTGAAAACTGTATAGAGTGTGAAAAAGACGAACGAAAAAAAGCCAGACGATTCCAAGA
>CALWSW010000032.1 GCA_944384305.1 uncultured Christensenellaceae bacterium
TCGGTGTCGTCGTAGTCCGTCACGCCGTCGCTATTGGGGCCGTAGTCGGTGTCGTCGTAGTCCGTCACGCCGTCGCTATTGGGGCCGTAGTCGGTGTCGTGATACCGGTCATCGATCGAAACGCCGCCGTCGTTGCCGATGCTGACCTTTTGTTCTTCCCTTAAGATCTTCCCGGTCTTGGCGTCGATCTCGTAGTCGTAGCGAACGCCGTTAGCCGAAAACTCCACTTCATAAACCGCGCGGCCGTCGTCGTAATCGAATTCTCTTTCTTCAAAGGTCACATCCGAAGCGTTCACCCCCGCCTGTTCCAAGGCTGCTTTGCGCGCTTCTACCGGCGAGAGGTAACCGGGCTGCGCGGCAGGGAGCGCACTGTCGTCGTGCGCCGCGACATTGGAAGAGAGGTTGAGGCCGCGCACAGTCTCCTGCGTGTTGGCGGCGATGCTCTGCAAAAAGTCCTGCTGGGGCAGCGCAGAGCCGGGTTCGATCTCGATGACGATCCGCCGGTTTTCCCCTTCCACTTCTTCCACAAAGTAGCCGGCTTCATTGATTTTTACGATCAGCTCTTGCACCACGTCGTTGCAGGGTTTGCCAATGTAATCGTTATAACCGGCAACGACCTTTCTGCCGTCGTCGTTCCTTCCGGTCACGCCGGTCACCAGGCCGTCACGGTCGTATTCCACGCCGATCTCGGGATTGACGCTGAGCACCAGCACGCCGCCTTCGGCTGCCAGCTCGGCCTGCTGTGCGCCGTTGGGAAGGGCAAGAGCCGAAGCCATGTCCTCCGCCGGTGTACAGCCGGTCACAAGCAGGGCAACGATCAAGGTCAAAGCGAGAATCATAGCGAACAGTTTGTTTTTGAGTTTCATTGGGGTCGCTCCTTTCGATTTGCTTTGTCTATAGACTGCGCGGCCCATTTGCCAAAACCGGGGTACCTTGGAAAAATTTTTTATTTTTTGCCGGTCTTATTTCCCCGGGTGCTCAATCGCCGTCATCGCCGTCATCATCGCCGCGGTCGTCGTAGTCCGTATCGTCGTCGTCGCGGCCGTCGTCCCGATCGCCGTAATCGGTATCGTCGTAATCCGTATCGCTGTAGTCAGTCACGCCATCGGCGTTCGGGCCGTAATCCGTATCGCCGTAGTCGGTCACACCGTCGGCGTTCGGGCCGTAATCCGTATCGTCGTAGTCGGTCACACCATCGGCGTTCGGGCCGTAGTCCGTATCGCTGTAATCGGTATCCTCCTGCGGCAGATAGACCGGCGTTGCCGCAGGGGTGGGCTCGGCTGGCGGTTCCGGCACAGGGCTCTGTGTGGGCGCAGGCGTCTTTTCCGGTTCAGGCACAGCGGCGTCATAGCTCACGATCTCCACGGTCACCTGCAAGCGCCCGTCAAGGTGCTCCGTTACCCCTGTGCGAAGTTCTACGCCATATTCCTCAAACAGCGCTTCCTCCGGCGCGTCGATGGCGATGGAGACCCTTCCGCCTTCGCTGAGGTAACCCAGATCGATCGCGCGGTCGATGAGGTCGCCGGTCACTTCCACCTTGTCCTTGCCGCGCGCGTCGTAGCCTTCTACCAGCTCCGCGCCCTCTTCGTTCTGCCCGCTCACCCCCACAACGCCGCCCTGGCGGTTGAGGTCGATCTGCACTTCGGGGTTGATGGTAAGGTAAAGTTCAGTGTAAGGCGCCCAATAATTCTGGTAATAAGCAACGCCAAAAAACAGCAGGCAGCAGGCAGCCGCCGCGGCTATGCCGCCCGCCAGCCAACGAAGCGCCGGGCGCTTTTTGCGGCCGGCTTCTTTCATCAAAACCGGATCAAACACGGCCTGCCCCACCTGGTAATGAAGGTTGGCGGCTTTAAAAAAACGCCCTTCCTCATCGAGCAGCACAGCATAGCTCGGGAAGCATTCCATAACGATGTATTTCAACGGCCGGCACCTCCCTTCAGCACCCGCTTGATGTGATCGCGGATCAGTTCATAGCCGTTCGTATAGATGAGCAGCAGCGCCACAAGGTACTTGCGGTGGCGCTCAATGGTCTTGCGCTCCACGCCGCTGCCTGCCGTCAGCCTGGCCACCGGCAGCCTGCCGGAGTGCAGCAGCTCATCGAGCAGCCCAGGCGTTTCCTTGGCACAGCGCAGCACTTTGCGGCAGGCTTCGAGCGTGCGCTGCTGGCGCGGGCAGTTTTCCGCCACGTCCGTAAGGGTCACGCCAAACTTTGCCATCTGCCGGGAAAGCTCTTCGATCTCTTCCCTCGTGGCCTCCCGCAGCACCAGTTCCTCGCCGTGGTCGCTGCCACCTGCCAGCGTGCTGGAAAGCGGCGCGTCGCTGCCGTTTGCCGGCGCGTCGAGCGATACCGCTTGATGATGCCGCTGTTCCCTTCTGCGGTAATCGATCAGCCGGTTCTTGATGGTGAGCGCAGCATAGGGCAAAAAAGCGCCGCGGCTGCTGGTGTAGTGCTGCACCGCCTCGTGGAAGGCGAGCATGGCGATGGAAAGCTCGTCGTCCTGCCCTTCGATGGGCGGGCGCTGCAAAAATTTCGCCGTCTCCTTTTTGATGAACGGCAGATATTTCTGGATCAACAGGTCCGCTTCCTGCATGCTGCCCTTGGCAGCGTAGACATCCTGGGTCACTGGATGCTCCTCGTTCATACGGTATTCTCCCTCCCTTGTTGGCAGAATGCGCAGGGCCGCCCCCGCAAAACGGGGTAGCGGGGCGCTTTGTGTTAAAATTTTTTGGCAAACCGCGCCCACCCGCTGCATTTTGCTGTTGCTTCTTACATAATAACGGCAAAAAACCCCGCTCTGCAAGGGTGCGCCATGTAAAATTAAAGTAAAGTGCCTTCCGGCAGCCCGGCGCACAAAAGCCCCCGGCTCTGCCAGGGGCTTTGGATTAGGTGCTTTAGCAAAGAGGCGCCGCCCTTGGCGGCGCCTCTTTGCTAAAGCACCTAATCCAAAGCCCGCAAAAGGCCCCGAAAAGCCTTTCAATAGCTTTTCGGGGCCTTTTGCGGTTTCGGCCTTCCCGCTGTTTTGTTAATTCAGGTGGTAGGCGCACTTCTTCTCGAGCTGCGGCGCAACATCCTTAAAGATGTTTTCGAGCTCGGAGTCGCCCATAACGGTGTTGCGGCCAGAAGCGTACTCGGCGTCCACCTGCTCTTTGATGGCGGCCACAGCCGGGTCTTTTTTATCCACCTTGGCCTCTTCGGGCAGGCGATAATAGCTGTTGATCCAGTGGGCGATGCCCGCAAGGCCGGAGTGCGAGTCGATCATGACCTTGGCCGGGCGGTTGAGGATCTTGGCGGTGTCGAACACGTTGTAGATCTCCTCGTCCTTGAGCATGCCGTCGGCGTGGATGCCCGCGCGGGTGGCGTTGAAGGAACGGCCCACAAACGGTGTGCGGGGCGGGATCTCGTAGTCGCACTCGCGCTCGAAGTACTCGGCGATCTCGGTGATGACCGAAAGGTCCATGCCGTCGTCGGTGCCGCGCAGCGAGCAGTATTCCATGACCATGGCCTCGGTGGGGCAGTTGCCCGTGCGCTCGCCGATGCCGAGCATGGAGCAGTTGACCGCGCTGCAGCCGTACAGCCAGGCCGTGGCGGCGTTGGTGACAACCTTGTAGAAGTCGTTGTGGCCGTGCCACTCCAGGCACTCACTGGGAACGTCGGAATAATGGCGCAGGCCGTAGACGATGCCCGGGACCGAGCGGGGCAGCGCCACGCCGGGGTAAGACACGCCGAAGCCCATGGTGTCGCAGGCACGAATCTTGATGGGGATGCCGCTTTCGGCCGAAAGCTTCATCAGCTCGTTGGCAAAGGGTACCACAAAGCCGTAGAAGTCGGCGCGGGTAATGTCTTCAAAATGGCAGCGCGGTCGAATGCCGCGGTCGAGCGCCATTTTTACCACGCCCAGGTACTTTTCCATGGCCTGCTTGCGGGTGAGGTGCATCTTGTTGAAGATGTGGTAGTCCGAGCAGGAGACCAGAATGCCCGTCTCCTTCACGCCCATTTCCTTGACCAGGTCAAAGTCCTTTTCGTTGGCGCGGATCCACGTGGTGATCTCGGGGAACCGCAGGCCGAGCTCCTGGCACTTGCGCACCGCTTCGCGGTCATTTTCGGTGTACACGAAGAACTCGCTCTGGCGGATGATGCCCTTGGGGCCGCCCAGCTTGGACTGCAACTTAAACAGGTCAACGATCTGCTGCACCGTAAAGGGCGAACGGGACTGCTGGCCGTCGCGGAAGGAAGTGTCGGTGATCCAAATCTCTTCGGGCATGTGCATCGGCACGTTCCGGAAGTTGAAGGTGACCTTGGGCACGTGCTCGTAGTCGTAAAGGTGGCGGTAAAGGTTGGGCACAGGAACGTCCTGCAGCCCGTATTTGTAAACGTTTTCTTCCAAAACGTTGGTCTTGTGGGAAAACTCTACTTTCTTATTCAGAAAGGAGAGAGCGCGGTTCTTGTTCTCCTCCATTTTCATGTTGCTGGTTTTTACCTCCTTATGCTGGGATCACACGAGCTCCGACATGAACTGCGCAATGCGGGCAAGGCCCTCTTCAATGTTCTTGCGGGAGGTCGCGTAGGACAGGCGGCAGAAGCCTTCGGCAAGGAAGGGGCCGCCGGGCACCAACGCGACCTTGACGCCGTCGAGCGCCGCGCTGCAGAAGTCGTCGGAAGTTTCGATCTTTTTGCCGTGGTAGCTCTTTCCGAACGCGCTCGTCACGTTCATCATGACGTAGAAGGCGCCCTTGGGCGGCACGCAGGAAAGGCCGTCGATGCCGTTGATGAGCTTGACCATGAGCTCGCGGCGCTCCGAAAACTCCTTGACCATGGCCGCAAGCTCCTCGCGCGGGCCGTTGAGGGCGGCGACCGAGGCGTACTGGGCAATGGAGTTGGGGTTGGAGGTCACGTGGCTCTGCAGGCTGCCCATGGCCTTGGCAATGGGCAGAGCGCTGGCGGTATAGCCAATGCGCCAACCGGTCATGGCGTAGGATTTCGACACACCGTTGACCACAATGGTGTTTTCTTTGATCTTTTCGCCAAGTGAAGCGATGGAGCAATGTTGTGCGCCGTCGTAGACCAGGTACTCGTAGATCTCGTCGGAAATGACGAAGAGGTCATGTTCCACGGCGAGGTCGGCAATCTCCTGCAGCTCTTCGCGGGAATACGCGTAGCCGCAGGGGTTGTTGGGCGAGTTGAGCAGAATGGCCTTGGTCTTTTCGGTCAGCGCCGCGCGCATCTGGGCGGCGGTGGGCTTAAACTCCTGCTCAGCCGGGCCATGCACGTACACCGGCACGCCGCCGTTGATCTTGATGAGTTCGGGGTAGCTCACCCAGCAGGGAGCGGGCACGATGACCTCGTCGCCCTCGTTCAGCACCGCGGCAAAGGCGTTGAAGAGCGAGTGCTTGGCGCCATTGGAAACGACAATCTGCGAGGGTTCGTACACCAGGCCATTGTCGCGCTGGAACTTTTCCACCACGGCCTTTTTCAGGTCGAGGATGCCCGAGGCCGGCGTGTACTTGGTCTTGCCGTCGTTGATGGCCTTGATGGCGGCATCCTTGATGTGCTGGGGGGTGTCGAAATCGGGCTGGCCGGCGCCAAACCCAATGACGTTGATGCCGGCTTCGCGCATGGCAACGGCCTTGGCGTCGATCTCGAGCGTAGGCGAGGGCGCGATTGCCGCGCATCTTGTAGAAACAGACTTCATGGCGTTCTCCTCACAAGTTGGTTTAATATGCAAGATTTAAAGGATACCTATTTCATTTTAGGAGCCTTCATGTGCAAACTTACACGTTGGCCCACCGTTTTTTGAATGTCCTACTACATTATAATGCATGTTCTGTTCTTGTCAAGTGCCGCGGGGCACAAAAGACGCCAAATGTAGCGCGTCCTGCACTGCCGCGCGCCGCAAGCTTAAAAGGCGGTTAAAATCCCCTGCCGAATATGCTATACTGAAGCAAACGGGGCGCCTGCCCCTCAGCAAACGACCGGAGCCTTGTTTATGGAATTTGGGATCTCTACCGCGGCGTTCTACCGCCGCGCAGCCACTGAAGACGCCCTGTGCCACATTCGCGAGCAGGGCGCTTCGCTCTGCGAAGTCTATCTGGAGAGTTTTTCAGAATACACGCCGGACTTTGCCCACCTGCTCAGGCAGCGGGCCGACGCCCTTGGGCTGCGCGTGGTTTCGGTGCACCCCATGGGCACGCAGTTCGAGCCGCAGCTCTTTTCGCTTTCCGTCCGCCAGCACGACGACGCCTGGCGCATTTTTGAGCGGGTGCTGCAAAGCGCGCAGATCCTGGGGGCAAAGTACTACGTCATGCACGGGCCGCCCACCATGCGCGGCGCTTTAAAAAACGCCGAAGCCGGGCGCATCGGCCCCATCATCGCCGAACTGTGCGCGCTCGCGGGGCGCTACGGCTTGCGCCTGGCGTGGGAAAACGTCAGCTGGTGCCTGTTCGATTCCCCCTCCTTCCCCTCTTCCATCGAGCCCTACTTAAACGGCGTCGGCCTGGGCTACACCTTCGACGTCAAGCAGGCCTCGCGCAGCGGCTGCGACCCCTACGGCATCCTCGACGCCATGGGCAGCAGGCTCTGCCACCTGCACGCCTGCGACGTTTTCACCAGCGGCGGGCGGATGTTCACCGCCATGCCGGGCACGGGCAGCTTTGACTTTGCGCACCTGGGCGAGCGCTTGCGGCAAAAGGGCTATCAAGGCGCGGTCATGCTCGAACCTTACAGCGACACCTACGAAAGCATCGACGAGATCGGTGCTGCCCTGCGCTGGCTCAAAAAAACCATGGAGCCGGATTGAGCGCTTCTTCCCTCGGAACCGTTGCAAAACACAAGGCGCGGCCAAGCAAACGGTGCAAAGCCCGCAAAACAGGCTGTCGCCTATTTTGCGACAGCCCCACAGCAAAATCCCCCGAAGCGAAATGCTCCGGGGGATTTTGCTGTGGCCTTCGTTTCAGCGCAGGTCGCCCGCGGCCTTGACCTTTACGCGGCAGGTATTACCGGGGTAGTAGGCCAGGGGAACGTCCTCCACATCGATGATCTCGACGGTCTCGGGCACGGCGCCAGCCTCCACAGCCAAGGCCGCGGCCTCCTCCTTCGCCCGTTCGAGCGCCTTTTCGCGAGGGGTCTCAAGGTAGTCCACGAGCTGCTCGTACGTGCCGCTGACCTTAGAGATCGCCGAGCCGATGGCGTTCGCCACGCCGCCGTAATTCGGCTTTGCCACGTGGCGGGTGCCGGCAAGCTCAGCAGGCAAAATGATGGAGCCGCCGCCAACGAGCACAACGTCTACATCCTCCGCCGAGACCTTCATGGCGTCGATGGCGTCTTCGGCGAGCTCCACGATAGCCGCCATCGCCTTTTGGGCAAACTCCTCGCTAAGGTGCGCGACCTTCACGGGGTCGCCCAGATCGGCCATGCCGAGCCGCACAGCAATATCAGTCGCCGTGCAGACGCTGCCGCCGAACACCAGCGCCTCCTCGGTGATGCGGTAGCCCACCGAGTCCGGGCCGACCGTGACGCTGCCGTCGGGGCGTTCCCGCACGATGGAACCGCCGCCCAGGCCAATGGAGATGACGTCCGGCATACGGAAGTTGGTGCGCACACCGCCAATGGTCACCGCCACGCTCGACTCGCGCGGGAAGCCGTTTTGAATGACGCCGAAGTCGGTGGTGGTGCCGCCCACGTCAATCACAACGGCGTTTTCCATCTTGCTCAGGTAAGAAGCGCCGCGGATGGAGTTCGTGGGGCCGCAGGCAATGGTAAGGATGGGGTAGCGCCGGGCGTATTCCATGGTCATGAGCGTGCCGTCGTTTTGCGAAAGGTAGACCTTTGCGTTGACCACGCCCAAGTCGGCGAGCGAGCGGGCAAAGCCCTCTGTAAAGGATTCCGCTACGCGATAGAGCGCCGCGTTGAGAATGGTGGCGTTTTCGCGCTCCACAAGACCCATGGAACCGATCTCGCTCGAGATGGAAATGTGCACATCGCTCCCCATGACTTCGCGGCAGAGTTCGGCAGCGCGGCGCTCGTCGTCACTGCGGACGGTAGAGAACACGCAGGAGATCGCCACCGACTGCACGCCCTCTGCCTTCAGCTCTTCAAAAAAGCTCCGGGCGGCCGCCTCGTCGAGCGCCGCAAGGGGCTTGCCGTCGTACTCGGAGCCGCCAGCGATCACCGCGGTGCGCACGGCGATCTTTTTGAGGTCTTCGGCCCAGTCGACCATGGGCGGGATGCCCAGCGTTGCCGGCGCGCCGATGCGCAGCACGCCGATGGGCGCGAGGTACTTGCGCTCGACGATGGCGTTGGTGCACTGTGTGGTCCCCAGCATGGCCTGCACGATGTCGGCACGGTTAACCCCGGATTCTTCCAATACGGCCGTAATGGCGGCAAGGATGCCGTCGTAAACTTCAGGCGTGGTATGCCGCTTGACCGAGGCCACCACGTTCAGATTCTCGTCGATCAGCGTGGCGTCGGTGTTGGTGCCGCCCACGTCGACACCCAGTTTGTACGTCATCAGCGCTGCCCTCCTTTCGAGCGTTCCTCCAGCGGGATGTAGTCGGTATCTACACCAAAGTAGCGCGGGCCCACCAGTTCCAGCCCGGCTTCTGTGCGCCACAGCGGGAAGCACTTGAGCCCCACCACCATGGCGCGTTTGCCGTACTTCAAAGCGTCGGTGGGAATGGGAATGAAGGTCTCGGTATCCACCAGGCAGATGAGGTCGGGCGTGGTCGCCAAAATTTCCCCTTCCACCGCCGCGGTGAGGTTTTCGTTCTGAAATTCCACGTAGGCGGTCTTACCCTTATACTCGCCAATGCCTTCGAGCACGACTTTGCCGAAGTTGAACCCGCCGCGCACCTCGCGCAGCACGTCGCCGATCTTGCCCTTAAAGAGCTTGAAGCCTTCGGTGATCTCCAGGAATTTCTCTTCGGGCGTAACGTCTGCGCTTTCCTTGACCCGGCGGATGGCCGACCCCAGCCGCTCGCTGCGGGTGACGATGCCGTGCACGCCGTACTTCTTCATGAACGCGCCGTCCATGGCAAAAAGCGAGACCGAGACCGAACCGCCGCAGGCCATGGTCACCGCGCGGGCGAGGTCCTCGGTCCACTTGTTGGTGATGGTGCGGAAAATGGCGGAATTGCCCTTTTCATCCACCAGCGCCATGGGGGTGGCCGAGCCGCCGCCGATGGTGAACGTGACCATCTGCAGTTCGGGGAAGGCGCGGCCCATGCCGTCGCAGTCCACCAGGGGCAGGCCGAGCTTGGCCGCCGCCGCAATGGGCAACATGGAGTTCACGCCGCCCGCCTCGATGGGCATAAAGGCGTAAATAGGCTTGCCGTAAAAGGTAGAGACCGTGTCGTACAGGGTCTGGTACTCGTCCCGTCCCACGGCCTTTTCGGCCAACACCGTGGGTGCGCCCATCATGGCAATGGGAACGACCAACGCGTCGTCCGGCACTTCTTCGGGTTCGATCAGGGTCACAGGGCCGTGCTCCTGCACCGCGCCCACCGCCACGAGCTTGCCGATGTAAGGGTCACCGCCGCCGCCAGCGCCCAAAAGCGCCGCGCCCAGCGCGATATCTTCGATTTCGGGAATACCGATCTTTCGCAAAACCTTTCCTCCTTTTTGTTCTTTATCGCAATCAAATAACAAACCGTAAAACGCACAGCCGGCGCGCTCCAAAGAGCGCGCCACAGCCGTGCAAAAAGCGTTGTTACGCAGCTTCACTCTGCGCTTCAGCCACCGCCTTGGAAGGCATCAGCTTCGCAACGATCCAGTACACCACCAAAGACACCACGATGCCGTTGATGGGGCCGACGAAGAAGGGCAGGTTCAAAAAGCTCAGCGCCGGGAAAGCAGCAAAGGTACCGCCGGTGATGCAGGCGACCAAAGCGCCGATGATAAAGGCGATCATGCCGGGGGCGTACCAGCCCTTGCGGCGGATGAATCGGTCCTTCTTGCCGTGGTTGACGATCCAGTAGTCGGCGATGATGACGCCCGCGAGCGGCGGAATGAGGGCCGACATGAGGTTGAGGAAGTTGGTGAACACGGCCAGCAGGCCGACCGCCGCCAGCAGAGTGCCGATGGCGCCGGCAATGCCGGTGGTGATTTTAAACTTGCTCTCGTCAAACCCCAGAAGGTTGGAAAGCGCCAGGCCGCCCGAATAGGCATTGGTGACGTTGGTGGTCCAGGTGGCCAGCACCAGGGCGATGAGGCCGAGCAGGGGCACGCCAACGGTGCCGAGGATGATGGAAACGTCGTACTGCCCGGTGACGATACTGAGAAGCGCGCCAGTGAGCAGCATGAAGAGGCCGGCGGGAATGACGCCCACGATCGAAGACTTCACAACGTCGCCGCGGTTCTTGGCGTAGCGGCAGTAATCGCCCGAAATGACGCCGCCCAGTGCAAAGGAAGCGACGACCATGGAGATGCCGTACACCATGCCGGAAGAGACCGCGGGGCTGTAGTTCACAATGGCTTCGCCGCCGTTGTTCTGCACGATGCCGGCGATGAGGCCGTACAGGCAGACGATGACCAGCAGCGGCACCGCGAGGTAGTTGAGCCATTTGAGGCCCTTGAAGCCGGCGCAGGCCGTGACCAGCATGATGACGCCCCACACGATGGAACTGATGGCCTTGATCAGCGGCGTAACTTCAAACCCCAGCATATCGCCCAGCATGTTGGCAAAAGCCTCGCCGCAGGTGGCGGACTGGATGCCGAACCAGCCGATGCAGGCGATAGCGAGCAGCAGGCTGATGATGAAGCGCGCGCCCTGTCTGCCCAAGGCGCCCTCCGCCATGACCGAGACCGGCAGGCCGGTGTCGCACGCCGCCATGCCGATGAAGATCATGTAAGCGCAGATCAGACCGTAGCCAATGAAGATCGAGGCGATGATCTCGGCGATGGAAAGACCGCCGCCCGAGAGCACGCCGCCGACCATCAGGCAGGGCACACAGATCATGCCGCCGGCCCAGACCAGAGCGATGGACAGCCAGCTTTGCCGCTGTTCGGGGCGGATCTCAAAACCGCTCTTGTCGTTCATGGAAAACCCTCCTAAAAAAATGATGATTGCTGGCGGGGGCCCCCGCCGTGTCAATACTCAGGTATTATAGTAAACATGCTTTTTCTGTGTAAATATTCTCGGAACAAAAAGCGGCGGGGTTTTCTTTGTCCTTTTGGCCAAAGAAAACCCCGCGCCAACCTCTCATCCTTTTCGAAAAGCCCGGAGAATCCTGTGAATTTCACCACAAATCCCCCGCCTATTGTCGAAAATATTTGTTCAATCGAATAAATCAACTGTTGACCAGCCGTTCAAGCGCACAGGCCCTATAGAGTTCAAACAGCTCCGGAAGCTTTCCCACCCGGCTGCCCAACCGCGCAGAAATGCGCTGCAAGCGGTATTTTACTGTATTTTTATGCAAAAAGAGCCTGTCTGCTGTATCGCTGACGTTCTGCGCCGCGTCGAGCAGGTAAACGGCCAGGGTCCTGCACAGTTCGGCCTCTTCGCGCTCCGCCTTTAAAGGGCTCAGCGGCCTCATGCCCTCCTGCAGCGCGTTTTCTCCCCGTTCCACAATGCCCCGGCAGCGCTTGGCAAACCGGGCTTCCTGCAGCGAAAACACCCGCTGCCCCGGCCAGATCTTCCGGCCGTCAAAAAGCGACTCCCGAATGGTCAAATACGCTTCGCGCACCGCCGTGGTATCGGGCAATTCCTGGCAGAACACCGCGCTGCACTCCATTCCTTGCGCGGCAAAGTGTTCCACGAGCGCTGCGGTCACGCCGGCGCAGTCGCCGGCCGCCGCCGGCCAGTCCATAAAGGCGACCAGCGCTCCCTCGTAAACATCCGCCACCACCGTGCTGCAGCGGTGGGCGAGCGCTTCGCGCGCAAACTCCGGCGCGCACTGCAAAAATTTTTCCTTGGCGCCGCCTTCGCACTCCACGACCCACATGGAATGGATGGACGCTACATCGATGTGGAAGATCTCGGCCAGGCGCCGCATTTTGATGGGCTCGTCCTTTAAAATGGCGCGCACCAGCTCCGAAACCACTACCTGCGCGTGGTCTCTGCTCCACAGATTGGCCGCAAGGCGCACGACCTCGACGCCCTGGCGGATCAGCTCCGTTGAAAGCGGCTCCCCTTCGGTGAGAAAAAAGAGCTGCATGGGCGTGCTGCTTTCCTCTATGGCAATGCGGCAGACCGCCATCTGCCTGCCGGCAACCTGTTGCTCCCACCGGCTGCTGCCTGCGGCGGGCAAATGATCCTTTACCACGCACTCCGGGTCAAATTCCAGCGTGCGCGGCCAGGCGACGGCGTTGAGCACCCTGCCGCGGGCGTCGGTAAGTACGGCGGAAGAGCGCACGTGGTCGCTGAGCATTTTGAGCACGGTGTCGACGCTGCGCTGGTGTTCCCGCAATCCGGCCACCTGGTTCAACACGTCGCTCATCAAGCTGACTGTTCCCTGGCGGTCCTGCAAGATCCGCTCAAACACCTCGCAGATGACCTCGCTGTAGCGCAGGTTCAGGCGGTTTTCCGGCATGACGATCAGGGGGAATCCCAGCTCGTCGCACAGCGCCTGCACCCGCTCGTCCACCCGCGGGATCAGAATGCCCACGTAAAAGAGCACCAGGCCAACCTCGCCCACCGCTGCAAGGTTCCGCACGTTGCGGCACTGTGCCTCCACATCGTGCGCCACGCCCGCCAGGGCGCTGATCACGAGTTCCCCGCCCGACCAGGCGTTTTCTTCATAAAACGCGTCCTGCACGTTGCCGGTCACGCTGTACTCCAGCACCGAGACCGAGGTCACCACCCGGTCGAGCCCGGCCGCGCCGGCCGCAACATGCGCCCCTTTTAAGCAGGGCAGTTCCAAGAGTTCCCGAATCGTTACGCCCACGGGCCACTCCCCCTCTCGCTACTTACTTCTCTTGCGCGGTTTTGCCCTGCGTCCCGGCTTTTTCCCCGCGGGCGCGGGGCGCTTGGCCCGGCCGGGCGCAGCTTTGCCCCTGCCCGCGCGCTCGGCTTCGCGCATTCCGCCCTCTGGGCGCACCAGGCAGTGCTTGCCGTACCCGATCAGGTCTTCCCGTTCAGCAAGCCTCAGCGCCTCGCGCACCAACGGCGCATTTTTGGGCACGAACCATTGCAAAAGCGCCCGCTGCAGACGTTTTTCCCGCGGGGAGCGGGGCACGTACACCTCGCTCATATCCCTGGGGTCCAGGCCGGTGTAAAACATGGCCGTAGAAAGCGTGCCGGGCGTTGGGTAAAAATCCTGCACCTGTTCGGGGTGGATGCCCCGTTCCTTGAGCCAGCAGGCCAGTTCGACCGCCGCAGCCATATCGCTGCCCGGGTGGCTGCTCATCAAATACGGCACAAGGTACTGTTCCTTGCCCAGCTTGCGGTTCAAGTCGTAAAACTTCTGTTCGAAGCGCTCGTAGAGCTCGGCGTGGGGCTTTCCCATTTTGTCCAGCACGCGGCCGACGACGTGTTCGGGCGCTACTTTGAGCTGTCCGCTCACGTGGTACTGCAAAAGGTCGGTAAAAAACCGGTTGTCCTTGTCATACATCATATAGTCGTAGCGCAGCCCGGAGCGCACGAACACCTTTTTGACCCCCTTGACCTGCCGGAGCTTTGCGAGCAGCTGCCGGTAATCCTCGTGCGAAACCACCAAATTGGGACACTTTTTGGGGGCGAGGCACTGTCGGTTGCGGCACACGCCGCGCGTGAGCTGCTCTTTGCACGAAGGCTGGCGGAAATTGGCCGTGGGGCCGCCTACGTCGTGAATGTACCCTTTAAAATTGGGCTGGCGGGTCAAAAGCTCCGCTTCTTCCAAAATGGATTCGTGGCTGCGCACCTGGATGGTGCGGCCCTGGTGGTAGGTGAGCGCGCAGAAATTGCAGGCGCCAAAGCACCCCCGGCAGGAGGTGATGGAAAATTCGATCTCCTCAATAGCGGGGATCTTCTCTTTGTAGCCGCCGTACGGCGCGCGCATATAGGGCAAGGCGTAAACTTCGTCCATCTCCCGGGTGGTCAGCGGCATGGCAGGCGGGTTGACCACGACGTAATTGCGGCCGTCCTGCAGCTGGGCCAAAGCCCTGCCGTTAATGGCGTCGGTCTCCCGGTACTGCGCCATAAAGGCCTCGGCGTACAGCCGCTTGTCGGCCGAGATCTCCTCAAACGAAGGCAGGATTTTGCACCCCGGCTTTTCCTGCGTGTGGTAAGCAGAACCCGCAATGTAGGTGATCTGCTCGATGGGCAGGCCACCCTCCAGGGCGTCCGCCACCTCCACGATCGAGCGCTCGCCCATGCCGTAAAGCAAAATATCGGCCCCGGAGTCGATAAGGATAGAACGGCGGACCTTGTCGTCCCAGTAATCGTAATGCGCAAAGCGCCGCAACGAAGCCTCGATGCCGCCGATGACGACGGGCATGCGGCGGTAAGCCTCACGGATGCGGTTGCAGTAGACGATGACCGCCCGGTCGGGGCGCGCGCCCGCCCTGCCGCCAGGGGTGTAAGCGTCGTTGCTTCTGCGTTTGCGGTCGGCGGTGTAGTGGTTGACCATGGAGTCCATGTTGCCGGAATTGACCAAAAACCCCAGCCTGGGCCGGCCAAACCGCTTGAAATCCCTGGTGGAATGCCAGTCCGGCTGGGGGATGATGGCGACCTTGTAGCCCGCGTTTTCCAGCACGCGCGAGATGATCGCCGTGCCAAAACTGGGGTGGTCCACATAAGCGTCGCCCGTCACCAAAAATCCGGGCGCTCCCAGCCCCGCGCTTCCATTTCTTCGCGCGTTACCGGCAAAAACCCCGTGGTGTATCGTTCCATCGCTTCCTCCTGCAGCGCGCCCCGCAAGCGCATCCGGCCGTCCGGCGCGTCTTTTCAAGGGCACTGTAATGGAAAAAGCATAACACAAACCGCCGGGGTTGTCACGAAGGCCCTTTGCCGCTCTGCCCTTCTTTTGCCGCTTCTCCGGCCTGCGGGACCGGTTTGCCGTCCAGCCACACCTGCACGGCGCCGAGCTGGGGCGCCGCCCTGCTCAGCCTGGCCTCGCCGCCCTGCATGGCAAACCCCATAAGCTCCAGCCCCGCGCGGTACAGCCACGCCGCCGCACCGGTGTACCAGGTCCACCCCGCGCGCCCGGCGTTTTCCCCGCCCGAAACATCGCCCGCCACGGCGTAGGGTTCGCCTTTGTAAGTTTCAAGAACAAAATCGTTGTCGGCGTGGCGAATGGGGTTGACGGTGGAAAACACCTCGTAGGCTTTTTCGCGCTTCCCCAACCGGCAGAGCGCAAGGATGCTCCAAGCCGCGGCGTGGGTATACTGCCCGCCGTTTTCGCGGATGCCGGCCGGGTAATCCTGCAAATACCCGGTTTTGGGCAAGTGCCCATCCAGCGGCGGGTCCAGAAGTTTTAAGATCCCGTTTTTCCGGTCCCACAGCTCTGCAAGGAGAGCGTCCATGGCCTCTTTTGCGCGCTTGTGCGGCCCGCCGGCGAGCACCGCCCAGGCCTGCGAAATGGCATCGATCCGGCACTCTGCGGCTTCCTTTGTGCCCAGCGGGCTGCCGTCGGCGAAATACGCCCGGCGGTAGTAGCCGCCGTCCCACCCGTGCTGTTCCAGCGCAATGCGGTACCTCCGCTCCTCTTCCTGCAGCCTTTTAGCGGTCTCCGCTTCCCCACGGCGCAGGCAAAGGGCCGAAAAATCGCAGAGCACGGCGCACAAAAACCACCCCAGCCACACGCTTTCCCCGCCGTTTTTTCCCACTTCGTCCATGCCGTCGTTCCAGTCGCCGCCCTCCATCAGCGGCAGGCCGTGTGCGCCGCGGGTCAGGCTTTTTTCTATGGCGCGCAGGCAGTGCTCAAACAAGCTCCCGTCTGCTTCGGCGGGCTGCGCCTCAAAATACAGGTCTTTTTGCCCGGGCGGAATGGGCTGGTCCTTTAAATAGGGCGCGCGCACGTCCCACACGCCGGCATCACCCGTCACACGCTCGTACCACAGCGCAACAAAAGGCAAAAACAGCCGGTCGTCGCTGATTGCCGTGCGCACCCCCAGGGCCGGCGGGTGCCACCAGTGCATCACGTCGCCTGCCTGAAACTGGTGCGCCGCGCACAAAAGCAGCTGTTCTTTGACGCGCGCCGGGCAGCTTTCGAGCAGGGCAAGCACGTCCTGCAGCTGGTCGCGGAATCCAAAAGCGCCGCCGGGCTGGTCGTACCCGGCGCGCGCGAGCAGGCGGGAAGACCATACCTGGTAAAGCAGCCGCCCGTTCATCAGCCGGTCAAACGCAGGATCGCCGGTCTTTACGCGCAGCCGCCCCAGGCGCTCCTTCCAAAGCCGCCGCACCGCAGCAAAGGCGTTGTCGATCTTCTTCAGATCACCAAGCTGCCCCACCCTTGCTTTTGCGCTTTCTTCCGTTCGGTCAAAGCTCAGCAAAAACGCCAAGCGCTTTTCTTCCCCGCCGCCAAGCACAAAACTCAGGCGCAGTGCGGCACAGCTGTCTGCGCCGCCGCTTTCCCGGGCCTGCAGCAGCGCCGGGCGCTTCAGGTACTCCTGCAGGCTGCAGCCGCACTGCCCTTCCCCCTCGCCCACAGCGCACGCGCAGGCCACGCCGCCGCGCGCGCCCGCCTGCCGGCAAAAGGCCGCGCCCCCTTCCGTCCAGGCGTAAAGCAGGGCGCTGCCGCGCGGGGATTCGCCCATCTGCCATGCCGCAAAGTACTCGGCCGCCACTTCCCTGCTTTCTACAAAAGGGTTTTTGACCCGCAGCAGGCACACCTTGACCCCACCGTGCACAAAAACCTCAAGCGTGCTCAAGATCCCGTTTTCCCCCTGTTCGAACCGGGAAAAGCCGAACCCGTGCGTCACAGTGCCGCCATAAGCCGAGGTTCGCGCACCCTCGCAGCAAAGCTCCAGCCTCTCGCCCTGCAGGTCGCGCACAGGGTCGTTAAAGTGCGGGGTCAGCTTAAACAACGCGCTGTTGTGCGCCCAGGTGTACCCGCCCCCGCTCTCGCTCACCATAGTGCCGAACTCCTCTTCGGCCAGAATGTTGCACCACGGCCGCGGCGTTTCCACGCCCGGCCGCAATGTGATCACGTACTCTTCCCCTGAAAACCCGCCCAGCGAACAGGCATGTTCCAGCTTGGGCCGTTCCCTGTAAAGCGCCGCCCGTTTCATTGCGCTCCTTCACCGCCTTCCTGCAATATCAGCTGCGCGGCCGCGAGCAAAAGATCTCGCTCCACCCGGTTCGTTTCCTGTTCTTTGAGCAGCTTCACCCGCCGGATCCCGCCAAACGCCTCCTCGAACCGCCGCAGCAGCGCATCGTCTGCCGCGGCTCTGCAAGAGAGCAGCACTACCGCGTCGAGCACAAACTCCGAAAGGTCCAAAAAGCGCAAAAACCGCGAAAACTCCGCTGCAAGCGCCAAACCGCGGGGCGAATCGAGCAGCAGCACTGCGATGGGTTCATCGCCGGAGATCGAAAACCGGTACAGCCCTTCACGGCTCAAACGGTTCTGCTTGAGGGCCGCAAGGCGGCGGTTTTCTGGTTCTGCGCGCAGCAGCCGGGTCAGCCAGGCGCGCATTTTCTCGTACT
>CALWSW010000033.1 GCA_944384305.1 uncultured Christensenellaceae bacterium
AATTCGAGCGACGGCAACGCTGAAATGGGCCAAAGCAGGCCCGTTCAGGCGTATAGCCCCTTGTCTACTAAGGGTACGAATCCTGCAAAGAAGCGGTAGAAAAATCGGGCGTCGACCCCAAAGACATCGCCTGTGCGTCTTTTTCCACCCAGGGCTCGCTGGTGTGCGTGCTGGGCGAAGACAACGAGCCGGTGCGCAACTTTATCGGCTGGCAGGACGTGCGTTCGGTGGCCGAGCAGGAGGAGCTCTTTACCGTTCTTTCCAAGGAAGAGACCTATAAGGAAGTGGGCGCCACCCAGATCACCCAGGCCATCAGCAAGCTGTACTGGATCAAGAAGCACCAGCCCGAGGTGTGGGCCAAGGTGACGCGCATCGCCACTTCTATGGACTACGCGCTCTACAAGTTCGGGGCAGACGAGTTTGCCGCCGACGGTTCTTCCTGCGGGCGTTTGGGCCTTCTGGCGGTGGACGACTACAAGTGGAGCCCCAAGATGATGAAGATCTTGGGCGTGGACGAATCCATGCTGCCCCGGGTCGCCAAGCTGGGCGAGGTCATCGGCCATGTAAAGGAAGACATTTCGGCCCTGACCGGCCTGCCCGTGGGCTGCCCGCTGTGCGTGGGGGCTATGGACTGCTGCTGCTCGGCCTTTGGCACGGGCAACTACGCCGACGGCGAAGTCTCCATGGTGGTGGGCACCTACGGCGCCATTTTCGTGACCTCGCACAAAAAAGTGCGCGACCCCTACGGATTGATGATGATCAAGCCCTACGTTCCCACCCAGACCTGGACGATCGAGGGCTCGACCTCCTGCGCGGCCTCGAGCTACCGCTGGTTCCGCGACGTGTTCTGCGAGCTCGAAAAAGCGGCGGGCGCGGCCAGCGGCATTTCCAGCTACGACATGATCAACAACGAGATCGCCTCGGTGCCGCCGGGGGCCAACGGCGTGACCTACTTGAGCTATCTGCAGGGCGCCGACGGCGTGCGCGCCAACCCCAACTGCGCCGGCGGCTTTGCCGGCCTGCGCCTGGGCACCACCAAGGCCGAAATGGCCCGCGCGGTGATGGAGGGCATCTGCTATGAGCTGAAGGTGGTGCTGGACCACCAGCTCAAGTGCGGCGTGACGCTCAGCGGCATCCGCCTGGCCGGCGGCGCGACTCGCTCGCCCATGTGGTGCCAGATGTTTGCCGATATTTTCCAAACCCCCATTCTGGTCACCACCGCCGAAGAAGCGGCCTGCCTGGGCGCGGCGCTCATTGGCGGCATTGGCGTCGGCATCTTTAAGGACGCCGAGGACGCTTCCAAGCAGGCCTGCCGCATCGACCGCACCTTCCAGCCCAACCCCGAAAACTTCGCGGCTTACGACGCTGCCTACGCGCGCTACAACAAGCTGTACGATGCGCTCAGCAGCGGGTATTACAACGATTGAGCAAAGGCAAAAGAGAAGAAGGGCAAGATAAAAAGCAGGCCCGGTACACACTGTACCGGGCCTGCTTTGCGGTGCGGCGCCATTTTGCGCCGCAGGGCGCGTCAATACTGGAAGGCGTAGTAAATGGCGTTGACCGCCGCAGCAAACTGCGCTTCTTCCACCCCGATGATGATGTTCATTTCGCTCGAGCCCTGGTCGATCATGCGGATGTTGACGCCGTCGGAGGAGAGCGCGGTAAAGATGCGCGCGCTGGTACCCACGCGGTTGATCATGCCGCGGCCGACGACGGCGATGAGGGCGATGTCGTCGTGGATCTCGACGGAGTCGGGCTCGCAGGTGAGCATGATCTCGTTGATGACGGTGTCGCGCTTTTCGGGCGGCAGTGAGGAGCCGGAGACGATGACCGAAAGCGTGTCGATGCCGGTGGGCATGTGCTCGATGGAAACGCCGTGCTTGGCGAGCACCTGCAGCACCCGGCAGGCAAAGCCCACCTCGGTGTTCATCTGGTCTTTTTCAATGTTGATGACCGTAAAGCCCTTTTTGCCGGCAATGCCGGTGATGGCGCAGTGGGCGGTGTAGTCCTCGGCCTCGTGCACGATCATGGTGCCGTCTTCCTCGGGCTTGTTGGTGTTGCGCACATTGATGGGGATGCAGGCCTGGCGCACGGGGAAGATGGACTCTTCGTGCAGCACGGTGGCACCCATGTAGGCGAGCTCGCGCAGCTCGGAATAAGTGACGGTGCGGATGGGCGCGGGGTTGTGCACAATGCGCGGGTCGGCCATCAAAAAGCCCGAAACATCGGTCCAGTTTTCGTACACATCGGCCTCGATGGCGCGGGCGACGATGGCGCCGGTAATGTCCGACCCCCCGCGCGAGAAGGTGTGGATGCTGCCGTCGGGCTTTGCGCCGTAAAAGCCCGGCACCACCGCGCGCTCAACGGTTTTTAAAAAAGCGCCGCGGTCGTTGGTTTCTTCGGGCAGGAAGCGGCCGCCCTCGTCGAACAGAATGAAGCGGGCGGGGTCTACGAATTCGTAGCCCAGGTAGTCGGCGAGCAGCAGGCCGTTGAGGTATTCGCCCCGGCTGGCGGCGTAGTCGGCCGAAGCGCCGCCAAGAATGTCCTTCTTAACTTTGGCAAGGGCGGATTCGATGTCGGTCGAAAGGCCGAGTTCGCTGCGGATGCCGGTGTAGCGCGCAAAGATCTTCCCAAAGGTCTCGTCAATGGGTTCGCCAGCCGCGGCAAGCCGCTGGGTGGCGTAAAGAAGATCGGTGATCTTGTCGTCGCCGTCGTGGCGGCGGCCGGGCGCGCTGGGCACGACGAACCGCCGGGCCGGGTCGGCCAGAATGATGTCGCGCACCTTTTGGAACTGGTGGGCGTCAGCGAGCGAACTGCCGCCGAACTTAACTGCTTTGAGCATGGGGGTTCCTCCTCAATAGCTGGCAAAGGTGCGCGGCCGCAAGGCGCGCGCCTCCAAATAATAGCGCTTTTCGTTGGCCTCGCCCATAGAGAAGGTCTTTTTGGGCAGCACGCCGTCGGTCAGCACGGTGGTAAACAGATCTTCCTTTTCCATGGGGGGCAGCAGGAAGCCGGCGGCGTTGGGCGCGGCAGAAAGTTTTGTTAGCGCCTCTGTGCCGTGAATGTAGTCCAGCCGCGCGCCTTCGTGGCGGGCAAGGTAAGCTTCCAGCGCCTTTTGCAGCGTGCCCACCGGCAGGTTCTGCCGGGGGCCGTTCACCAAAAACACCCCGCGGCGGCCGTTTTGCAGGCACAAAAGCGCGTGGCAGTTGGGGGCCAGCACACCCGGCGAGTCCTCGGCAAGCAGGCGGAACTCTGCGCCCTGGTTCTGTTCGGCCAAAATGGCGCGCAGCTCTTCTGCAAAGCCTTCTCCCGCGCCGAAAAGCACGCGGTGGATGGGCTCGAACACGATGCCCGGGTCGTGCAGGTTTACCAGCTCGCACAGAGCGTAGCGGGCGGGGTGGGTCTGGCGCTCGGCTTCGGGCAGGGTGGGCTTTAAAGCTTCCCACGCGGCCTTGGCGGCGGCAAGGGAGTGGTTGCCGTCGCCCACGGCGTAAAGCATCAGGGGCTTGCCTTCGCGGCCGTCGAGCTTTTCGGCCAGGGCGGCAAGCGCCTCTGTAAGGCCGGCAAGCGAGGAGGCGGGCAGGTAATCGCCGGCGATGTGGCCGCCGTTTTGCATCAGTTCAAAGTTGTACACCCGGCGGCTGGGCTGCGCGCGCAGCGGCTCAATGACGGTGCATTCCGGGTCGTCGAGCAGCATGAGAATGTGCGGCAGCTCGACCGTGGCGGCCTTGCGCAGAGCCAGGCGCGCCATGACCCGCTCGGTCACGGTACCCTCGGTGGGGCGGATGAGGGGCGCGCTGCCCGGCGTGTAGTCGTAGCACTCCAAGTCAAAGGCGAGCAGCAGCCCGGTGCGGACCTTGCCGTTGACCGAGCGGGTGACGAGCACCGCGCCCTCGCCCAATTCGGCGAACACGCCGTTGTTCTGGTAGTCTTCCATGGACTGCAGGACGCCGGCGGAAAGGGCGGCTTCGTCGTGCTTGCCGTCCAAATAGACTTCGGGCAGAATGAGGCGCAGGGCGGAGGGCGCAGAACCGGTCAGGGCGTCTACTTCCTGCCAGTACTCCGGCTCAGAGGTGTACTGGTCGCAGGCGACCACCGCCCATTTGGCGAGGTCGATGCCCCTTCGCGGGAGCAAAATGCGCGGCAGGCAGACGCCGAGCGACGCAAGGGTGGTGTATTTCATGGCAAAAACTCCTGTAAACCCGGGCGCGCCGGGGGAATATCGCACAAAGGGCCGCAGCCGGGCCAAACGCCGCGGTTTTGCAGGCCAAAACACCCGAACATTGCAAGCGGGCATTACGATTATACACGGCATCGTTGCGGTGGTCAACAAAACCCCGGTAAAAATCCGGCCCAATATAAAAGGTAAGGGGGCTTTGCAGCGGAAGAGCAGAGGGCGCAGGGGGGCGCGGGCGCGGCCGTCCGGCGCAACGGGGGCCGTTTTAAAACAGACGCACGGAACCGTCGTTTTTAGAACTACGGCGGATTCAGGATTTGTGTGATCGAATCTGACGATTTGATGGTCGGATTCGCCGGGTTTTTTGAAAGAAAAGCTGCGCTGCAACCTCTGTTCGCCGGGAGTACCCAAAGCAAACGGCGAAAAAACCCGCGAAATAGACAGGAACCTTTGCGGCAGCCCCGAAAGCGCGGGTTTTTCTTGACTTTTTCGACGCTGTAGGGTAAACTTTTTTTGTTCTTTACAGCTGAATGTTGGAACTTGCTGTGAAGCGGAGCAGTAAGCGGGCAAAGGTTCCCAAAGAGAGCCGCCAATGGGTGAAAGGCGGCGGAACAGGCCGGCCGAACTCGCCGCAGAGCTTCCGCGTGCGAACGGGGCGCACCCCATTAGCCGCGGGCGGGCTTGCCCGACGTTAACCGGGCCGAAAGACCGCAGGGGCGTTTTTTGCGCGCCCCGCGAAAAAGAGTGGTACCGTGGAAGCAAGCTTTCGCCTCTTGTGTGGCGAAGGCTTTTGTTTTTGGAATCCAACGGGCGGCGCGAGGGGCGCGCCCGAAACACCGAAGGAGTTATGGCAATGGATTACAACCGCATCGAGGAAAAGTGGCAGAAGAAGTGGGAAGAGACCGGGCTTTACAAGTTCGACGAGCGCTCGAAGAAAAAGAAGTTTTACGTGCTGGAGATGTTCTCTTACCCCTCCGGTGCAAAGCTGCACGTGGGGCATTGGTACAACTACGGCCTCACCGACTCTTACGCCCGCTTTAAGCGGATGCAGGGCTACAACGTCTTCCACCCCATGGGGTTCGACGCCTTTGGCCTGCCCGCCGAAAACTACGCCATCAAGACCGGCATCCACCCCATGGACTCGACCATCGCCAACATCGAGACCATGGAGCACCAGCTCAAGCGCATGGGCGCGACCTTTGACTGGAATACCGAGGTCAAGACCTGCATGCCGGACTACTACCGCTGGACGCAGTGGTGCTTTTTGCAGCTCTATAAGCACGGCCTGGCCTACCGCAAGGAGATGCCCGTCAACTGGTGCCCTTCCTGCAACACCACGCTCGCCAACGAGCAGGTGCTTTCCGACGGCACCTGCGAGCGCTGCGGCACGCCCGTTACCCGCAAGCACCTCACGCAGTGGTGCTTCCGCATCACCAAGTACGCCGAAGAGCTTTTGAGCGGGCTCGATACCCTCGACTGGCCGGAAAAGACCAAGCTCATGCAGAAGAACTGGATCGGCAAGTCGGTGGGCGGCGAGGTGTTCTTCAAAACCGAGAGCGGCAGGGAGTTTTCGGTGTTCACCACCCGGCCGGACACGCTTTTTGGCGTGACCTACGTGGTGTTCTCGCCGGAGCACGCCATGGTGGACGAGATCACCACCCCCGAGCAGAAGGCCGAGATCGAGGCCTACAAAGAGTACGCCGCCAAGGCCAGCGAGATCGAGCGCCAGTCCTCCACGCGCGAAAAGACCGGCGCCTTTACGGGCAGCTACGCCATCAATCCCATCAACGGCCGCAAGGTGCCCATCTATATTTCAGACTACGTGCTGGCCACCTACGGCACGGGCATCGTCATGGGCGTGCCGGCGCACGACGAGCGCGACTTTGAGTTCGCCACCAAGTACGGCCTGCCCATCGAGCCGGTCATCGGCTACAAGGACGGTGAAGCGCACCCCCTGCCCAGCCACGAGTACGGTTACATGATCAACTCCGGCGAGTTCAATGGGCTTTCGAGCGAAGAGGGCAAGAAGGCCGTGCTGGCCGCTTTGAAGGAAAAGGGCCTGGGCGGCGAAAAGGTGACCTACCGCCTGCGCGACTGGATCATTTCCCGCCAGCGGTACTGGGGCTGCCCCATTCCCATGGTGCACTGCCCGCACTGCGGCGTGGTGCCCATCCCTGAAGACCAGCTGCCCCTGAAGCTGCCCTACGACGTGGACTTCACCCCCGACGGCACCAGCCCGCTTCTGAAGTGCGAGGAGTTCATGAACACCACCTGCCCGGTGTGCGGCGCGCCCGCCAGGCGCGACCCCGACACCATGGACACCTTTATGTGCTCGTCGTGGTACTTTTTGCGCTACTGCGACTCCCACAACGACAAGGCGGCCTGGGACCGCGAAAAGGTGGACGCCCTGTGCCCGGTGGATACCTACGTGGGCGGCGCGGAACACGCCTGTATGCACCTCATTTACGCCCGCTTCTTTGTAAAGGCCTTCCGCGACATGGGGTATCTGGACTTTGACGAACCCTTTTTGCGCCTGGTGCACCAGGGCACCATCCTGGGGCCGGACGGCTACAAAATGTCCAAGAGCCGCGGCAACGTCATCTCGCCGGACACCTACATCCAGAAGTACGGCTCGGACGTCTTCCGGATGTATCTGCAGTTCGGCTTTGCCTACATCGAAGGCGGCCGCTGGAACGACGACGGCATCAAGTCGGTGGCGCGCTTCCTGGAGCGCGTGGAGCGCCTGGCCGAGCGCGCCAAGGGCCTGCGCGGCGCAAACGCCAAGGAGGACGCCGCCGGCGGGGAACTCGACTACGTGCGGGCCAACACCATCAAGGCCGTGGGGAACGACCTGGACCGCTTCCAGTTCAACACCGCCATCGCCCGCATGATGGAATACGTGAACGCCCTGTATAAATACGTGGACGGCGGCGCCGTGAACGGCAGGCACCTGGAAGCGGCCGTGAAGGACCTGCTGCTCATCCTCGCCCCCTTTGCCCCGCACTTTACCGAGGAGCTGTGGGAGCAGGCGGGGTACCCCTACTCCATCTTCAACCAGGAGTGGCCCCAGTACGACGAGGCCAGCCTGACCAGGCAGGAAGTGGAGTACGGCGTGCAGGTAAACGGCAAGATCCGCGCGCGCATCACCCTCCCTGCCGGGCTTTCGGCCGAAGAGGTAGAAAAGGCCGCCATGGAACAGCAGGCCGTGCAGAACGCCATGGCGGGCAAGAGCGTCAGGAAGGTCATCGTGGTGCGCAACATCGTCAACATCGTGGTGGGCTGAACGCACAAGCTGCATAACGGCCGGGGCGGCGCTGCAGGCCCTGCCCCGGCCAGGCCGCTTTTGTGCGCCCTTGCGGCAAGATTCCCAATCGTTTTGCGGTTTTTGCTTGACGAACGCGCATATTGGTGAGAAAATACCTGCAACACAGCAATCTTTTGAAAGAATAAGCTTCCCATTTCAGCGTAGGAGAAAGGAACGATCCAAATGAAGAAACTCATCAGCGTACTGCTTGCAGCCCTGACCCTTGTGTGCTGCCTGGGCCTTGCTGCCTGCAGCTCCACCAGCGGCGAGACCGCCGACGGCGGCGCAGCTTCTGACGGCAGCGAAAGCTCCAACGTGTTCCGCGTGGGCATGGAGTGCAACTACGCGCCCTACAACTGGGCGCAGACGAGCCCGAGCGACACCGCCGTGGCTTACGCCAACGGCTATGCCGACGGGTACGATGTGCAGATCGCCAAGCGCATTGCAGACGGTTTGGGCAAGGAGCTCGAGATCGTGCAGACCGAGTGGGACGGCCTGATCCCCGCCCTGAACTCCGGCAAGGTGGACGCCGTCATCGCCGGCATGTCCGCCACCGAAGAGCGCAAGCTCTCGGTCGATTTCAGCGACAACTACTATGAGTCGCAGCTCGTCATGGTCGTGAGGAAAGACGGCGCTTACGCCGAAGCCGACAGCCTGGACGATTTCTCCGGCGCGCGCATCACCGGCCAGCTCAACACCTTCCATTACTCCGTTATCGATCAGATTCCGGACGTGAACAAGCAGACCGCCATGGAGACCTTCCCGGCCATGGTCGTGGCGCTCAACTCCGGCAAGATCGACGGCTACGTTTCCGAGCGCCCCGGCGCCGTTTCGGCCGTGACCGCCAACCCTGACCTCACCTATGTGGAGTTTGCCGAGGGCCAGGGCTTTGAAGCCAGCCCGGACGACACCTCCATCGCCGTGGCGGTGAAGAAGGGCAACACCGAGCTTCTGGAGCAGATCAACGGCATTCTTGCCGAGATCACCCCCGAAGAGCGCGAAGAGCTGATGAACCAGGCTGTGGAAAACCAGCCCCTGAGCGAGGAATAAGCGCGGCGAACGCGAGGGCGGGGCAAGCCCCGCCCTCGCCGCCAGCACGCCCCCGGCGCGGCCGCAAACCGCCCGGCTGGGCGATCTGCGGCCCGCTCTGCCCACAGGAGACCCCTGTGGGCTTTGGCGTAAATAATACGCCCTTCTTTGAGCGGCCCTTTCAGGCGCACACCAGTGCCTGAAAGACGCCGTGCGTTTTACTATTCTAGCGAAAGGCAGAAGAAAAACATGACATTCTGGGATTGGGTCGTTCGGCTCCTGCAGGAATACTGGCCGACCTTTTTGTGGGGTGCGGGCACCACGCTCCTGATGGCCGTGGTGGGCACCATCATCGGCTTTCTCATCGGCCTGCTGGTGGCCATTGTGCGCACCATACCGGTCTCCAAGTCCGACCCGTTGTTAAAGCGCGGCGTGCTCAAGGTGCTGCGCGGCATTTTTATGGTTTATATCGAGGTCTTCCGCAGCACGCCCATGATGGTGCAGGCCATGGTCATTTACTACGGCGTGTTCGCCTCGCTCAGCAGCGACTACGTGCTGTGGGTGGGTATGTTCGTCATCTCCATCAACACCGGCGCGTATATGTCCGAGATCGTGCGCGGCGGCGTCATTTCCATCGACCCCGGCCAGACCGAAGGCGCGCAGTCCATCGGCATGACGCACTGGCAGACCATGGTGCACGTGGTGCTGCCCCAGGCCATCCGCAACATCCTGCCCAGCGTGGGCAACGAGTTCGTGGTCAACATCAAGGACAGCTCGGTGCTTTCGGTCATTACGGTCTCCGAGGTGTTCTTTGCCATGCGCATGGCGGCGGGCGCCTATGTGCGCTTCTTTGAGGCTTCGGTCATCGCCTGCGTCATCTACTTCGTCATGACCTTTACGGTCACGCGCATCCTGCGCTACATCGAGCGCCGCATGGACGGGCCGGAAAACTACGTCATCCACGGTTCGCAAACCGTGCCTGCCGCCGAGCTCACGGTGCGCCAGGATCTTGAAGGGGGGGAAAAGTGATGGCCGAAACCACAGCCCGCGAAAGGGTGTTCGATATTCACCACCTGGAAAAGAAGTTTGGCGAAAACACCGTGCTGCGCGACATCAACTTCACCGCCGACAAGGGCGAGGTGGTGTGCATCATCGGGGCGTCGGGCAGCGGCAAGTCCACCCTTCTGCGCTGTATCAACCTGCTCACTGAGCCCACGAGCGGAGAGATCTTGTACCATGGCCGCAATATCCAGGACGGTTCGGTGCCGCTTTCCAAGTACCGCGCCAAGGTGGGCATGGTGTTCCAGCAGTTCAACCTGTTCAATAACATGACCGTGCTGCAGAACTGCGTGATCGGGCAGATGAAGGTGCTCAAAAAGAACCGTGCCGACGCCGAAAAGAGCGCCAAGGACTTTTTGGAGCGTGTGGGCATGCTGCAGTACCAGGAAGCCAAGCCCAAGCAGCTCTCCGGCGGGCAGAAGCAGCGCGTGGCCATTGCGCGCGCTTTGGCCATGGAACCCGAGGTGCTGCTGTTTGACGAGCCCACGAGCGCTCTGGACCCCGAAATGGTGGGCGAGGTGCTGCGCGTGATGCGCGGCCTGGCCACCACCGGATTGACCATGCTGGTGGTCACGCACGAAATGGCCTTTGCGCGGGATGTTTCCCACCGGGTGTGCTTTATGGAAAACGGCGTCATTGCAGAAGACGATACGCCCGAGGTCATTTTTACCAACCCCAAGAACGAACGGACGCGGGCCTTCCTTTCCCGCGTACTGGGGAACTAAACAAGCAAAATCCCGGCTGGGCCAAGCCCGGCCGGGATTTTGCTTTTGGGAACCACCGGCGGGGAAAGAAGGGTGCAGGCCCGGCCTTGTGCAACAAATGGCTGCAAGAACGCAAGGGCGAAAAAACTAAAATATGAATAAATTGTAAATAATTTAACACTCCGTGTGCCCTGTGTGGGGCCTACGCTTTCAAAAGCTGTGCCAAGGGTACAAAAAGTGGGGCAACAGGGTTGGAAATATTCGGAATTTTCCTTTGAGTAGGGCAAAAAGGGCCGGATTTTACCGGTGCCGGCCTTCGCCAAATTTCGACGAAATTGAGTGCAATCCGCCGCCTGGCCTGTTATAATGTTGATGCTGATTTCGCAAACAGAGGGGGAAACGGGCATGAGCGGGGGCGCAAGCTTAACAAAAAGCGGGCACATTGCAGGGCTGGACGGCCTGCGCGCCCTTGCCATTTTGGGCGTGGTGGGGTACCACCTGCTGCCCGGTGTCCTTCGCGGTGGGTATTTGGGCGTGCTGCTCTTTTGGGTGATCTCGGGCTACCTGCTTTCGGTCACCAGCGAACGTTCCGCTTCAAAAGGCCGCTTCCGAACGGGCGAGTTTTACAAAAAGCGCGTGCTGCGCCTATACCCCGCCCTGCTTTTGATGCTGGTCTTCGTGACCTGCTTTTTTACGCTCTTTTTGCAGGACGAGCTGCGGGGCATCCGCCGCGAGCTGTTGAGCGTGGTCTTTGGCTACAACAACTGGTGGCAGATCGCGCAGCAGTCCTCGTACTTTGCCCGGCTCTCCAGCGCGTCGGCCTTTACCCACCTGTGGTTTCTGGCGGTACAGATCCAGGTGTGCCTGCTGTGGCCGTTGTTCTTTAAGCTCTACAAGGCGCTCGATGCGCGCTGGCCCCGCCTGCAGGCCAGAAACCTCTTTTTGGTGCTGGCGGTGGCATCGGCGGCGGCCATGGCCGCGCTCTACCGCCCGGGGCAGGACGTTTCGCGCCTGTATTACGGCACCGATACCCGCGCCTTTGCCTTCTTTGTGGGGGCATATGCCGGCACCTTAAAAAGAAAGGCCGCGCCTGCGCTCTCTTCCGGTAAAAAAAAGATCGGCATTGCGGCTTTTGCCCTTGGCACGGCGGCAACGCTTGCCGGCTATTTTCTGTTTGACGGCCAGCAAGGCTTCATGTACCAGGGCGGTATGGCTCTTTTTACCCTGCTCTTTGCCGGCATGGTGATGCTCGCCGCTTCGCTGCGCCTGCCCATTGGGCGGGCCATCGACCGCCAGCCCCTGTTGTGGATGGGGCAGCGCAGTTACGAGATCTACCTGTGGCACTACCCCATATTGTTCTGCTGCGCGCGGCTTTCGGGGGCGGACGACCTTTCGTTGCCACTGCTGCTGTTGGTGCTGCTGCTGACCTTTTTGTTCGTGCAGGGCAGCCGGCTGCTGCTCGACGGCCTGCGCGCTGTAAAAGCCCCAAAAGAAAAGCCGGGCAAAAAGCCGGCCGAACTGCGAAGGGCGCAAACCCGCCCAAACAATGTGTAACACCCTGCAAAGGGGCCGCGGCCCTTTTGTTTGTATCAGGAGAACGGAATGCGGAAATTCAAAGCCCTTGCCGCCCTTGCGGTGGTGCTGTGTGCTGTTGCCGTAAGCGGATACGGTATTTGCATGGCCCCGGCCGAGCGCGCGCCGGAGGATCAGCAGCAGCTCGAAGCCGAGCTGAAGGAAAACTACGAGGCCATGCAGCAGCAGCTGCAGCAAGCGGCAAGCCAGCCCACGCCCACCCCGGCGCCGGCAGAGGAGGCCGCGGGCGAAACGCCGCCGGAAGCGCCTGCGGACGAGCTGCAGGCAAGCGGTGAGCAAGGCGCCCCGGCGGACGGGGAGGCAGAGGGCGCAGCGGAAGACCCGCCGCAGGAAACTTGCAGCCCGCAGACCCTGCAGGCCACCATGCTGGGCGATTCGGTCATGCTCGGCGCTTACCGCGAGCTGCAGGAGGCGCTGCCCAACTGCGCCATCAACGCGGCCGAATCCCGCCAGGTGTGGGACGCCAAGAAAATTGTGCAGAACATGAAAGACCAGGGCATTTTAAGCGACACTGTGGTGCTCGCGCTGGGCACCAACGGCGCGTTCAAGCAATCCATTGGGCAGTCGCTGCTCGACGCCATCGGCCCGGAACGCCAGGTGTATTGGATCAACGTGTACGGCAAGCGTCTTTCCTGGCAGGAAGAGGCCAACGAAGCCATAGAAGTCCTGGCCGAAAACAATCCCAACCTCACGGTCATCGACTGGGCCTCGGTGGGCGAAGAACACCCCGAGTGGTTCTACAGCGACGGCATCCACCTCAACGGCGAGGGGAAAGAAGGCTACGTGCAGTTTGTGGTGAGCTGCCTGTGCGGCTCGACCGCCCAGCAAAGCCCGAAAAGCTAGGCCATAAAGGGAAAATTTGAACATAATTTCAGTGAAACCGGCTGGTAAAATGCGTTTTTGCCAGCCGGTTTTTTGTGGGATCGCCCATGAAAGGCTTTAGAACCAAAAAATATGTCAAAAATAAGTCTTTTGTGACTTATTTTTGGATTTTAGCACTCGCCTCTTGACAGTGCTAACAACGCGCGCTATGATATGGGTGTTCCAAGAGGGAACGAGGCCAGTAAGACCTCCAGGAGCTTCCCCAAGGAGGGGGAGCAAATCAAGAACAGGAGGAAACAACAATGTTGCCCAGCATTTTCGGTGAAAACCTTTTTGATGAATTTTTCGATGACGACTTTGAAAAGAACTTCTTCGGCCGGAGGAACCCGCTGTACGGCCGTCATGCCAAGAACCTGATGAAGACCGACGTTCGGGAGGTTTCCGACGGCTATGAGCTGGATATCGACCTGCCCGGCTTTAAGAAGGAAGAGGTCGCGGTCGATCTGCAGAACGGTTACCTGACGGTCAGCGCAGCCAAGGGGCTCGACAAAGAAGAAGAAGAGAAGAAGGGCCGCTACATCCGCCGCGAGCGCACCGTGGGTTCCTGCAGCAGAAGCTTCTACGTGGGCGATGTGCGCATGGAAGATGTGAAGTGCAGGTTCGAGTCGGGCGTGCTGAAGATCCACTTCCCGAAGTACGACGCGCCGGCACTTGGCGGCAGCACCCGCATTGCCATTGAATAAACGATAAACCCAAAACAGCCAGGGGCGAAGGAAATTTCCTTCGCCCCTGGCTGTTTTTAAAACGGAGCCGTTGCAAAATAGGCGATCACCTGTTTCACGAGTTTTTCACCGTTTGCTTGGCCGCACCTTGTGTTTTGTAAACGAAACGCAAAAATGGACCCGTTTGATAAAAGCCCCGCCCAGCCGTTTTCGGCGGGCGGGGAAAGCTTTGCTCCGGCTTGGGCGCTTTGCGCCCAAACGGATAAGATCTGAAAGATTTTGTTCTATGCCTGTCTTGCCGGCCGAGCAGCAGGCGAGGCAGGAAAGACTCGCAGGGAAGGTCTATGGCCTTCCCTGCGAAACACTGATAGAGTTGTTAGTCGATCCGGTAAGCAATGGTCACCGTTGCCGAAACTGTGATGGTGCCGGCCTGAATGGTGCTGCCGATGGAGGCAGAGTTCGAGCCGGACCCGGTGGGCATGCCCGCTTCGGTGTCGGTGTCTGCCACAGCGTCTTCTTCGGGGTACTCGTAAATGGGGTCGAAACGCACATTGCCCATGCTCATGCTGGCCACAGCGCCCAGCTTGCCGCCGGCAGCCATTACCATGGTGCTGGCGCGCTTCTGGGCCTTTTTGGTGGCTGCGGCCAGGGCTTCCAGGTAATAGGCTTCGTCATCGTCCAAATCAAAGCGCACACTGTTGAACTCGTTGGCGCCGGCGTTCATGGCGGCGTCCACAATGTCGCCCACCTCGTCGACGTTCCGCACGGTAATGGTCAGGTTGTTGTCCACCGTGTAGCCGGTGATGATGCGCCCGTTGTCGTCCGTCCAGCGGTAGTTGGTGCTCATGTACAGGCTGGTGTCCATGTCCTTTTCGGCCACGCCTTCGCCCTTCACGGCGGCAAGCACGCGGTTCATCACCGCGGTGTTGTTGCGCTTGGCGGCTTCGGCCGTAGTCTCGGTGGTGCTCACGCCCAGCGAAACGTAGGCAATGTCGGGCTCTACTTCCAGCTCGGCCGTGGCGTTTACGGTAACGGTCGGCACCACTGTGGCGGTAGCGGCCAGCGAGGCAAAGCACAGGGCCAGCATGGCGGCGGCCAGCAGCGCCGTCAACAGCTTTTTCGCGTTGCGTTTCATGGTTTGGTTCCTCCTTGTTTTGCTTGGGGTATTTTGTTTTGTTATGTGGGGCCGGGGCACGCCCCGGCCAAATGTCAGGGGTCAGGGCTGCCCGGGGGCATCGGGCCCGCTCTTTTCTGCGGGGGCGTTAGCTTCCTCCTTGGCGGGGTCGGGGGCGTTAGGGCCGGGGGCGGGCGGGGGCATCACCGGCGGGTCCTTGCGGCGGGGCCGGCCCGCGGGGTACCGCTTCTTTCTGTGCCGCTTTACGAGCAGCACCACCACCACGACGAGCACTGCGATGACGAGCAGGGCGGGCAGCGAGCGGACCAGCCACACCGCAAAGTCTTCGGCCGCCTCACCCGCGCCGCGCAGGCCGTCGGTAAAGGCGTCGCCAATGCGCTCGCCCAGCGTGGGCTCCTGCGACTGCGGGCGCTCCAGGCTGCTCAGCTCGTACAGCCGCACATGAACGGTGGAGTATTCCACCTGGTTGTCGTACTGCTTGAGCTGGCCGGTCAAAGAATCCAGCTCGTACTGCACACGGGTGATCTCCGATTCGATGGCCAGCACGTCGGCGAGGTCCTGTGCCTCGGCAAGCAGCTCGCGCAGGCGGGTCAGCTGGGCCTCGTAGCTTTCCTTGCGGGCCTCGGTGTCGTAATAGGCGTTGGTGATGTTTTCGGCCGAGGCGGATTGGCTGTAAATGTCGATCAGCTCGTTCGCCCGCTGCAAAAATTCCGTCAGGCCGCTGGTGGGCAGGCGCAGCGTCAGGTAAGCATTGCGCCCGCTCTCCCCCCAGCTGGTGGGCACGCGGCCGTACTGCTCGGAAGCTTCCACATACCCGCCCAGTTCGGCGGCAAGCCCTGTTAAGCCGCTCACGGCGCCGTCAAAGTCGTGGGTCTCCCCCTCGATCGAAACGGTGTAGATCATTTTCTGCGAGGGGTCGGCGTCTTCCCAAAGCAGCGCGCCGTCGGCGAGCAGGCCGCCGGTTTCGCCGCTGGGCGCGGATTCAGACGCAGCGCCGCTGCCCATGTCCATTTCGCCTATCTCCTGGTAGCTGGCGTTGGGCGCGCTGGGGGCAGAGTCGGCGGTGGCGTTGTTCTGCGCGCCGGCGGAACAGCCGGCGGCAAAGAGCAGAAGCAGCGCCGCAAACAGTGCCAGAAGGGATTTTTTGTTCAGTTTCATGGGCCCTCCTTTCAAAAGAACGGAAAAGCGGCTTCTTTTTTCGGAATGGCCGCGCGTTTTGCGGGCCTTGTTGTGATCTGATTCTAATTTACAAACGAGCCGGGCAGGCAAAATGTTCCTGAAAAACAAAAAAGATTTTTTGCGTTGGCCGCTCTTTTTTCAAATAACGGCGCAAAAAAAGCCGCCCCCACGCCCGAAAGCGGCGCTTTGGGAGCGGCTTTGGCCGCGTTATTTATGTGGGCAGGAACACCTTTACGGGCTTGCCGCTCTTTTTGCACTGTTCCAGAACGAACCGCGTCCCGCGGGAGGAACCGTCCCAAAACGCCAGCACAAGGTCGGCCCGTGCAACGATCTCCCGGTTGCGCCGCAGGGGGGCGGACCTGCCGTAGGCGGCGTAATCCGGCAAAAATTCCGTAAGCGGAAGGCCGCGCGATCGGGCGTAAGCTCTGGCACAGCGGTCGATGCCCCGCGCCCCGCCCGAAATGATCTCGGTGACGTTTTCGGGAAGGCAGCGCTCCAGCTCTTCGGCTGTGATCTTTAACCCTCTGGAACCAACGATCGCTATTTTCATAATAACCTCGAAAATTGGATTTTCTTGGATATATCATATAGCTAAATCAAACTTTCCGTTGTGGATTGGCTATAAAATGGACCCATCGTATAGTTATGGGAGTAGGTTTTATGGCTGTAAAGAGCGTGTCGATCCGCATTGAGGAGGAAATGCTCCGAAAACTTGGCTTCGTGGCGGATTACGAAGGCCGCTCGGTCAACAGCCATATTCTTGTGCTGATTCGAAAAGACATCAAGGCTTTTGAACAAATACACGGAACGATAGAAGGAAAGATTCAGCCAGAGCTCAACGTAAAACCAACCAGAAAAACGAATTTTGAAGCCTGAAAAGTTTACTGAAGATAAGAAAAGCAAGAACTTCAGCCCTGCGGCAGCTTCAGAATTTGTGCGGCCGAATCTGACAATTTATTTGCCAGATTCGAAAGAGCTTTTTATTTGAAAGCTACCGTGCACCGTTCGCCGGCCAAAAACCGAAAAGGTGCGGCCAAGCGAACGGTGCAAAATTCGCTTAGTCGGCAATAGCCTTTGCGGCAGCTCCCAATTAATTCAATAAAGCCACCCCCAGCGAAAGATAAGCCGCAAAGGCTGCCCACAGCAGGTAGGGCACGAGTAGCAGCCCCGCCACCCGCGCTTCCCGGCGAAAGAGCGTGAAGGCAACCGCTACTGCAAAAAGCAGCGCCAGGGCGATCACGGCCGAAAGCAGCAGATCCTGCGCCAAAAAGAAGACCAGCGGCCAGGCGGCGTTGAGGGCGAGCTGCACAAAAAACGCCGCCAGCGCCTTGGTTTTGCTGCCTTCGTGGCGGGAGCTCCAGGCCAGGTACAGGGCAATGCCCATCAGCAAATACAGCGCTGTCCACACCCAGGGGAACACTTCGCCCGGCGGCGAAAGGGGCGGTTTGCGCAGTGCGGCGTATACCGGGCCGGTCTTGTCTTTGGTGAGCACCGCCGTCAGCGCCCCCACGGCGGCGGGCGTGGCGAGCGATACGATCAGCTTGACCCAGTCGATGCCCCGCAGCCTGCTGCCTGTGCTGCCCGCGGTCTGCTGCGCGGCGGCCGGGGAGGCCGGCGGCCGCGTTACGCGGCTTTTTTGCTGGACTTTCATAAACACACACCCTTTCTTTTTATTCACCCTTAGTAGACAAGGGGCTATACGCCTGAACGGGCCTGCTTTGGCCCATTTCAGCGTTGCCGTCGCTCGAATTAG